>JAFWQQ010000026.1 GCA_017545165.1 Oscillospiraceae bacterium
CTGCCTCATACAGGGTATAATCTACCTGCTTTTTATTTTGCTTCACAACCTAATATTAAGCCGACAGCCGCCCCTTTTTCAAGGGACGGCTGCCGTTATTTTACTCTTTTTTCGGGGCTGACTTTTGAGACAGCCCCTTTTGCTGGCGCAGAAGGAGGGATTTGAATTATAGTTGACATGTAAAATGTTGAAAAAGGCTTGCTCTGGAATGACTGGAGGCACAGTGTTTTCCCTCTTTTGTGTAAATGGCGCGGTGTAGAGAGAAAACCGTTAAGCGGGAAAATAAGCGGGAAAAAACGCTGTGTAGTTCTCAATCTGCTATATGAATTGTTCGAAGTATTGAAGAGTCGAGCATTGAATCAAAGTGCGGTTTCTTGGAATATATGGTTTGCGTTTAGCTTCTTTATAGTCCGCAATATAGGCAAGCATTCTTCGTTGTATTTCATGCTCACTTACGCGCTTTAAGACTTTGAACTCGTTTTCCCTGATGTGTGGACGACGACTTAAGTCTATGTACCGCAATGGGTCTGTTATGACGACTGCTTTTGAGAAATCAATTCCACAATTGTTTTTCTTATCAGTCCATAGAACATGCGTGTGATTAATATGAGACCTTAGGGGAATACAGAAAATGTGGTTCCCTACTTGGATTGTGATCTGGACATGAGGACGATCTTTTTTCTTCTCAATTTCCTTGCAATTTGAAAAGTCAGTAAAGAACTCATCCGTTAGAAAAACAAAATCCAGCATTTTTCTTTCTCCGCTAATAACAGTATAAATAACGGCCCCAGTTACGGGGCCGTCATCTCGGTGAGCTTTTTTTATTTTACCCAGCTCGTGGCTCTACGAGCTGATCTTCTCAGTGAGCATTCTTTTTGGCGTCAGCTCGCGCTCTACGAGCTTCACTCGGCTTAGCGGGTGGCGCAGAACGGAACAAATGTGTTCTATTCAGGTCAGGATTTCTCCTGGCAGTATTAGTATACGTTACAGAGTTCAAAAAGTAAACTGACAGATTATGAATTTTGTATAAATTTCATAATTGACAATCCAGTTTATTTTTTCAAGTTGGGAAACTCTGTATGCGTATTGCTCCGCCACATGAATAGTATAACACGTTTTCTATAAAAGGTTAATCCTCCAGGTTGTTCCCTGGAGGATTCTATTCATGCCATGTTTTCAATATATGCCTGCATTCTGGCCGCGCTGTCTTCCTTCATCTTCTCTGATACATGCCCGTATACGTCAAGGGTGAAGGCTGCCGTTGCGTGGCCGAGATTGTCTTGCACCGTTTTAATGGGATCACCATTCTGTAGGGAAAGAACTGCGAAGGTGTGTCGGAGATCGTGAACACGGCTTTCTGGCGCTCCAATCTGTTCCGCAAGCTTCTTGTATGCCTTGTACAGCATCGTGCAATCCAAATGCCGCCCGTTGTCACGGGTGAAGACAAGACCTGTCTTGCGCTCCTCCAAGCTCTGCCAGCCCTGCCATATTTCACCGGCGCGGAGGCGCTGCTCCGTCTGCGCCGTGTGCTGTGACTTTAGGATCTGCATGACGAAGGGCGCGGCGGTGATCGTCCTGACCTTATCATTTTTCAGTGGTGCGAAGGTATAGCCGCCGTCCCGCTCCGGGCGCTTCTGGAGCTGCTTTACGATCTTGATTGTGCATGCATCAAAGTCCACGCAATCCCATGTGAGGCCCAGAGCTTCCCCTTCACGGAGGCCGGTGAATAGAATCAACTTATATACCCGTTCGTAGTCATGCCCGGTGCAGGCTTTCATAAATGCCTTGACCTGTGCGTCTGTGAGCGGGTTTATTTCCTTCTTATCCACGCGGGGGAGGGTGACCCGCTCGGTGGGATTGTTCTTGATGTAACCAACATCAATGGCAGTCGAGAGGGCTTTGCTCATGATGCCGTGAATGTTCTTGACGGTCTTTGCCGAAAGCGGCTCTTGCCTGGTGGTGGTCTTTCCGGTCTCCGGGTCTTTCTCTTTTATGGTGCGTCCTGTGCGCTGAAGCTCGTTGTAAAAGCCCTGGATCATCGGAGGAGTGAGCTTACAGAGCTTCACAGCGCCCAAAGCTGGCCTGATGTGGGTTTCCGTCATGCTTTTGTACTGTTTGACCGTCAAATACTTTTTGTCGCCGCAATAGTCTTTGAACCAGAGATCAAACCAGCCGCCGAGCGTGATTTTGGACGGCTCGAAGAAATCTCCATCCTGGACGGCCACGGCTGCGGCCTGCATCTTCTCCCGGACTTCCTTCTGTGTCTTGCCGGTGAAGGTCTTGCGGATCTGCTTACCCGTCCCAGGATCATAGCCCGCGGTGACAGCAGCCTCCCAAAATGTGTATTCCTTGCCGTTGCGTGTAACGACACGTTTGCGAATCGAACCGGTACCAGCAGCGCGGCGCGTATCTTTAGCCATTATTCATTCTCCTTTCCAATGTCGGCCTTTTCACCTGTTCAAAGTACTCTTCTAATCGTTGGCCTGTTGTTTTGTACTGTGATAAGAAAGCAGGCCCGATACGATTCATGATGCTTTGAAGCGAGGTACTTGCAGCAAAGATTGATAAATCTTTTTGACGGCACTTGAAATCTGACATAGAAAGCTCGGCGGATATTTCCTTGTCGCCTGAAAAGAAGCCTTCCAGCAACCCAAGAAAATATTCAAAGTCTGGATCGGAAATCAGACAACTAAGAAGATCTGAATAGGCGCGTACCTGTTTTTTGCTGGATAGTTGGATCAAAACATTGACAGCATTTTCAGTTAATCCGGTCTCCTTTACAACGTCTGATATAACTCTGTTCTTTTCAGAGTACTCCCCAAAAAGGTAGCCATAGTCAACATCAAGGACCTTGCAGATAGCGGGAAGCCATTCAAGATCAACTGGATTATTTCCGAGTTCCCATTGCTTCAAGCGATCAACTGTAAGACCATCTTTTCTCTTCGGCTCGTATGGACGTGCTTCACAAGCATTTAAGGCGTCTGCAAGACTCTGACGGCTCATATCTCCGCGCGCTTCTTTGATCTTTGTTCCAAGTCCCTTTTTAACGGAATCGGAATTAAAAATTCCGTTCATTTCGTTTTCCTCCTTGAAAAAGAATTCGTACGTTATCGACAATTCCATTGTAACCTGTTATCCTTCAATTGTCAAGCACTGACACAGATTTTCAAAACTGGAAACATACGGAGGTGACGTAATGGAAAAAATCGCATTATCTGTAACGGAGGCAGCGGCGGCACTCGGCGTATCCCGCCCGACGATGTATGAGATCATCCGGCGCGATGACTTTGATGCTGCGTTCAAAGTTGGAACAAGGACGCTCATTTCGAAAACTCGATTAGAGGAATGGGCGCGGCGGAAGGCGGAGGAAAGCAGAGCATGAGTGCAACAAAAAAGGCCGCCCGGGTGCTGCAACACCCAGACGGCGGCGGACAGCAGACAGTTTTACCAGGCTTTGAGCTATCCAAAAGTGATTTTAACATGCAGACGGATCAGAATCAACCCGCGATTGCTGGACTACTCTTGACCGGCGCAGAGAACGCAATCACGCTGTCAGAGCTTGCGCGGATCACGGGGAGGAACACGCGAACGGTCCGACTCTTGGTTCGACGGGACAGGGCAGCAGGATTTCCCATTTGTGTTGATAATGCTCACGGGTATTATCTGCCGACCGATGAAAGCGAACGGACGCGGTGTGTTCAGGCTATGCTGCATCGGGCGCAGGAAGTCCAACGGACGGCTGAATTCATTGAAAGGGGGACGCTATGAGCATGGAGAAGACTTACGCTGTCTGGATTTCAAACGCCGATGATCTTCATGAGCTGATGGAGCTGGGCAATGACCTTCTGATGTACACCGGCTTAACATGGGATGAATCTATAAGACTTTTTGAGATGTCGCTTGCCCAGGGCTTCACCTGCATCATGGTCAAAGAAGAGTCTGAGGCGTAAGCGATGCCGAGACGCAAAGCGGCGAAAAACTGCAATGTCCGGCCCTGGTTGAGCGCAAACCTCGATTGCAAAGAGGCGATCTTCACACTTGTTGGTAATAGCTTACTCCTATCTGAACCGTTCCAGCACCTTACGCCCGGCGCTCAGATGACTTATATTTGCATGACCGTACAAAGCGCGGGAAAACGTGAGTTTCAGTTTACAAATGCCACGGCGCGGAGATACGGGCTTGCTGATAAATCGTTCCGTCGTTATGTGGGTGAATTGGTAAGGGCTGGGTTCATAAGCGTCAACAGCGGGAGGATAACGCGAGAACCGAACATCTACGGTTTTTCTCTTGAGTGGAAACAGAACAGACCCCCATAATTAAACCTATAGACATGGCATATATGTAAATCTAAGTCATTTTGACATAGTGCAAACGCTGGTTATTATTCACTGGTTCGGTCAAATTGACATAGTGCGAGAATGGTTAAAGGCTTACACTGTGTCAATTTGACCTAAGAAACCGGGGTTACACTCGGTCAAAATGACATAGCCAAAATAAGCGGTTGTGAGCGCTTTTAAGCGCTAAGGAGGAAAAATGACAGAAAAACAGAAACGGGCTATTGCGATCCTCGCGAGATCACCCACCCTTACAGAAGCAGCAAAAGCAGCTGGAATTTCGGTGTCAACTTTGCGACGCTGGAGATCACAGGCAGAGTTCAAAACCGCATATCGGCAGGCGCTTGATGAGATCATCGAGGATGCAAGCCGCGCGGCAAGGCAATCACTGGGCGAAGCCGTGGAGGTTTTGCGCGAGATAGCGAAAAACACGAAAGCTCCAACGTCTTCCAGAGTTGCAGCTGGACGCGCAATCTTGGAAAGCGGTCTGAGGATCATTGAAGCGTCGGACATTCTCGAACGACTACAAAGCCTTGAGAATGAGCTGCGGGAGGGTTGAGTATGTTTCAGAGGATCAAACAGCGGTTGGCCTCACTTGAGCAAAGGATTTGGTCAAAGTTTTCGTTTTGGCCGGGAAACGATGACAATTTTATAAGCGCGTTGGGCGTCGATCCGGAAGGCTTCAAAATGATAAACGCAGATGGCAGAGCGGGATTTGATTTCCTTGCGGCTTTGAGCAGCACGGCAGCCGAAGACTGGGCGGAGGAAAACCAATGAAGCTATCAAACAGGTTGCGACGGCTGGAACGCAAGAGAGCACCGACATACAGCCCGGAAGAACAGCGGGAAATGCTGGCTGCATTCATCGAGATCGAGACTGGTTTTAACGGTTGCGCGCCGTCCGCCGCCGAGATCGCGGCCGAGCGGGAACGGCTGGCCCGCCCGATCCGAAAGCCGACGCCAAATGAAATGGCTCAGATCGCGGAAGAAATCAAGAGAATTTTGAATGAAAGGCCATGAGGCCAGGAAGGAATGAACACTATATGGAAAAGATCAGCAGTGAATTCAACAAGGCGCTTGCTTGTCTCAATCGGGCTATGAAGTCCACGAGGGAGAAGTACAACGCGATTATCAAAGATTATGAAAGCGCAGAGAAAGAGTGGATTGCGTGCCCGAAGAATCCGCTTCCGGGCGATCCGTTAGCGTCGAGAGCGGCCACGGCACGTGCACGGTGGGAAGAGGCTCGCGGAGGTCTCCAGGGCAAAGTCACCGACATTTTTGACGTCTACGATCGAAATGTGCGTCAGATCAGAGCGGAGCTGGCTCGCGCGTTGGCCGAGGCTGATACTCTTACGGCGGCGGAAGTTGACCCTGCAGCAATCGCGCTGCTCAATTCTGGAGCAATGACGAGTCGAGACTATGCAAAGATGGCTGAACAGTATCAAGAAAACACGACTATTCTTAAGCTCCTGCGAGAGAGCGCAAACAAATACGCGGATTCTCTGCCGTTTGAACCTACCGAAGATCCAGCGGGCTTCCAGGAGCGAATGGCGATGCGAGAGATCATCGAAAGAGCGAAGACCGGTTCTGAGCAGGCGCTCGAAGGCTTCGACGGTTGGGTGTCTGCGGCAAATTCTCTCACGGGCCGCGATAGCTACGGGAATTTTCGGACGGTGGACGAGATGCGCGATTGCCAACTTGATGCCTGGGAGCAGCTGTGCGGAGAGATGGGCGTATCGTTCGGGGAGGAATAACCGTGGATGGTTTTTCTTTTAACATCGTGGAAGAAATCGCTGTGCTGAGTTGCCGGGCACCATACAGCACAGAGCTGAATGTTGTTTCCTTCGATGACGCCTATCCGAAATATGATATTCGCCGGTGGAGGACATAGGACGGCGTTAAGCACCCGGCGAAAGGTTGCCAACTTGGACGCGCAGAAATGCGAGTGCTCCGAGACGCATTGAACAAAATGGTTTTATAATGAAACTGGCCGCGGTGACTCGCGGCCAGCCTTTTAGACGGAGGGATCGAAGATGACGCTTGACGAGATGAACGCCCACCTGGATCTTCTTAAAAATCTTGCTGCAGCCCGCGAAGCTCTTGAGGCTTTGCAAGCTGCAACTCTCAGCTCGTCGAGATTTGATTCTCTACCGAGGATCCAGTGCCCCGTTGATCGAACGGCGGACCTGGGAATCAAGATTGCGGAGCAGCGTGAAACCGTTTCCAGGTGGGAGCGCTTGGTCGAGGGATCCAGCGCAACCGTTAATGCCTGGATCAACAGCGTACAGGACAATCGTCTGAATGTGATTCTTTATCTCCGGTTCATTTGCGGCTATGAGTGGCAGCAAGTGGCTGACTTGATCGGCGGTAAGAACACTGAGGCCGCGGTCAAATCCCTGGTTTATCGGTTCTTTCGCTCACAAGCCCTCTGAGCGCATTTCTGAGCCGTTTCCCGGCAGCAGGGCAGAAATACATCCAGCGCAGCAGGCGCAATCTGGAAGCGTTGCAACGGCCAAAAAAAGAAAGACCAGACAGGAGCATCCCTGCCTGGTCTCTTTTCGATCAGTCTTCGAGGTATGAATCAAGGTCTTTCCTGATTTTTTCGGAGAAGGTGTTGTAGATGTCCATGCTTGCGGATAATTCACGCTTTATTCCATCGGGAATCTCAGAGCATCTTTTTTCCAGGGAAGGGAGTGTATCCTCCAGGAATCTATCCATAGTGACTTCGATCACGTTAAAGTCTAAACTGATTTCTTCAATATCAGCATCCCCAAAATCAACGCTCGGGAACTTTTTGAAAGTGCGGCCTAATCGTTCAAAGAAATGCACGAGGAGCTTTCTTGCTTCCGTGTGGCTGATCTCGGAAGCAAATTCGTCAAAATCGAAGATGGTCATTGCTTTCAGTTCGTCAGCGGTCATTTTGTCGATGATTTGCATTTTTGCCTGTAGTTGTTCTGTCATGATTATTCCTTCCTGCGGTCTATCCCAGCTGTCATAGTGTTCGGCCTTGTCTGGCTTTATCGGCATTATAACACTATTAGCGTTAATAGTAAATGCTGCAACTGATCCTAATGAACAAGGCAAGTGTAGTTAACAGTTTGGGACTTTTGCACTATTTACGCTAATAGTGCTGTGGCGATATAATAGTGAAAAAGGAGGCGAGGGCTTGACAGTATCAAAAAAACAGCAGGCCAGTGTAACCAAGTATGTGAGAGATCATTATGATCGGATCTCACTGACAGTCCCACAGGGAAAACGAGCTGAGATCAAAGCACATGCTGAAAGCCTGGGTGAGAGCGTCAATGGCTTTATCAATCGGGCCATAGATGAGCAGCTACAGCGAGACAAAGAATAAAGAAAAGCCGTCCGGAGAGGGCGGCTTTTTGCTGCTTGTGAAGCTATAAGCGGGAAAACAAGCGGGAAAACGGAAAAGGCGAGCGGGAACGGTTCACTATTTGCAAAGAAATCTACAGGAATAAAAAAGAAAAAGCCTTGATTTTGAAATAAAATCAAGACTTTTCTTTGGCGCAGAAGGAGGGATTTGAACCCTCGCGCGCTTTATACACGCCTACTCCCTTAGCAGGGGAGCCCCTTCGGCCTCTTGGGTACTTCTGCATGCCGCTTGAGTATATTAGCACAGCAGAGGGGGCTTGTCAAGGAAAAAGTCCCGGAGAAGGAGAAGAAAGGCCGGGGGGAAGAAGAGGAAAGTCCCGGAGAAGGAGAAGAAAGGCCGGGGGAAGAAGAGGAAAGGCCGGGGAAGGAGAGGAAAGGCCGGGGAAAGGAGAGGAAAGGCCGGGGAAGGAGAGGAAAGGCCGGGGAAGGGGAGGAAAGGCCGGGGAAGGGGAGGAAAGGCCGGGGGAAGAAGAGGAAAGGCCGGAGAAGGAGAGGAAAGGCCGGGGAAGGAGAGGAAAGACTCGGGAAAGACTGGGAAAGGGCCAAGGGGGTGCAGGGAAGAGTCCGGGGCTCGGCGGGGAACACGGGGAGCTGCCCGCCCGGGGCGGCGCCTGCTTCGGCGGCGGGAAGCGAAGGGGGGCCTCGCCTGGAAGCTCAGGAGGGGGAGAGATCGGCCCGGGGCCTGGCCCGGCGGCGGAGGAGCCAGTAGTAGCCCAGCTCCACGGCGCAGCAGAGCATCCAGCCCACCGGGTAGCCGAAGCCCACGATCCGGGGCGTGTTGGAGACGTAGACGGTCACCAGATAGAGATAGAGCTGGCGGGCGCCTACAAAGCAGGAGAGCATGATGATCATGGGGCCGACGGACTCCCCCCGCCCGCGCATGGCGCCGGCCAGCACGTGGTTGACACAGTTGAAAAGCAGGAAGAGCACGTTGGTGCGGATAAAGAGCTCGCCCCAGCGGATGACCTCGCGGTCCGGCGAGAAGAGGCGTACCGCGGGGCCGGCGAAAACCATCAGCAGCGCTGCGATGACGCCGGTGACGCCGCAGCTCAGCAGCAGAGAGGCCCCTGTGCCCCGATCCGCCCGCCGCTCCCGGCCGGCGCCGATGTTCTGGCTCACAAAGGTGGTGGCCGCCATACTCATGCTCTGCATGGGCAGCATGATGAACTGATCCAGCCGGTTGTAGCTGCTCCAGCCGGCCATCACGTCCGAGCCGAAGAAGTTGATGTAGTGCTGGACAAAGATGTTGGAAAAGGCGGTGAGCACCTGCTGGATGGCCATGGGCAGGCCCACGGCGACGATCTTGCGCAGGATGGGCAGCTCCAGCCGCAGCTCCCGCCAGGAGAGACGGTAAATGTCCCGGGTGCGGCTGAGGAGCAGCAGGATGAGCCCGCCGGAGACGAACTGGGACAGGATCGTCGCATAGGCGGCGCCGGCCACGCCCAGCTTCAGCACCAGCACGAAGAAGAGGTCCAGCGCGATGTTCAGAAAGCTGGTGAGGATCAGAAAATACAGGGGACGGGTGGAGTCCCCCACCGCCCGGAGGATGCCGCTGCCCATGTTGTAGATCAGCAGGCCAGAAATGCCGCCCAGGTAGATGCGCAGATAGACCGCGGCGTCCGGGAAAACATCGTCCGGCGTGGTCATGAAGCGCAGCAGAGGCTTCACCAGGACGATCCCCAGCAGGGAGAACAGCAGGCTCAGCACGAAGGTGGCGGCCATGGTGGTCTCGATTGCCCGATGGAGCTTGTCCATGTCCCGGGCGCCGAAATACTGGCTGATGACGACCCCGGCGCCAATGGAAAAGCCGTTGAAGAAAAAGACCATCATGTTCACGATGGGCGTGGTGGAGCCGATGGCGGCCAGAGCCTGCTTGCTGACATAGTTGCCCACGATCACGGAGTCCACCGTGTTGTAGAGCATCTGAAAGACGTTGCCCAGCATCAGCGGCAGGGCGAAGAGGACCAACTGGCGAAGGATCGAGCCTTCGGTCATGTCCCGGGCGCTGCTATGCCCCTGGAGTCTGATCATGCGCATCGATCCCCCTTCTCTCCGAAATGCCAGATGAGTCTAAAACAAAACCGGCCTTCTGTCAAGCCCGAAAGGCAAGGACAGGCGGCCGGTTTCTCTCTGACGCCGACGGGGATTAACAGCAGTGAGATAATGCTTGCAGAGGACGCGGGAGCGGGAAAGGAGGCGCTGCGTGGGAGAAACCAACTGGAGCCTGGTGGAGGCGGATTTCCTGGCCACCGGGCTGTCTTATTCCAGGCTGGCCAAGAAGCACGGGCTGTCCCTGAGCGCGGTGAAGAGAAGGGGCGCGGCGGGACGCTGGCAGGAACGTCTGCGGGTGCTGCGGGCCAGGGAGGAGGCTGCCGGGGAGCAGGCGGTGGAGATCCTGCAGCCGGAGGAGCTGGCGCTGGAGACCCGGCAGACCCGGCGGATGCGCCTGCAGGACGCCGCCGACCGGATCATGGAGAAGCTCAACCGGGCGCTGGAGGAGCTGGAGCCGGACAACACCTATGCCCTCTCCACTCTGGTGCGGGCGCTGAAGGACCTGCGGGAGCTCCAGGGGCTCCAGAAGGACACCCTGGATCTGGCCGAGCAGCAGGCCAGGATCGCAAAGCTGCGAAGCGAGACCCGGGACCCGGACAGTGAGAGCGGCGGCGGGGTGCTGGTGCTGCCGGCGGCGGACGGAGAGCTGCAGCCGCCGGAGGAGAGCGCGAGGTCGCAGACGGAGGACCGGGAAAAGGAGGAGCTGCTGTGAGCACGAGCCTGACAACAGAGGCGCGGTGGTACCGCGTGGGAGCGAGATACGGTCTGGACGGGAGCCTGGGCTTTGACGCCTATCCGCTGGTGGGGCGCTTCAAGTTCCGCACGCCGGCGGCGGGGGCGGCCAGCCTGAGCTTTGCCTCCAGCGCCTACGGCGTGTACGGCGGAGACTACAACTACAACGACCCGGGTTTTCACTTCCTGGTGACGGCGGAGTCCACCGGCTACGAGAGCAAGGTGGGGACGGACATCGGGACCGCGGCGGCCAAGACCTTCAACAGCGGGACGCAGAAGTACAATCTGACCGGCAGTGTGAGCGTGGAACTGATGCCGGACGCGGACTACTATCTCTGGATCTGGCCCAGGTCCACACTGATCAGCCGCGTCGAGCCGGGGACTGTCACAGTGACGGTGGACGGCAGTTACGGCGCGCCCAGCACCATCAGCGCCTCCGACGGGAGCTTCGGCAGCCCGATCCCGGTGAGTCTGAACCCCTCGGCCACGGGAGCCGTCCACACGCTGACGGTGAGCTGCGCCGGCAGGACCGAGACGCTGCTGACGGACAGCGGCGCCGTGAGCGCGGTCTGGACGCCGGATCTGGCGGCCTACGCGGCCCTGCTGCCGAACGCGGGGAGCGCCCAGGCGACATTCATCTGCGTGACCAGGTACGGCGGGAACAGCGTGGGCAGCAGCACCAGGACCATCACCGTGAGCTTCGCGCCGGGGAGCCTGAGCCCGACGGCGGCAAGCGGCTGGGTCAGCGCGGCGGTCTATAACACCGGCTCCGCCGCGGCGGGGCTGAGCGTCTACGTCCAGGGGCACAGCAGGGCAGAGCTCAGCTTCGACAGCTCGAGGATCAGCTGCTTGTACGGGGCCAGCGTGGCGGGCTTTCGGATCCGCTGCAATGGCGTGACGGTGAGCGCCAGCCCTTACCGGACGGGGGTGCTGACGGGGGACGCGGAGATCCTCTGCACGGTGATCGACAGCCGGGGCCAGGAGGCAGGCGAGACGCTGCAGATCCACGTGGAGCCCTACGCGGAGCCGAGGCTGACGGAGGTGACGGTGTTCCGCTGCGACAGCCAGGGGGCGGCGGCGGACGACGGGCAGTACTACTCGGCGAGGGGAAAGGCGCTGTTCTCCGCCCTCGGCGGGCAGAACAGCATCAGTCTCAGCGCCGCCCACAAGCGGACGGACGCGGCGTCCTACGGGGCGGAGACGAGCCTGCAGAACGACACGGCCCTGGTGATCGGCACCATCTCGCCGGACTACAGCTACCAGGTACGGCTGACGGCGACCGACGCCCTGGGGGGCAGCGCCCAGGTGCTCGCGGCGCTGGCGACCCAGCACTGGGCCATGAAATTCCGCCCCGGGGGCATGGGCGTGGGCTTCGGCAAGGCGCCGGAGCACGACAACTGCATCGAGCTGCCCTCGGGCTGGGTGATCCGGATCGGGAACACCGTGGTGCTCAGCGAATAACAGTGAAGCGAATAACAGTGAAAAAAGCAGAGCATGGGGAGGCGGGGGTGCGCGAGATCCTCTGGCTGCCCCAGGAGCGGCAGAGCGCTTTCATGCGCCGGAGAGAGGACGAGGTCCTCTACGGCGGCGCAGCGGGGGGCGGAAAGAGCGACGCCCTGGTGATCGAGGCCACCAGGCAGGTGAGCATCCCCTACTACAAGGGCCTGATCCTGCGCAAGACCTTCCCGCAGCTGACGGAGCTGATCGAGAAGAGCCTGCGCTATTATCCGGCGGCCTTTCCCCGGGCCAGGTACAACGAGCAGAAGCACACCTGGAGCTTCCCCAGCGGCGCCAAGATCGTATTCGGATCCCTGCAGCATGAAAAGGACAAGTTCAACTACCAGGGCAAGGCCTACGACTTCATCGCCTTCGACGAGCTGACGCACTTCACCTTCGACGAGTACATCTACCTGAAGAGCCGGAACAGACCCAACGGGCCGGGGACCCGGGTATACATCCGCAGCACCGCAAACCCCGGCGGCGTGGGGCACAGCTGGGTGAAGGAGCGCTTCATCACCGCTGGAGAGCCCATGAAGACCGTCTGGGAAGAGGTGGTGGTGGTCTATCCCGACGGGCACAGCGAGAAGCAGTGGATGAGCCGGGCCTTTGTGCCCAGCACCGTCTTCGACAACAAGATCCTGCTGGAAAACGACCCGAAGTATCTGGCGAGGCTGGCGAGCCTCCCGGAGAAGGAGAAGCAGGCCCTGCTCTACGGGGATTGGGACAGCTATGAAGGGCAGTTTTTTGAAGACTTCCGGATCGAGCCGGACATGAAGGCGGCAAACGCCGCCGGCGTGAATCTGCCCCGGGAGGAACTGAAGAAGCAGCGGCGCTGGTGCCACGTGATCGAGCCCTTCGAGATCCCGCAGCAGTGGAAGATCTACCGGAGCTTCGACTGGGGCTACAACCGGCCTTTCTCCGTGGGCTGGTGGGCGGTGGACTTCGACGGGACGGTGTACCGGATCCTGGAGATGTACGGGTGCACGGACACGCCGAACACCGGCGTGAAGTGGATCCCGGAGAAGGTTTTTCGGGAGATCGCCAAGGCGGAGCGGGAGCACCCCTGGCTGAAGGGGCGCAGGATCGGCGGTGTGGCGGACCCGGCCATCTGGAACGCGGAGATGGGCGTGTCCATCGCAGAGACGGCGGCGAAAGCGGGCGTGTACTTCGAGAAGGGCGATCACCAGAGGATCCCGGGCTGGCTGCAGCTGCACTATCGGCTGGCCTTTGACGCCAACGGCTTTGCTCAGATGTACGTTTTCGACACGTGCAGGGCCTTCATCCGCACGGTGCCGACGCTACAGTATGACACGGCAAGGCCCGAGGATCTGGACACGGAGGGCGAGGACCACGTGGCAGACGAGACGAGGTATTTCCTCATGTCCAGGCCCATCCAGCCCAGGCAGCGTGCAATGCCCGACAAATTCAACACGGGGCCCCTGCACCTGTTCCTGGATATCCGGGAGAAAGAGCTGGCACGGGCGGAGGCGAGACCGAAAATGGAGGTTTTGAAGAGATGAGCGTGAAAAAGCGGGAAGAGAGAAGGAACAATTCGGAATTGCCGCAGGGGCAAAGATTGATGCAGAACGGCGGGCGATTCGTGAATCGCCCCTACGGCGGGGGCGTGGGGATGCCGCCTGCGGCGGGGACCTCATCCGGCGCAAGCGCCACCTTCCCCGTGCGCGGGGAAGGCATGAGGGCCTCCGAGGGCGTCGGCCCCTACGGGGACGAGGGAACGCGGGCGACCGCAAGGGTCGCCCCTACGGCGGACGGCGGGCGATTCGTGAATCGCCCCTACGGCGGGGGCGTGGGGATGCCGCCTGCGGCGGGGACCTCATCCGGCGCAAGCGCCACCTTCCCCGTGCGCGGGGAAGGCATGAGGGCCGCCGAGGGCGTCGGCCCCTACAGAGAGGGGAAAGGCGCCGGCGCGGGTAGGATGGGGGAAGCTGTTTCTTCCGGATCCCGCATACCGAACTCCGAATTGACAGCCAATTCCGAATTCCGCATTCCGAATTCCGAATTGGCTCTGCCCATCGGCGAGGCGGAGGTGGCGGCGGCCTATCAGACCCTGCTGAACTACCGGGCGGGGAAGGCCAATCTGGAAAAGCGCCTGGTGGAGAACCAGCAGTGGTACAAGCTGCGGCAGTGGGAGTGCATGCGGCGCAAGGGCGGCGAGGTGGAGCCCGCCTCCGCCTGGCTGCTGAACGCTATCGCCAACAAGCACGCCGACGCCATGGACAACTATCCTATGGCCCACGTGCTGCCCCGGGAGGAGGGGGACCTGGAGGAGGCCCGGATGCTCTCCGGGATCCTGCCGGTGGTGCTGGAGGCCTGCGACTTTGAAGAGGTCTACTCCCGGGCCATGGACGACAAGCTGGAGAGCGGCACCGGGGTCTACGGCGTGTTCTGGGACCCGGCCAGGCTCAACGGCCTGGGGGACATCGACATCAGCGCCGTGGACCTCATCAACCTCTTCTGGGAAAACGGCGTCAGCGATATCCAGCAGAGCCGGAACCTTTTCTATGTGACCTTGCGGGACAACGACCTGCTGGAGCAGGACTACCCCCAGCTGAAGGAGCGGCTCACCGCCCCGGCCCTGGACGTGAACCGCTATTTCTACGACGACGCCGTGGACACCCAGAATAAGAGCGCGGTGGTGGACTGGTACTACAAGAAGCGGGACGCCGCCGGGCGGACCCGGCTGCACCTGTGCAAGTTCGTGGCGGGGATCAGCGAGCCCCTCTTCGCCTCGGAAAACGACCCGGCCTACGCGGAGAAGGGCTGGTATGCCCACGGGCTCTATCCCTTCGTCTTTGATCCGCTGCTGCGCTGCAAGGGCAGCCCCGCGGGCTTCGGCTTCCTGGACGTGGGCAAGAACGCTCAGGAATTCATCGACCGGGGGGACCAGGCCCTGCTGCAGAACATGCTCTTCAACGCCCGGCCCCGGCACTTCGTCCGCGCGGACGGCTCGGTGAACGAGGAGGAGTTCGCCGACGCCTCCCGGGACTTCATCCATGTGGACGGCAACCTGGGCGGCGACAGCATCCTGCCCGTGCAGCCCAACCCGCTGAACCGGCTGTATCTCACCATCCTGGAAAACAAGGTCCAGGAGCTGAAGGAGACCACCGGCAACCGGGACGTGTCCAACGGCGGCACCACCGGCGGGGCCACGGCAGCCAGCGCCATCGCCGCCATGCAGGAGGCGGGCAGCAAGCTCACCCGGGACTGCAGCATGGGCTCCTACCGGGCCTTCCGCAAGGTGCTGCTGCTGTGCATCGAACTGATCCGGCAGTTCTACGACGTGCCCCGCTGCTTCCGCATCCTGGGCCAGGGCGGCGCGGAGGATTTCGTGCGCTACTCCAACCGGGGGCTTCGGCTGCAGAGCGTCCAGGGGGAGGACGCCTGGCGGCTGCCTCTCTTCGACATCCGGGTCACGGCGGAAAAGCAGAGCCCCTACAGCCGCATGGCCCAGAACGAGCTGGCCCTGCAGCTCTACGGCGCTGGCTTCTTCGCCCCCCAGAACGCCAGGGCAGCCCTGGCCTGCCTGGACATGATGGACTTCGACGGCAAGGACTTCGTGCTGCGCGCCATCCGCGCCAACGCCCGGGAGGCGGCGGCGGAAGTCCCGCCCGACGCGCCCGCCGGGGGCGGGATCCGCGGCGGCGAGGCCCCGGGGGTCCTGAACGCCCGGCGGCAGGCCGCGGAGGCGGGAAGGCCGAGATAGTTCGTAGTGCGTAGTTCGTAGTTCGTAGGAGACGAGGAAACGGAATGCTGCACCAGGCTCGTCTCTAACAGCAGAGGATCAGGATGACAGGGAGGGACGAGATGGTCGAAGTTCGCTTTGAAGAGGATCGGGAGAAGGGCGTGCTGAGCATGGAGCTGCGGGGGCACGCGGGCTTTGCCGAGCTGGGCAGGGACCCGGTCTGCGCCGGGGCCTCCGTGCTGGCCATGACGGTGGCCCAGTGCGCGAAAGCCATGGAGGAGGCCGGGAGACTGCGGAAAAAGGCCCATATCCTCCTCCGCGGCGGCCGGGCGCTGGTGACCGTGAAGCCCCGGGAGGGCTATTTCGACGAGGCCCGGCATCTGTTCTGGGTGGGCGAGACCGGCCTGCGCCTGCTGGCCGGGGCCTACCCGGAGAACGTTTCGGTGAAAATGAATACGGAAGAAAGAATACGGAAGAGCGAATAACGGAGGGATAGCCTTCGGCTATGATTTCAATCGTCCCGCGGAGCGGGACACCATAATTATTCATTATTCATTCTTCATTCTTCATTCTTAAGTTTTCAGTATTCATTTCATACTCGGTTTCGCCCACCTACGGGCAGGAGGTTTTTCATGAGCAGATACGATTTGGTTTCTCTGTACGACATCCAGCTCTTTGGCGACGCGGGAGCGGGGGACGGCGCGGGAAACGGCGGGGACAGCCCCGCGGGGCAGGAAACGGCGGCCCCCGCCCAGCCGCAGACGGGCGCGAAAGAGGCCCAGGCCCAGCGGCAGCAGGGCCGGGACCAGGCTCCCGACGCCGGGGAGCGGCAGCCAAGCGCGGACGATCGGGCGGCCCGCTTCGAGGAGCTGATCAAGGGGGAGTACAAGGACCTCTACGATCAGCGGGTGCAGGACACCATCCGCAGACGCCTGAAGGGCAGCGAGGAGACGGCCAGACGGCTCAGTACCCTGGGCCCGGCCCTGGAGCTGCTGGGCCGGCACTACGGCGTGGACGCCGGAGACGCCGAGGCCCTGGGCCGGGCCATCCGGGAGGACGCCGCCCTGGCCCCGGAGGATCCCCGGGTATTCGAGGCCAGGCGGCAGGAGCAGGCCAAACGCCAGGTCTCCGACTGGCTGCGGCAGGCGGAGGCGCTCCGGGGCCGCTATCCCAGCTTCGACCTGGGACAGGAGGCCAGGGACCCCCGCTTCCGCAGCCTGATCGGCAGCGGCGTGCCCCTGCGCACCGCCTTCGAGGTGCTGCACCAGCGGGAGATCCTGCCGGCGGCCATGGAATACTCCGCCCGGAGGGCGGAGGAGCGGCTGGCCGACAGCGTCATCGCCGGGCAGCGCCGCCCCGCCGAGGGGGCCATGGGCGGCCAGGGACCGGTCCTCAGCAAGCGGGACGTGAACGCCCTCAGCCGGGCGGAGCGGGACGAGATCGACCGACGAGTGGCACGGGGAGAGAAGATCCGGTTTTGACAATGCGGAATTCGGAGTTCGGAATTCGGAATTTTCTCCTCGGAGGAAGAAAGGAACGGATTGCCGCGCCGTAGGGAGGCATGCCCACATGCCTCCGGAAGACGGCGGAGCGATCAAGGGCGAAGGGTCGCTCCCTGCTCCGGAAGACGGCGGAGCGATCAGGGGCGAAGGGTCGCTCCCTACGGCGCGCAATGACAAATCCGTCCGACACAAGGTATGAGAGGAGAAAGACAATGAAGAAAAGCATCCACAGCATGTTCAGCTTTATCCAGCTGTTCGCGACCCAGACCACGACCATGAACAGCTCCGGCAACGATCTGTCGCCGGAGATGAAGACCTACTACGACAAGCGCCTGCTGGACTACGCCTCGGCCAACCTGGTCCATGACCAGTTCGGCCAGAAGCGCCCCATCCCCAAGAACGGCGGCAAGACCATCGAGTTCCGCTCCTTCAGCCCGCTGGCCAAGGCCACCACGCCCCTCACCGAGGGCGTGACCCCCAACGGCAACCAGCTGGACGTGAAGACCGTCACCGCCACCGTCAGCCAGTACGGCGACTTCATCGTCCAGTCCGACGTGCTGGAGCTCACCGCCCTGGACAACACCATCCTGGAGGCCACCAAGCTCCTGGGCCGTCAGGCGGGCATGACCCTGGACACCATCACCAGAAACGTCCTGGTGGGCGGCACCAACGTGATGTACGCCCCCAAGATCAACGCCTCCACCGGCGCCGAGACGGCCGTCAGTTCCCGGGCCGGCCTTGACAACACCTGCGTGCTCACCGTGAACCTGGTGGAGCAGGTGGTGGCCGAGCTGCGGGCTCAGAACGCCCCCACCATCGACGGGGACTACATCGGCATCATCCACCCCTACACCGCCTACGACCTGATGCGGGATCCCGACTGGCGCGACCCCCACAAGTACGCCGACACCACCAACCTCTACGAGGGCGAGATCGGCAAGATCGGCGGCGTGCGCTTCGTCCAGAGCACCGAGGCCAAGATCTGGCGCGATTCCACCTGCCCCGCCCAGAGCGGCGCGAATCCCGCCTACTACGCGGTGTTCGCCTCTCTGTTCTTCGGGGACGGCGCCTACGGTACCACCGAGGTGGAGGGCGGCGGCCTGCAGACCATCGTGAAGCAGAAGGGCTCCGCCGGCACCGCCGATCCTCTGGACCAGCGCTCCAGCGTGGGCTGGAAGGCCCTGAAGACCGCGGAGATCCTGCTGCCCAGCTACCTGATCCGGGTGGAGCACATGACCCGTCGCTACAGCGCCACGGCCAGCGCCAACTGAGTTCGTAGTTCGTAGGAGACGAGAGAGCGGATTGCCGCGCCGTAGGGAGGCATGCCCACATGCCTCCGGAAGACGGCGGAGCGATCAGGGGCGAAGGGTCGCTCCCTCAGGCTCGCAATGACAGGAACCAAGGGGGAGGGCGGGCGCTCTCCCCTGAGAGGCAGAGTGGAAAGGGAAGGACCCCTTCCGTCGTCCGGCTTGCGTGAGACGCCGGACGACACCTCCCCCGGAGGGGGAGGCCAGGACACCTCATCCGTCATCCGCCATGCGGGGGACGGCGGATGCCACCAGTCCGCCTTGCGGTACCCGAAAAACGCATCAGGCTAACGCTGTCCTTCGCGTTTTTCGACCGCTGCGGTAAAACCGTGCTCGCTTCATCCGCCACCGGCGGCGCGAGCCCGCTTTTCCCCTCAAGGGGAAGGCAAAGATGAGAGGAGATTGGAACATGGCAGAGAACATGAAAAACCAGATTGACGAGACGGCGGAGCAGGAGGAGCTGATCAGCATCCGGCTGCCGCTGACCAAGGAGCTGCAGAGCGACGTGTTCGTGCGCGTCAACGAGCGCACCTGGCTCATCAAGCGGGGAGAGACCGTGAAGCTGCCCGCTTGCGCCGTGGAGGTGCTGGAGCACGCCGAGCAGGCCACTATGGCGGGGCTTCAGTACCAGGCGGAGCACGAGAACAAGAGCTGAAGGAATGAAGAAATGAAGGAATGAAGGAATGAAGGAATGAAGGAATGAAGGAATGAAGGAATGAAGGGTCCTTCGGACCGATTTTGGTGTCGCGCGAAGCGCGACGGATTCCAATCTGTGCCGCAAAGCGGCACACCGCAATTTCTTCATTAGCGCAGCGTCTTCATTTCTTCATTAGCGAAGCGTCTTCATTTTTTAGAGAGGTGACGGATCATGACCATTGCAGAGGCCATCCGGGAGGCGGACCGGCTGAAGCCCAACGGCTTTCCCGCGGAGGACAAGCTCCGCTGGCTGGAGCGGCTGGAGCTGCGGCTCCGGGAGGAGATCCTGGAACGCTGTGAAGGGACGCTTCCGGTCTGGAGCCCCTTCGGCTCCGGAGACCTGAGCCGGGTGCTCCAGGTCCCGGCGCCCTATGACGAGATCTATGTCCACTGGCTCTGCGCCCAGATGGACTACTACGAGCGGGAGTACGAGGGCTTCAACGCCTCCAACGCCATGTTCGAGGCCCTCTTCCGCCGCTTCCGGAACGCCTACAACCGGGAGCACCGGCCCAAGACGGGCGAAAAGCACTATCACTGAGGGGGCGGGGAGATGTTCTATCCGAAGCTGAAGAGCAGAAAGAAAAGCAGACAGACCGTCGACCGCTTCCCGGGCTATGTGCGCAAGCTGCGGGGCCCGGAGGGGGCCTGCTGGGACATGCAGAACCTCAGCGGGGAGGACTACCCCCTGCTGGAGACCCGCAGGCCCCGGGGCCTGGTGGGGACGCTGACAAACCCGGGGGGACTGCTGGAAAAGGACGCCCCCTGCTGGGTGTCCGGCGGGACCCTGTATGTCAACGGCCTGGCCACAAGCGTGACGGGCCTGGCCGCCGGGGAAAAGCAGCTGGTGAGCATGGGGGCCTATGTGCTGATCTTCCCGGACAAGGTCTATTACAACACGGCGGACCCGACGGATACCGGCAGCATGGAGGCCAGCTATCGGGCCCTTGGCACGGTGAGCTACACGCCCTGCGATATCGACGGCAATCCCTACACCGTCGGAAGCACCGGCGCAGCGGAGCCCGCGGACCCCGCCAACGGCATGATCTGGGTGGATACCTCCGAGGGCGGGACCGTGTTCCGGGAATGGAGCCAGGTGGAGTTCATGTGGGTGAGCATCGAGACGGTCTACACCAGAATCAGCTTTCCCAGCCGGGGGCAGCTGCCGCAGCTTTTCCGGCAGTATGACGGCGTGACCATCTCCGGCAGCCAGATCGAGGAGCTGAACGGAGAGAAGATCCTCTACGCGGTGGGCGGCGACGAGAACACCGACGACTATGCGGTGGTGGTCGGCCTGCTGAGCGCGGCACAGAGCGACGAGCAGCAGGACCTGAAAATCGAGAGGAAGCTGCCCAAAATGGACTACGTCTGCGAGTGCCAAAACCGGCTCTGGGGCTGCTTCTACGGCAGCGACGGAGGCAAGACCCTCAACGAGATCTACGCCTCCGCCCTGGGGGACTTCCGGAATTTCCGGCAGTATCTGGGCCTGTCCACCGACTCCTGGACCGCCAGTGTGGGCTCCGACGGGCCCTGGACCGGGGCGGTGAATTACCTGGGCAGCCCCTGCTTTTTCAAGGAGAACCGGATCCACCGGGTCTCCGTCAGCGCCCAGGGGGCCCATCGGCTGGAGGAGACGGTCTGCCGGGGCGTCCAGAAGGGCAGCGCCAGGAGCCTGTGCGTGGTGGGGGAGACCCTGCTCTACAAGAGCCCGGTGGAGGTCTGCGCCTGGCAGGGGGGCTTTCCACGCAGCGTCAGCCAGGCCCTGGGCGACGGAGTCTATGACAGGGCAAGCGCCGGAGCCTTCGGGGAGAAGTATTACCTCTCCATGCGAGACGCCGCCGGGGCCTGGCATCTCTTCGTCTATGACCTGGCCAAGGGGCTCTGGCACCGGGAGGACAGCCTGCAGGCCCTGGGCTTTGCCCGCTGCGGCGAGAGCCTCTACTGCATTGACGCCGCCGCCGGGAAGCTCTGGGACCTCCGGGGCGCGGCGGGCAGCAGGGAGGATAGCATCGACTGGATGGCCGAGAGCGGCATCCTGGACTACCGGCTGCCGGAGCGCAAGTACCTGGGCCGCTGCAGCTTCACCCTCTGGCTGGACAGGGGCGCGGAGCTGGCGGCCTGGATCGAATATGACAGCAGCGGGGACTGGATCGAGTGCGGGCGCATCGAGAACGCGGGCAGGGGGACCCGGACCCTGCCCATCCGGCCCCGGCGCTGCGACCATCTGCGCATCCGGCTGACGGGCCGCGGCGCGGTGAAGCTCTTCTCCGTGACAAGGACCCTGGAGGTGGGGAGCGATGGCTGAGCTGCCGCCGATCTTGCAGGGAGAGGCCCTGCAGCAGATCGCCCAGCTCCGGGACTACCTGGTGCGCCGGGAGCGGGGGCGGGAGAGTGAGATCCTGCAGACGGTGAGGGCGGATCCGCCTGCGGCGGGGACCTCATCCGGCGCAAGCGCCACCTTCCCCCTGCGGGGGGAAGGCAGGAGCGCGGGGGACGCGGCCAGGCGGGCGGCAGCGCTGCGGGCGCTGATCGTGAAGACCGCCGACGAGAGCCGGGCCGGAGATCTGGTGCTGACGAACAGCATCGGGGAGCTGAGCCATGAGCTGCGCCAGGAGTACCTGGCCCGGAGCGAGTTCGGCGAATATCGGCAGGAGATCGCCCTGCTCATCGAGGCCACGGCCCGGCAGATCGTGGAGAGCTACGGTTATCTGGAGCAGATCCGGGCCACGGATGCGGCGCTGGGGGAGATGGGCGAGGAGTTCTCAGCCTATCTGACTGAGATCAGCGGGCAGATCCGGCGGGGCTTTCTGGAGGATCCGGAGACTCATCAGACGGTGCTGGGCATTGCCATCAGCCAGCAGCTGCAGTTTACCGGGCAGGAGATGACGGACGGCGGCTGGACTTACTTTGAGCTGTCCCCCGGGCAGACCCTGGGCCTCTACACCTCCACCGGCTGGCAGTTCTGGGTGAACGGCCGGAAGGTGGGCTGGTTCGACAGCTCGGACGGCATGCTGCACACGGTTTCTCAGGTGGTGGAGCAGGAGATCCGGATCGGAAGCTGGAGTCTCAGCGCCGACGGCGGGCTGGGGATCAGACGCCCGGGAAACGCTTGAGGCCCTTCGGGCTGCCCCAAAGCAGAGGAAAGGGAAGGAGAAAACAGTGATCCATGTAACGATACGGGAACGGGACGCGGCGGCCCAGGCGACGGAGCCTATCACCTCCGGGAGCGTGGGGCTGGCTGTCAGCTTTCGCTTTTCGGAGGATTGGGACGGGCTGGCCAAGGCCGCCCTCTTCAAGGGGAGCGGGACGGCCGTGGACGTGGCGCTGACCGGCAGCGGGTGCACGGTGCCCCACGAGGTGCTGCAGAGTGCCGGCGGACACCTGAAAATCGGCGTGTACGGCACCGGGAGCCAGGGGCAGCGGGTGACGCCCACCGTCTGGGCGGACGCCGGGCAGATCTTCGAGGGGGCTGTTCCCTCGCAGGTGACGCCCACGCCGGCGACCCAGAATCTGGTGCAGCAGGCGCTGGAGGCGGCGGAGACCGCGGTCGACGCGGCGGAGACCGCCGAGGCCATTGCCCAGGGACTCCGGGACGACGCGGAGGCGGGGACTTTCGACGGCGAAGACGGAGCCAGCGCCTACGAGCTCGCTGTGGAGCAGGGCTACAGCGGCACCGAGGCACAGTGGCTCCAGAGCCTTCACGGCCAGGACGCGACGGTGGACGCCACCCTTTCCCATGCCGGAGAAGCCGCAGACGCAGCGGAGACCGGAAAAGTCAAGAAGAAAGCCGACTATGCGCTGCGCTTCGCCGAGACGCTGAACAATGGCGGCGGGATCCCGCTGGACGCGGAGTGGCTGTCCGGCGGTTACGGTGCGGACAGGCCGTATCGGGCCCACTCCAAACGAGCTGTTAATACGGAGCAGAAAGAGCTCCAGGCTGCGGCAGGGTATCGCTTCTATCTGCGGATCTACAGCAGCGGCAGCTATTCGGACAGCAGTTGGTACGGCCCGGATTACGCTTCCAGGCAGACCTACACGCTCCCGAAGGGGGCGGACTTCGCCGTTGTTGTCAGCGCGTACCCGGAGGATACGTCGGTTACGGCAGATCCGGATGTATACGGCTCCAAAATCACGATAAAAAACAACATCGGTTCCGGCGGCGGAGCTGTCAGCTCCGTCAACGGCCAGACCGGGGCGGTGTCGCTCAGCATCCCGACGAAGACCAGCGACTTGCAGAACGACAGCGGCTTTTTGACCCAGCATCAGGACATCTCCGGCAAGCTGGACGTCGCCCAGGGCAGCGGCAACGCGGGGAAGATTTTGGTGGTCGGCAATGACGGCAATGTGGCAGCGGTGACGATGACGGCCTGGCAAGGGGGGAATTACTGATGGCTTTGGATAAAATGGTTGATTCCACCCAGCTTGACAGTGATCTGACCAGCGTAGCAAACGCCATCCGGGCCAAATCGGGCGGCAGTGGACAGCTTGCCTTCCCTACGGGGTTCGTGAGTGAGATACAGGGCATCACTGGCGGATGGAGTCTAGACGGTTTTCTTAACAGAACAGAGCCCACCGGGGAAATCACGATCAATACCGTTCCAAAAGTCACTTTAGCAAGTTATGCAGGAATTACGAAAGCGAACATCCTCACAAGATTTACTTCTCTGAAGGGATTCTTCAACGATTGCACAAATCTTGTTACTGTTTACGCACCGTTGGTCACAGTTGGGAATGCGAGCTATTTCTGCCATAACTGTTCAAAGATGGAGACCGTTGTGATCGGCAGCCCTAATGCAAGACTCGCAATGGCCGCTATGTCTAAAGTCGAAGTTATTGACATTATTTTCGGAGGAATTGCCAGCGAAAATTTTGAAAATGATTCTCAGTTAAATAAACTGATTTTGCGGAAAAATGGCGCAATTCATGCACTTGGTGCATCGGCATCGGCAGCATTCAAAAACACGCCCTTCAAATCCGGCGGCACAGGCGGCACGATCTATATTCCGGAAGTGTTGTACAACCATCTTGGCGACGGCACGGCTCTCGACTATAAGGCAGCGACAAACTGGTCGGTACTTGATGGGTACGGAACAGTTACTTGGGCCAAGATCGAGGGAAGTATTTACGAAAACCAGTATGCAGACGGTCATCCGCTTTTGCATATGACGGTTGCGCAAAATCTGACGCATTGCGCCAGTTCCAATAACGCCGCCAGCGTAGAGCTTGGGAAGTCGTTCACCACTGCTTTGACGGCAGATGCGGGGTATAGTCTTTCGTCCGTGACTGTCACTTGCGGCGGCACCGACATTACAAGCACCGCTTATGACAGTGCGACGGGCGTTGTGTTTGTGGCTAACTGTTACAACAACATTGTCATCACGGCGACTGCGGCATAAGGAGGAGAGCATGATCATACAAGAACATTTCGACCTGAATGGTCGAGACTTTATCCGTACTTATTCCGATGCCGGACGCTATGTGGTGCGGGATGGCATTGAATACGATGAAGCGTGTGACCCCGCTGTATGCGGGCGGCAGTATACGGAGGGAGAGCCAATGCCCGACATCGACGATTCCGAGGCTCTGGCGATCCTGCTGGGAGGTGGCGACGCATGACGAGAAGCAAAGCCCTTGCGCTCCGTGCGCGGATCGAGAAGGCCGCCGTCAGCCTCTCCGACGAGGAAGCGCTGGGCGGCGTGGAGCTGTTCCCGGCCTGGGCCGCTGACACCAGCTATACCCTCAATGTGCGGGTGCGCTGCGGCAGGAAGCTCTACAAGTGCGTCCAGGCCCATACGAGCCAGGCCGGCTGGGAGCCGCCGAAGGTGCCCGCGCTGTGGACGGAGGTGGCGAAGCCCGGCGAGATCCCCGTGTGGAGGCAGCCGACAGGGGCACAGGACGCATATCATGTCGGTGAAAGGGTACATTACCCGGACGCGGCGGGGCCGGTGTACGAGAGTCTGATCGACGGCAACACCTGGGCCCCGGATGTGTACGGGTGGAAGGAAGTGGTTTTGGATGACGGGAACTGAATGGAGAGAGCGGATGGTCCGCCAGGCCCGGAGCTGGATCGGACGCAGGGAAGCCGACGGCACTCACCGGGTCATCATCGACGTGTACAACAGCATCGTCCCCCTGCCCCGGGGGTACAGAATGCGCTATACCGACCCCTGGTGCGCGGCCTTCGTCAGCGCCGTGGCTCAGGTCTGGGGCCTGACCGGGATCGTCTTTCCCGAGTGCGCCTGCGACCCCATGATCGCGCTGTACAAGGCGGCGGGCCGATGGATGGAGGATGACGGCTATGTCCCCCGGCCCGGGGACCTGATCTTCTACGACTGGCAGGACACCGGCGTCGGCGACAACAGCGGCAGCGCCGACCACGTGGGCCTGGTGGCGGAGGTGGAGGGCCGGCGGATCCGCCTGATCGAGGGCAACTGCGGCGACGCGGTATGCTATCAGGTCCGGGAGATCGACGGCCTGTATATCCGGGGCTACGGCCTGCCGGACTACGCGAGCCTGGCGGACGGAGAAGATGCTGCGGAGCCTGACGCGGAGCCGGAGCAGCCTGCGGGCTGCTCGGTGGAGCTGCCCCAGCTGCAGCTCGGCGACAAGGGGAGCTGCGTGCAGGCGGCCCAGGCTCTGCTGATCCTCCGAGGCTGCGGCGTGGGAGCGGACGGCGCCGACGGGGACTTCGGCCCCAACACCCGCGCCGCCGTGCTGCGCTTCCAGGCGAAGAAGGGGCTGGACCGGGACGGGATCGTGGGCCCCGTGACCTGGAGCGCGCTGTTGAGGGGGTGAGACCATGCAGATCACCCTCTCCTGGCAGACCGTGGTAGGCCTGGCCGGGGGCGTGGCGGCGCTGATCGCCCTGCTGGGCTATCTTTTCAAGGGGTATGAATTCGTGCAGAGACAGAAAAAGCAGGATGAGCTCCTGAAGGCCACACAGGCGGAGCTGGCGCTGCTGACCGTGGGCGTGCTGGCCTGCTTGAAGGGCCTGAAGGAGCAGGGCTGCAACGGCCCGGTGACCGAGGCCATCAGCAGAATCGAGGCGCACCTGCTGGCGCAGGCGCACAAGGACTGAAAGGAGAAAGACAATGGCAGAACCCATTCGCGCCCAGACCCAGGAGGACGAGGAGCGCAGACGGGACTTGGACCGGGCTCCGGTCTATGACGAAGGCGCCCGCCGGCAGCAGAGCGACCTCTATGAGCAGATCGCCGCCCGGGGCCCCTTCCAGTATGATGCGGACCGGGACCCGATCTATCGCGTGACCCGGGACCGCTACGTTCAGGACGGCCGCATGGCCATGAAGGACAGCATGGGCCAGGCCGCGGCCCTTACCGGCGGTTACGGCTCCAGCTACGGCCAGGCCGTGGGTCAGCAGCAGTACGACGCCTCCCTTCGGGGGCTCTCGGCCGTGATCCCGGAGCTCTACGAGCAGGCCTACCGCATGTACCGGGACCAGGGAGACGCGCTGCAGCAGCAGTACGAGCTGCTGGGCAGGCAGGCGGACCGGGACTATGACCGCTACCGGGACCAGCTGGGCGACTGGCGCAGCGAGCGGGACTGGCAGCAGGAGAGGGAGGACCAGGCCTATGACCGGGCTGCTGACGCCTATGCCCGGCTCTACGCCCTCATCAGCGCCACGGGCTACAGTCCCACGGAGGAGGAACTGCTTGCAGCCGGCATGAGTCGGGAGGCGGCGGAGGCTCTGATCCGGGAGTACCTGCGCCAGACCGGTCAGGGCAATCCCGGCGGCGGGAGCGGCAATACCGGCGGCTGGAGCGGACACTCCGGCGGATCCGGCGGTAGGACAGAGGAGAAGCTGAGCCTGGAAGCGGTGGCCCAGCAGGCCAGAGCCGCACGGCATTCCAATCAGCACAGAGAGCTCTATGAGGCCAGCCTTCAGGCCATAAGCGAGGGGAGAGCCTCCTTCACCCGCAGGGAGCTGGACGCGCTTTGGAATCGAAACAACTGGTTCAACTGAGCGCATCGACACGAAATAAGACAGGGCGCGTTGCAAAATGCGAAACAAGTGCGAAAACCCTGGTTGTATCGTAGGGGAGGGCCTTGTGCCCTCCCGGCGGACCAGAGCTCGTATAGC
Organism: Oscillospiraceae bacterium; assembly: GCA_017545165.1. Lineage (GTDB taxonomy): Bacteria > Bacillota > Clostridia > Oscillospirales > Oscillospiraceae > Limivicinus. Next base: position 27,315 of record JAFWQQ010000026.1, read on the forward strand.
AAAGAAATATTCGGCGAATTCGTACAATCTGCGAATTCGCCGAA
>JAFWQQ010000027.1 GCA_017545165.1 Oscillospiraceae bacterium
ACGGAAGGGGTCGAGAGACGCGGAGTTGGGCCGCCGAGGAGCCCATGGCCGGGCCCCTACGGCCCAGACCGGCGTCTCCCCGTAGGGGCGATTCACGAATCGCCCGCCGACAAAGACCTGTGTCCGGCAAAACGGGCGGGGGCAAGCCCCGCCCCTACGGCGCAGACGGATGTTTTCCCGCGGGGGCCCGGCCGCGGGACTCCCCGGCAGTCCGCTCTGCGAGGCTGTGCGGCATTAGCAGCCCCACGGCGTATAAGTGTATATCGGGCTGTTGGAGAGATATTAATTGGCAGATGGATGAAACCCAATTTGTGGCGGGGAAAAGTTCGTTGCTTATTTTCCTAACAAAATTCCAAAGCGTTTGTTTCTTGACCAAATCTTATTGTATATAGAAATCACAAATAGACATATAAGTAAATTGGTTAGTGGCAAAAAGTATTCCATCCAACCCAGATCCCAACCTATTACCTTGCCAAGAATTTGATATATCAATCTTGTATAACGATTAATTGTATAGTTCAGGCCTATTACAATGATCGAGAATTTTCCAAGGCTACAAACGCTTTTGCTGTGAAATAGCTTCCTCGCTCTTTTACACAAAACAATTAAAGAGTAACACATCAACAATGAAGCAATAATGAAAACGAGTAAATCCTTTCCATAACGCCTATAATACATATCAACCGAGCCGTTCAGCAGAATAACGATGCTTGAAATTGCGACGAAAACGAGTATTATCAACGGATGGGTTAGTTTTTCTGTTATCTGTGTTTCTTTGAAGTAGTACCCAACAAGCATGAAAACCGAGCCAATAAGCGCTACTTCAAAATGCCATGGAAATATAGGCATTTTGAACCAATTCATAAATAAATTGAAAGCGATAAAACATAGCGATAGCATCCATTGCCATGATATTCTGAATCGCACAAGCCAATAAAATATCTGCTGACTGATAAACAGACATGGTAAAAACCACAATGGAGTACAATTTTGTGGAAGGAAAACTCCATCAACCTTAACGTTGGTTATTATCCACCCAAGATTTTGGACCAATGCCGTCAAAAATTTATCTCCCCAATACGAATAACAGAAAATTGGAAGATTCATGAGAAAACAAATTACACACCAAATGAAATATGGAATAATATAGTTTCTAAACCGTGCATAAAGAAACCTTCTATACTCATTCTCTTCCCATTTCTGTTTGTTAAACAAATATCCCGATAACACAAAAAAGAGAGGCATGTGAAAGCCGTAAATCCATTTGATAACAGGCGGCCAGATCCATGTGTGTCCTATTATCATCAAAATGATGCCAAGCCCACGAAGGTAATCGATCCATTCTTCGCGTTTTGTTGTTTCTATTGTCAGTTCAGACTTATTCATCATTCTTATCTCTCATATCAGTATTATTATTTGCCAAGGGAAATGATCGAACAGCTCCATATGAAAAAAAGCAGACTAAAAGCTGCGCATTTATGCCAGATATATTAGCACAGTCTTTCGCTTAAGACAATCATATTTACGGGAGGACAAAAATGATGGAAAGACGCCTATTGTCTCTCCACCATATTCATTTTCCCATAGATACTTAAAGACATTCAAAGATGTTCCATAGATGTTCACAAACATTAGGTTTTAATCGTCTCCCTCGGCTTTTGTATCTGCGCAAGCGAGGAGACTCTGTCGTAATTCTTCGCTATGTTGGCGTCGTAAATGGAGCAATAGTGCTGTGTCCCATAAGCCGCTGTAAAGTAAAAGCGTCGCCGCCGCAATCCACCAAGTATTTGCGGGCGAAGGTATGGCGGAACATATGAATGGAGGTTTTGGAAACGCCCCGCCGGTGGTTATATCTTGTGATAGACTGACGCAGCGCCGTTTCTGACAGCATCCCGCCAAACTGGTCGCAGAACAGGTAAGCATCGGGCTTGCCCTTGCGGATAGCCATATAATCCCGCAGAATGAGCACCATATAACTACACAGGGGAATGACCTGAACCTTTTTGCTTTTGGTGTGGCGGAACACCACTTGCCTTGCCTCCAAATCAATGTCCCTGTTTTGGATGTTGCGCACGGTAGCCGCTCTACAACCGCTGTTCATCAGGAAATTGACGATAACCCAACTGCGATACTCACAGAAATCACAGTGCTTTTTCGGCTTCTTCAACAGCGCCTCCAACTCCGCGTCGCTGTATGTCTCTTTTACCGTATCCCGCTCGCGGATGTTCGCCATTGAGAGGGAACAGTAGCCCTCCTGATTACACCAATTCAAAAAGGCACGCATACGGCGGACATAGGTGGCGACGGTGTTATTTGCCAAACCGTTCTCCCTCATTCCCACGACCATCAATTCCAAATCGTTCTTCGTCAAATCGTCATTCGACCGTTCGATATCGAGATATTTGGAGATGCTGTGAAGTTGCTGTTTGTAGTTGCGAAGCGTGATTTCACTCACGCCTTTTGCCGTTTGGGAGGTCGTGTATAAATCCCATACCTGATGGATGGTGTTCGCGATATCCCCATCCACGAAAATCTTTTTTCTTGCCATAAATCGGAGCGCATCCCTTCGTCAAAATTGACTGTTTAGGGATGCGCTCTGCTTCATCACCGCACACAAAGCAAAAAGCCCTGAAATCCGCAGATTTCAAGGCTTTGGAGCTGCTGGGCAGATTCGAACTGCCGACCTCATCCTTACCAAGGATGCGCTCTACCTACTGAGCTACAGCAGCAAAGTACATGCCCCCTAATGGGGGCATGTGTGGCGACCGAGAAGGGACTTGAACCCTCGACCTCCGGCGTGACAGGCCGGCGTTCTAACCGACTGAACCACTCGGCCACGGCTCAGTTAGTGTATCAAATGAATCTGGATTTGTCAACAACTTTTTTTCAAAAGCCGCGATTTTTTCATATTCGGATCCTTCGACTCGCCCTGCGGGCTCGCTCAGGATGGCAACCAGGAGGATGGGCCCCGCGCCGCCCGTAGCGCCGAGCATTGCTCGGCGTCGTCCTGCGCGAGGGTCGCAGAGCGATGCTCGGCGCTGCGAGCGCGGGACGGAGGACCCCTTCCGTCATCCGCCTCGCGGGGGATCGGCGGATGCCACCGTCCGCCTTGCGGTACCCTGAAAAATGTTCGCGCGTTCGCTTGCTCCATTTTTCCGACCGCTGCGGTAATTGCGTCTTCGCTTTTTCTGCCACCGGCAGCGCGAAGCCGCAATTCCCCCGGTGGGGGAGGCAAGAGCGCGGGCGGCGCGTTACGCCGCGGGGGCTTGCGGGTCGTCCGCCGGGGCCTTGGCCCGGATCAGCGCGAAGAGCGCCAGGGCCAGCAGCGGGATCCCGGCGATCAGGCCGGGCATGCAGGGGCCCAGAATCATCCGGTCCGCAAAGTCCGTCTTCCAAAACAGCAGCGGGATCGAGGCGGTGGCGTTGACGGCGCCGTGACCCAGGGAGGGGATCCAGATGCTGCCGGTCTTTTCGTAGCAGAGATCCAGCAGCAGACCCAGGGCGGTGGTGAAGAGGCAGAAGGCAACGGGCCCCAGCACCGGCGCGCCCCAGTATTCCAGACCGTACTCGTAGCCCGCCAGGAGCATCACCGGCCAGTGCCAGGCGCCCCAGATCAGGCCGCCCAGGAGCCAGCCGCCCCGCTTGCCGAAGCGCTCCTTCAGCCGGGGCAGCATGGCGCCGCGCCAGCCCACCTCTTCTCCCAGGGAGACGAAGGTGTTGATGATCGGCGCGTAGGTCACGGCCTGGACCATGGAGATCAGGGACAGCAGCATCAGGGAGATCCCCTTCTCCTCCAACTGGGCTATGGCCTCCGCGGCGCCGTCCTCGCCGGCCACGGCGGCGATCTGGGCCTTGTAGTACGCGCCGCTGAAATCCAGCTGGCCGGGGAAGAGCAGGAAATAGAGCGCCGCGCCCAGCAGGGCCAGGGCCATGGGCGCCAGCCAGGCGGCCAGGGCCCATTTCCACTTGCCCTTCAGATGCAGGCCCCAGCCCATGCCCTTCAGAGGGATCCCGGCCAGCACCGTCGCCAGCAGGGGCATGAACATGCAGCCCACCATGATGAGCTGGAAGGCCAGGGCGTTCCCCCGCAGGGAGAACCAGGAGGCCAGGGCCTGGACCGGCCAGGCCAGCGCGAAGGCGAAAATCAGGTATTTCAAAAGCTTCTTGTCTTTCATGGGGACCTGTCCTTTCGCCTCACAGCTCCTGGAACACCCGGGGACCCTTCTTCCGCAGCCAGGAATAGAGCAGCACGCACAGGACGCCCAGCAGAGCGACCATGCACCAGCCGGCCAGCTCCGGACTGACCCACTTGCTGAGGAAGACGCAGACCAGGACCGGCAACAGCACCAGGCCCATGCCGATGAACATGGTGAGCATCACGCTGGCCCCGCTCTTCACGGCCTGGGTCTCGTTGATCCAGTTGAAGTTGGGGTGGCGCAGGTTTTCAAACAGGCCCAGCAGACCGCTGAACACCCCGAACAGGGGCGGCAAGATCAGCACCAGAGCCTTGAGCTGGCCCTCATAGCCCAGCGTCAGGGCCGCGGCAGCGGAGACCAGCACCAGCGGCGGCAGGGCGATGAGCATGTGCAGCTTCAGCTTGGTTTCCAGCACGGTCCAGGCGGAGACCGGCAGAGACTTGGGGATCCACAGATACTTGCCCTCCAGGGAGATGGAGGGAGCCGTGAGGAAGACCAGGCTCGCCATGTAGCAGAGGCCCGCCACGATCAGGGGCTGCAGGAAGGACTTCAGCATGGGCCACTGCTCGGAGGCGGTGAGAGAGCCGCCCTTGAGGAGCAGATAGACCGCGGCGGCCAGGGTGAAGAAGCTGCCCAGGGCGCCGTTCAGGAGATAGGCGGGGCTGGCCCAGAGCCGGCGCAGCTCATGGATCAGCAGCGCGGACTTGGGAGAGCGGAGCTTGGCGGTCTGCTCCACATAGACCCGCTTGGCCGCGGTGGACTTGGCGGTTGCGGTCCGGATGAAGGTCCGCTGCAGCAGCCACAGGCACAGGGCGAAGAGGGCCAGGGCGATGACCAGCAGCAGACCCAGCAGATCCGCCCGGCCCTCGGCGATGGAGCGGCCCAGCCAGACCACCGGAGCCGCGGAGCCCAGGGGCTTCTCCAGGATTTCGGGATTATCCGACAGGGTGGAGAGGATGCTGTTCATCTTGAAGCTGAAATACATGTAAGCGCCCAGGAAGCCCAGCGTGAGGACCAGTGAGATGAGGGACTTGTTGCGGGCGCGGATGGAGGCCAGGTGCACCAGCCAGCCCAGAAAAGCGGAGATGGCCAGGTTCAGCAGGGGCAGGACTGCCAGGAACTGCAGCACAAAGGCGACCAGGCCCCAGCCCGAGGGCAGCTTCGGCCAGTAGAGCAGGCAGGGGATCGCCACGGGGAGCATGCAGATCCAGGCCAGCACCAGCAGCAGAAAGAGTCGGCTGAGCAGGATGTGGATGGGCTTGATGGGCATGCTCAGCAGCAGGTCGTTGTCCCGGGCTTCATAGAGCTGATACTTGGCCAGGATGATGTTGCCAATGAGCATGAGGCCGAAGCTCATCACCCCGGCCAGGCCGAAGTACAGCCAGCCCATACCGCCGAAATAGAAGGCCTCGGCGATGACGTCAAAGATCCGGGAGAAAAGGGTGCCCAGAGACACCAGAGAGAGAAGCATCACCGCGGCAAAGCCGATGAGCTTGACCTTGCTCTGGGCCTTCTTCGTGCGGCTTGCCCCGGTGAGGACGCTGAGCAGGGCCTCCATCCGGGTGCGAAGCAGAATCTTAAGCATGGTCTTCCTCCAGTTCCAGGAACACGTCCTCCAGGGACTCGTTGCCCTTGACCTCCTGCATGGAGCCGCTGGCGATCAGACGGCCCTCCTTGATGATGGCGACCTTGTCGCAGAGCTTTTCCGCCACGTCCAGCACGTGGGTGGAGAAGAAGATGGCGCCGCCCTTGTCGCAGTGCTCGTGCATCAGCTCCTTCAGCAGGAAGGCGGCCTTGGGGTCCAGGCCCACGAAGGGCTCGTCCATGAGGATCAGCTTCGGCTCGTGGATCCAGGCGGAGATCAGCACCAGCTTCTGCTTCATGCCATGGGAGAAGGCGGACACCGGCTGGGCCAGGTCGCCCTCGATGCCCAGCATCTCGGCGTACTTGTGGATCCGCTCCCGGCGGACCGTGGGCTCCACCCGGTACACGTCCCCGATGAAGTTCAGGTAGCGGATACCGGACATGTACTCGTAGATATCCGGATTGTCCGGCAGATAGGCCATGATGCGCTTGCAGTCCAGGGGCCGGGACACGATGTCCATCCCGTCCACGCGGATGCTGCCCGCCTCGAAGGGCAGGATGCCCGCGCAGGATTTCAGCGTGGTGGTCTTGCCGGCGCCGTTGTGGCCGATGAAGCCGTAGATCTCGCCCGGGGCGATGTGCAGGCTCAGATCGTCCACGGCCTTCTTGTCGCCGTAGGTCTTGGTCAGATGTTCAATGGTAAGCATAGGGTTCTCTCCTTTATCCTTGTGTTCTTTTCTCTTCTCATTTTACGCGGGGAAGCCGGAGGAAATAGCGCAGCAGGGGGACCAGGATCAGCAGGGCCAGGACCGCCATGACCCAGCCGCTGAAATGCTCCGGCAGACTTGCCAGATAGAGCCCGAAGCCGCCGAAGAGCAGCGCCGTGCTCAGCCGCAGATCCGCTATCAGGTCCCGCACCAGACGGTAGACCCGGGTCCGGTTCAGCACCGTGACGCGCGCGCCCGTGTTCCAGCTTTTTGGGAAGCGTGCGCAGATGGCAACTGTCAGGTCCGTCAACAGTCCGATGATGGGCATCAGCAGCAGGGTCCCCCGGCCGCCATAGCCGTCGATCTCTCCGGCGAAGTTATAATGGGTGGGGATCTTCTCCGGCAGCGTATGCCAGATGATGAGAATGTATACGATACTGCCCAGCAGCATCAGCGGCGCCAGGATCCCCGCGATGCGCTGATACCGTGTGGTGGGGGAGCCGCAGAAGGCGTCCGCCTGAGCCCGGGAGGGAATGAGCATGGGTTGGTACCTCCTTGATGGATCGTTCCGAACTCCGAATTCCGAATTCCGAATTTTTATCCGATGTCCAGCTCGATGGGCTTGTCGATCTCCTCGCCCACGTATTTTCCGTTCTTTTTCCGCTGCTTGACGCACTCGGTGAGCAGATACTCGATCTGGCCGTTCAGGGAGCGGAAGTCGTCCTCCGCCCAGCGGGCCAGGGCGTCATAGAGCTTGGGGGACAGGCGCAGCGGCACCTGTTTCTTTGCGTTGTCAGCCATGGCTGCTTCCTTTCCGAGGTCAGATTAATACAGGCTGCCGGAATTGACCACCGGCTGGGCGTCCCGGTTGCCGCAGAGCACCACAAGGAGGTTCGAGACCATGGCGGCCTTGCGCTCCTCGTCCAGCTCCACGGTGTGGTTCTCGCTGAGCCGCTCCAGGGCCATCTCCACCATGCCCACGGCGCCGTCCACGATCATTTTGCGCGCGTCGATGATGGCGCTGGCCTGCTGGCGCTGCAGCATGACCGCCGCGATCTCCGGCGCGTAGGCCAGGTAGGTGATGCGGGCCTCCACGATCTCGATGCCCGCCTCGCTGACCTTCGACTGGATCTCGTCCCGGATCCGCTGGGCCACCAGCTCGCTGGAGCCCCGGAGACTGCCCTCGTCCGCCACGCCGTCGCCGGTGGTGTCCACGCCGGGGGCCACGTCATAGGGGTAGATGCGCACGATGTTGCGCACCGCGCTGTCGCACTGCAGGGACAGGTACTCTTTATAGTTGTCCACGTTGAAGACGGCCTTGGCGGTGTCCACCACCTTCCAGATCACGGCGATGCCGATTTCCACGGGGTTGCCCAGGCAGTCGTTGATCTTTTGCCGGGAGTTGGAGAGGGTCATGGCCTTCAGGGAGATCTTCTTGTTGGTCAGCTCCACGTTTTGAGCAGAGCCGGAGAGCAGCACGTTCAGGGGACTGTTGCCGCTGCCGCCGCCGTCCACGTCGCCGGACTGGTTCAGCTTGGTCTTGGCCGCCGGGTTCACGCCCACGCAGAAGGGATTGACGTAGTAGAAGCCCTCCTCCTTCAAGGTGCCGATGTACTTGCCGAAGAGGGTGAGCACCAGGGCCTCCTGGGGCTTCAGGATCTTCAGGCCCAGGGCGGGGAACCAGCCGATGCTGACCCAGACGACGCCGATCACGAACAGGACGACGCCCCAGCCATGGCCCCGGTCCAAGCCGAAGATGCCGCCCACGACCATGGCCGCCACGCCCGCCAGGTACAGCAGGACGATCAGCAGCAGCATGGCCATGCCGTTTTTCTTGTTATTCAACACGATCTCTTTCATTTCTCGTGCCTCCTTCGATTTGATATCAAAATGATATCACCAAGATATACGCTTGTCAAGTACTTTGTGAAAAATTCTCAAAGAATCGTAAGAGCCCGATTCCGCGCAGCGCGGATGACGGATGAGGTGTCGTTTTCCCATCCTGTGCCGACGCACCGCTCTCCCCCGCAGGGGAGGGGCTTGCACCTCCCGCCGATCCGCCCACACGTCCCGTCCCGCGCCCGCCCCCCGCTCGTAGGGGCGACCTTCGGTCGCCCGCCGTCATGCGTCCACGTCCCGTCTCCCGCCGTAGCGCCGAGCATTGCTCGGCCCTGCGGCTTTTGGGTTTTTCAGCACAGTAATAACGGGAGGGCGTCCCCTCCCGTTTGTCGTTATCGGAGGCCAGATCCTCCGCCTTCGCGCAGGACTGCCGAAAACGCAAAACGCCCGGAAGAGCGCGGCAAAGCCGCCAACTTCCGGGCCTTTTCCCTGCTCAGAGCGCGCGTTCCCAGACGCCGCCCTTCTGCTCGTAGCCCATTTTTTTCAAATAGCCCAGATGGCCCTCCTCCGCGTGCTCGTAGCGCAGGAGCTTTACGCCCTCCTGGGACAGGTGCTCCAGCAGATAGCGGCCCTCGGAGCTGTCCCGGTAGGCGGGGGTGCTGTAGTCCAGCACCACGTCCAGCTTCCCGTTTTTCTCCTTTCCCAGCAGGAGTCCCGCCGGCGTGTCCCCATGGCAGACCAGAAAGGCCCGGTTCAGCTCGTCCTCATGCCAGTTTCGGCCGGGGAAGCACCTGGCGATGTCCTCCCGGTGCTCCCGCAGGAAGAAGTCCACAAAGCCGTCCGTGGGCCGCAGGGCCGTCAGGTGGTAGTTGGGCTCGCTGTTGCGAAGCTTCCACAGATAGTAGAGATTGATGAGCACCAGGCAGATGTTCATGATCATGGTGGGGTAGGAGTGGATCAGCAGGGCGTAAACGGCGAAAATAAAGCTGCCGATGCAGTTGACCACCCGCAGCTTCACCACGGAAGCCATCAGGAAGGAGACCAGCACCAGGGCGGAGCCCACATAGCCGATGATCTCATAAATCGTCGCGGTATCCATAGTCGTTGTCCTTTCGTATGGTCAGATGATCCAGTTGTCCGCCCGCTCCATCTCCAGCTCGCTCTCCCGCTTTTTCAGGCGGGCCAGCTCCTCCCGCAGGGCGGCCAGGTCCGAGGTGATGGGATCCGGCACGTCGTGGACATGGTCCACCTCCGTGACGTAGTTGACCTTCTCCCCGGCCAGACGGACCACCCGGGCCGGGATGCCCACGGCGGTGCTGTTCTCGGGGATATCCTGCAGCACCACGGAGTTTGCCGCCACGCGGCTGCCCGAGCCGATGGTGATGGGACCCAGCACCTTGGCGCCGGTGCCGATGAGCACGTTGTTGCCGATGGTGGGGTGGCGCTTGCCGGTCTCCTTGCCGGTGCCGCCCAGGGTGACCCCGTGGTAGATCAGGCAGTCGTCCCCGATCTCGGCGGTCTCGCCGATGACCAGGCCCATGCCGTGGTCGATGACCAGGCGCTTGCCGATCTTGGCCCCCGGGTGGATCTCGATCCCCGTGCGGCGGCGGCTGCCCTGGGAGATCATGCGTGCCAGGAACAGGAACCCGTGGGTATAGCACCAGTGGGCCCGGCGGTGGCTGCGCACGGCCTTCAGGCCGGGATAGAGCAGCAGCACCTCCAGCGCGGAGCGGGCGGCGGGGTCTCTGGCCTGATAGGCTTTGATGGTGTCTTTCAAATCGCGAAACATACCGAACTTCCTTTCCGCCTTATTCTATGCGGGAAGGAGGACATCGGCGCGGAAACCGGTTCATCATAGGGCGACCTCACGGCGACAGAATAAGCGAGAACTGCACTTCATTATAGTACCGCGGCGCGGCGGCTGTCAACCGCAGAAAGCTGCTCCGGGGCCATCGTTTGCCTTGCAAATGGGATGGCCCGGTGTTATACTATAAGGCAGTATTATCTGGGGGTAGAGACAGATGAAAAACAGCCGCGGACTTACCATACTGATTGGATTGCTGTATATAGCGGTTCTTTTTCTTTTGGGCATGAGCCCCCCGCTGGTGGCGATAGAGACCAGCGCGGGCATGACGACCAGGTCCTTCTGGCAATTCGTGAAGGAGACGGACGTCACGCTCTCCGCCGGCACCTTCTCCAGCGGCACCACGGAGCTGAAGCTGGTGCTGCAGCCCGGCGAGACGGCCCAGCTGGCTCAGTTTGACAGTCTGGAGAGATTGGACGCCTCCGGCAGCACCAACTATGAAGAACTGGCCGCCTGGGGCGAAGCCCACCCGGAGGTGGCGCTGCGCTTTACCGTGCCCCTGCCGGACGGGCAGGTGCTGGACAATACCGCCGAGGCGGCGGATCTCACCGGCCTGACCGGCGAGCTGCTGGAGGACACGATCCGGATGCTCTCCTTCGTTCCGAACCTTCGCCAGGTGGAGCTGGGCAGCCCGGACGCCGGGACCCGCCTGAACGCCGCCGAGCTGCAGGCCCTGCAGGCGGCGCTGCCCGGCGCGGAGCTCCACTACGTTGTGACCCTGATGGGGAAAGAGCTGGATCCGGACACCGAGAGCCTGGATCTCACGGAGCTGACCAGCGAGGAGGTCCCAAGCGCGGCGGCGGCCCTCTCGGGACTTTCCAAGCTGCGGGAGCTGACTCTCCCCGGCGGGGACTACGGCCTGAGCCTGGAGGATGCGCTGACCCTGGCCGCGGCGGCCCCCGAAGCGCTGATCCACTATCCGGTGAGCGTCTACGGCCGGAGCTTTGACCTCTCCGACGAGGGGCTGGATCTCAACCACGTCCCGATCTCCGACCAGGGCGAGGCCATCCGGCGGCTGCTGCCTTACATGCACGCCTGCACCTGGCTGGATATGGACAGCTGCGGCGTGGATAACGCGCACATGGCCGTGATCCGGGACGAGAACCCCAATGTGGAGGTCATCTGGCGCGTCAATTTCGGCACCAACTACTCCGTGCGCACCAATGTGACCAAGATCCTGGCGTCCATGCCCTCCAAGGGCGGCACCCTCTATGACGATGTGGGCGAGGCGCTGCAGTACTGCACCAAGGTCCGCTATCTGGATCTGGGCCACAAC
>JAFWQQ010000073.1 GCA_017545165.1 Oscillospiraceae bacterium
ATCTTTGCGGCTGGATTCGCGCCATGCTTCGTTGCTTTCCTTGCAAATATATCTCCATTATTCGCTGCGAAAAGCGCCTCGCCTGACACAAATCCATCTCGCAAATCTTTGTCTTCTTCTTATTAGGTTTTAGTATTATGCCAGCGCGGCGGTGATGATGGACATCTGGTAGACCTCTTCCGCGTCGCAGCCGCGGCTCAGGTCGTTGATGGGGGCGTTCAGGCCCTGCAGGATGGGGCCGTAAGCAGCGTAGCCGCCCAGACGCTGGGCGATCTTGTAGCCGATGTTGCCGGACTGGATCTCCGGGAAAATGAAGGTGTTGGCAAAGCCGGCGACCTTGCTCCCGGGGAACTTCAACTGGCCGACCACGGGGGAGACGGCGGCGTCAAACTGCATCTCGCCGTCCAGATCCAGCTCGGGGGCCTTCTCCTTGGCGATGGCGGTGGCGTTGCGGACCAGGTCCACATTGGCGCCCTTGCCGGAGCCCTTGGTGGAGTAGCTCAGCATGGCGACCTTCGGATCCATGCCGAAGACCTTGGCGGTCTTGGCGGTCTCGACGGCGACCTCGGCCAGCTTGGCGGCGGCGGGCAGGACCACGTTGCCTTCCTTGTCCACCGTGTCCTGGTAATCGATGTTGATGGCGCAGTCGCCCATGCAGAGCATGGGGGCGCCCTCTTTCACCAGAATGAAGCAGGAGGACACCAGGTTTGCGCCCTTCTTGGTCTTCACCAGCTGCAGCGCGGGACGGACCGTGTCGGCGGTGGAGTAGGTGGCGCCGCCCAGCAGCGCGTCGGCCACGCCCATCTTCACCAGCATGGTGCCGAAGTAGTTGCCCTTCTGCAGGGCGGCCCGGCACTCCTCGGCGGTCATCTTGCCCTTGCGCAGGGCAACCATGGTCTCCACCATCTCGTCCATCTTGTCGTAGGTGGCGGGATCCAGGATCTCCAGACCCTCGATGTCGAAGCCGCCCTTCTCGGCAGCGGCCTTGACCTCGTCCACCTTACCCACCAGGATGGGGGTCAGGAAGCCGTCCTTCTTCAGACGGGAGGCGGCGGAGAGGATGCGGGCGTCGGGGCCTTCGGTGTAGACGATCTTGCGGGGATTGGCTTTCAGGATTTCAATGAGATTCTCAAACATTGGTTTCAACCTCCAATATTTTTTGTATTCAGCTAATCTAATGTATCACTTCGCGGCAGATATTTCAAGTTTTTCATACAAGTTTCTGTTTACAAATGGCCGGACAGCCGTTATAATACTCGCTGTTATCACTTGAAATGGAGCTTTTTATGGAACGACTTTTTTCTGAGACCCTTTCCGCCCTGCGCAAGGGACGCGGCATCAGCCAGCGGCAGGCCGCCGCGGACCTGGGCATCAGCCAGGCCCTGCTGAGCCATTACGAGAACGGCGCCCGGGAGCCCGGGCTGCGCTTTGTGTGCAGGGCCTGTGATTACTATGGGGTGACGGCGGACTATATCCTGGGCCGCTCCGCTCACCCGGGAGACGTGAGCGTGCGGGACACCCGCGCCTTCCTCGCCCAGCTCCATGAGCTGGTGGATCGGGCCGAACAGGCGCTTAACAGCATTGAGGGGGAAGAGGCATGATCGAGCAAAAACAGATCCGCAATTTCTCCATCATCGCCCACATCGACCACGGCAAGTCCACGCTCTCCGACCGGCTCATCGAGAAGTGCGGCGCGGTGGAGCAGCGGATCATGGAGGATCAGATCCTGGACAACATGGATCTGGAGAAGGAGCGGGGCATCACCATCAAGGCCCGGGCCGTGGGACTGACCTATTCCGCCGCCGACGGGGAGCAGTACACGCTGAATTTGATCGACACCCCGGGGCATGTGGACTTCAACTACGAGGTCAGCCGCTCCCTGGCCGCCTGCGAGGGCGCGGTGCTGGTGGTGGACGCCAGCCAGGGCGTGGAGGCCCAGACCCTGTCCAACACCTATCTGGCCCTGGACAACAATCTGGAGATCCTGCCGGTGGTGAACAAGATCGACCTTCCGGCGGCGGAGCCCCAGCGGGTGAAGGACGAGATCGAGGAGATCATCGGCATCCCCGCCCAGGACGCGCCGGAGATCTCCGCCAAGGCCGGCATCAACATCGACGCCGTGCTGGAGGACATCGTGGCGAACGTGCCCGCCCCCGCCGGCGACCCGGACGCGCCGCTGAAGGCCCTGATCTTTGACAGCCAGTATGACAACTACCGGGGCGTCATCGTCTTTTTGCGGATGGTGGACGGCCGCATCCGTCGGGATTCCGAGGTGCTGCTCATGTCCACCGGCGCGAAATACAAGGTGGTAGAGGTGGGGCATCTGCGCCCCATCGGCCTGGATCCCTGCGAGGAGCTGGCCGCCGGCGACGTGGGCTATTTCACCGCCAGCATCAAGAACGTGGCGGACACCCAGGTGGGCGACACCGTCACCGAGGCGGCTCGGCCCACGGCGGAGGCCCTGCCCGGCTATCGCCCGGCCCGGCCCATGGTCTTCTGCGGCATTTACACCGAGGACGGCTCCAAGTACCCGGACCTGCGGGACGCGCTGGAAAAGCTGAAGCTCAACGACGCGTCGCTCAGCTATGAGCCGGAGAGCTCCGTGGCCCTGGGCTTCGGCTTCCGCTGCGGCTTTCTGGGGATGCTGCACATGGAGATCATCCAGGAGCGGCTGGAGCGGGAGTTCGACCTGGAGCTGGTCACCACCCTGCCCTCCGTCATCTACAAGGTGGTGAAGACCGACGGGAAGGTGGTCATGGTGGACAATCCCCACAACTACCCGGACGTGGCCGCCATTGCGGAGGCCTATGAGCCCTATGTGAAGGTCAGCATCATCACCCCCAACGACTATGTGGGCAACATCATGCCCCTCTGCCAGGACCGCCGGGGCATCTACAAGAACATGCAGTATCTGGACGCCCGTTTGGTGGAGCTGCACTATGAGATGCCCTTGAACGAGATCATTTACGATTTCTTCGACACCCTGAAGGCCCGCACCAAGGGCTACGCCTCCCTGGACTACGAGTTCTCCGAGTACAAGACCAGCGACCTGGTGAAGGTGGACATGCTCCTCAACGGCGATCAGGTGGACGCCCTGAGCTTCATCGCTCACCGGGAGAAGGCCTATCCCCGGGCGCGGAAGCTCTGCGAAAAGCTGAAGGAGAACATCCCCCGCCAGCTCTTCGAGGTGCCCATCCAGGCGGCCATCGGCGGCAAGATCATCGCCCGGGAGACGGTGAAGGCCATGCGCAAGGACGTGCTGGCCAAGTGCTACGGCGGCGACATCACCCGCAAGAAGAAGCTGCTGGAGAAGCAGAAGGAGGGCAAAAAGAAGATGCGCCAGCTGGGCACGGTCCAGATCCCGACCGAGGCCTTCCTGGCCGTTCTCAAGCTGGACGAGTGACGATAATTCGGAATTCGGAGTTCGGAATTCGGAATGTCTGCCACAATCACCGAACTCGTAGGGACGACCATTGGTCGTCCGTCTTCCCCGTCTGTGGAAATGTGTTCCGGCAGCAGTAAGCTGCAGAACGGAGCGCTGCCATCAGTTGCCTTAAACATTTCTTAAAACAATACCCTCTTGGTTCTTAAGGACCCGGAGGGTATAATGATATCGAAAGCTGAGGGATGCACATGAGCTACAACATTCTGATCTGCGACGACGAAAAAGACATCGTCTCCGCCCTGAAGATCTACCTGGAGGCCGAGGGCTATCGGACCTTTGCCGCCGCAAACGGCAGGGAGGCTCTGGCCATCCTGGAGCGGGAGGACATCCAGCTGGTGCTGCTGGACATCATGATGCCGGTGATGGACGGCGTCAGCACCCTAGCCAGGCTCCGGGAATGGTCCAACGTGCCGGTGATCCTGCTCACGGCCAAGAGCGAGGACACGGACAAGGTGCTGGGCCTGAACGTGGGGGCTGACGATTACATCACCAAGCCCTTCAATCCGGTGGAGCTCCAGGCCCGGGTCCGCTCCCAGCTCCGGCGCTATCTCCGCCTCGGCGGGGGAGCCGTGCGGGAGAGCGTGCTGAGCATCGGCGGCGTCAGCCTGGACGACGGCAGCAAGACCGTCACCGTGGACGGGGAGCCGGTGAACCTGACGCCCCGGGAGTATGAGATCCTGAAGCTGCTGATGCAGAACCCCGGCCGCGTTTTTCATCCCCGGGAGCTCTACCGCAAGGTCTGGAACGAGGAGCCCTTCGGCGCAGAGAGCACCGTGGCCGTCCACATCCGGCACCTGCGGGAAAAGCTGGAGATCGACCCTGCCAACCCCCGCTATATCAAGGCGGTCTGGGGCCAGGGGTACAAGTTTGAAGGGGGGACGGGCAGATGAAAAAACTGCGCGGCAGCTTTGGAGCAAAGCTCGTCGCCGTGCTGCTGCTGTGCCTGTTTGCGGCGGGGCTGGCCCTGTCGCTGCTGGGCATCTATGCCAACAGCCAGTGGGGCAGCTACGACTACGGCTATGAGCAGGCCCGGGACCAGGTCATCGGCGGCACGGGCCGCGATTATCTGTACCGCATCGGCGAGGATTACCTGGCCGGGCGGGACGTGGAGCGAATCTACCGGGACAGCCGCATCCGCTTTACCATCCTCGACGGGGAAGGGGAGGAGCTCTTCTC
>JAFWQQ010000074.1 GCA_017545165.1 Oscillospiraceae bacterium
ACGCCGCCGGGCTTCACGTCCTGAACCATCTTGAAGCCCTTGGTCACATAGGCGGGGGTGTGGCAGGCCACGAAGTCCGCCTTGTTGATGTAATAGGGGCTGCGAATGGGCTTGTCACCGAAGCGCAGATGGCTGATGGTGATGCCGCCGGTCTTCTTGGAGTCGTACTGGAAGTAGGCCTGCACGTACTTGTCGGTATGGTCGCCGATGCTCTTGATGGAGTTCTTGGTGGCGCCGACGGTGCCGTCGCCGCCCAGGCCCCAGAACTTGCACTCGATGGTGCCTTCCGCGGCGGTGGCGGGAGCGGGCTTCTCCT
Organism: Oscillospiraceae bacterium; assembly: GCA_017545165.1. Lineage (GTDB taxonomy): Bacteria > Bacillota > Clostridia > Oscillospirales > Oscillospiraceae > Limivicinus. The sequence continues at coordinate 317 of JAFWQQ010000074.1, forward strand.
CCAGGGAGAGGTTGGTGACATCGTCCACGATGCCGATGGTGAACATGCGCTTGGGCTCAGCCTTGTTCAGCTCGTTGTACACGGCGAAGACGGAGGCGGGAGGCGTGTCCTTGGAGCCCAGGCCGTAGCGGCCGCCGATGACCTTCACGTCGGTCTTGCCGGCGTTGGCCAGAGCGGTGACCACGTCCAGATACAGAGGCTCGCCCTGGGCGCCGGGCTCCTTGGTCCGGTCGAGGACGGCCAGCTTCTTGGCGGTCTCGGGGATGGCGGCCAGGAGCTTGTCCGGGCAGAAGGGACGGTACAGGCGGACCTTCACCAGGCCGACCTTCTCACCGTGGGCGTTCATGTAGTCGATGACTTCCTCGGCCACGTCGCAGATGGAGCCCATGGCGATGATGACGCGGTCCGCGTCGGGAGCGCCGTAGTAGTTGAAGAGCTGGTAGTCGGTGCCGAGCTTGGCGTTGATCTTGCCCATGTACTCTTCCACGATGGCGGGGACGGCCTCATAGTACTTGTTGGAGGCCTCGCGGTTCTGGAAGAAGATGTCGCCGTTCTCGTGAGAGCCGCGCATGGTGGGATGCTCGGAGTTCAGAGCGCGATTGCGGAAGGCCTGGACGGCGTCCATGTCGCACATTTCCTTCAGGTCCTCGTAGTCCCACACCTGGATCTTCTGGATCTCATGGGAGGTGCGGAAGCCGTCGAAGAAGTTCAGGAAGGGCACGCGGCCCTTGATGGCGGCCAGGTGAGCCACCGGGCTCAGGTCCATGACCTCCTGGACGCTGCCTTCGGCCAGCATGGCAAAGCCGGTCTGGCGGCAGGCCATAACGTCGCTGTGGTCGCCGAAGATGTTCAGGGTGTGGCTGGCCAGGGTACGGGCGCTGACGTGGAAGACGCCCGGCAGCAGCTCGCCGGCGATCTTGTACATGTTGGGGATCATCAGCAGCAGGCCCTGGGAGGCGGTGTAGGTGGTGGTCAGAGCGCCGGCATTGAGGGAGCCATGAACGGCGCCGGCAGCGCCGGACTCCGCCTGCATCTCCTGCACCTTGACGGTAGAGCCGAAAATGTTCTTGCGGCCCTGGGCGGCCCACTGGTCAACATAGTCGGCCATGGGGCTGGACGGGGTGATGGGATAGATCGCGGCTACTTCGGTAAAGGCGTAGGATACGTGGGCGGCGGCGTTGTTGCCGTCCATGGTTTTGAAGTGTCTCTGCATCTCTTTCATCTCCATGTATAGATTTCATGCGAGCGCCCGGAGGCGCACGCTATATGACAGATTAAGCATACCATTTTTGCGCGCAAAACGCAACAGGAAAGTCTGCCAAAATACAGAAAGCCGCGCCCTTTCTCACAGGGACGGGCGTGCGGCATGCCCGAAACGGCCTTGTTTTTCGAGGGGCTGGCCGATCGAGGGACGGGAGGCAGCGGCGGCGCAAAAACGCTCTTGTGCTTTTGGGGAATTTGCGTTATACTATAGAAACGGTTTTATGCCAGTTCTCCCATGGAAAGGAGCGATTTTGATCATGGTGACTATCACGAACGAACAAGGCAGGATCTGCGTCACCAACGAGGTCTTCACCAACCTGGCCGGCAACGCCGCCACCAGCTGCTTCGGGGTGAAGGGCATGGTGGGCCGCGCCAAGGACAGCGGACCCTTCCAGCTCCTGCGCCGGGAATCCATGTCCAAGGGCGTGGAGGTGCATTTCAACGACGACGAGAGCGTTTCTCTGGAGCTGCACATCGGAGTGGACCAGGGCGTGAACATTTCCGCCGTGTCCCGCAGCATCATGAAGGAAGTCAGCTATAAGCTGACCAAGGCCACCGGCGTTCCGGTCAAGAGCGTGGACGTTTTCGTCGATACGATTATCGGGTGAAGGAATCTGAGAGAGATGAGAGATTATATTGACGCCGCCGCCTTCAAGGAGTGTATCCTCTGCGCGGACGCGGCTTTGCAGGCCCAGATCCAGGCCATCAACGATCTGAACGTGTTCCCCGTGCCGGACGGCGACACCGGCACCAATATGGGGCTGACCATCAACAACGCCGCCGCGGAGCTGCGCAAGCGGGACTTTGACAGCGTGGCCGCCGCCGCGGACTGCGTGGCCAGCGCCATGCTTCGGGGCGCCCGGGGCAACTCCGGCGTGATTTTGTCCCTGCTGTTCCGGGGCATCTCCAAGCGCCTGAAGGGCACCGAGACCGCCGGCGTTTCCGAATTTACCGCCGCCATGAACGACGGGGTGGAGGCCGCCTACAAGGCCGTGATGAAGCCCGCCGAGGGCACCATCCTCACCGTCTCCCGCCTGGCCTCCGCCGCAGCCGGCAAGGCCGCCAAGGGCGGCTCCGGCATGGAGGACGCCCTCTGCGCCGCCATTGAGGCCGGAGACGCCGCCCTGGAGGACACCGTCAACCAGAACCCGGTGCTGAAAAAGGCCGGCGTGGTGGACGCCGGCGGCATGGGCTACATGGTCATCCTCAAGGCCATCCTCTCCTCCCTGCGGGGGGAGATCAGCTCCGAGCAGCTCGCCGCCCCGGTCCAGGAGGAGAAGAAGCACGTCTTCACCGCCGAGCAGGTGTTCGTGCCGGAGCACAACATTTTTGACACGGTGTACGTGGTGCGCAAGCGGGACCCCAACGTGAACCTGCTGCCCCTGCGCCTGTATCTGGACAGCATCGGCGACTCTCTGGTCATCAACGAGGACGAGGAGATCTTCAAGGTCCACGTCCACACTGACATCCCCGGCAACGCCCTGGCGGAGAGCCAGAAATATGGAGACCTGGACATCGCCAAGATCGAGAACATGCGTCTCCAGGCTCTGGACATGATCGGCGGCGTGAAGCCCAAGAGCACCGACGACCTGGAGCAGGTGGAAAAAGAGCTGGAGGAGGGCTGCGAGGCCGCTCCGGCAGAGCCCGCCCCCGAGCCGGAGCCCGAGGAAGCGGCGCCGGAGAAGGAATACGGCGTGGTCACCGTCTGCGCCGGCGCGGGACTGGAAAATCTGTTCCGGGACCTGGGGGCGGACGGTATCGTCACCGGCGGCCAGACCATGAACCCCTCCACCGACGATATCCTGCGGGCGGTCAAAGCCACCCCGGCCAGCACCGTCTTCGTCTTCCCCAACAACAAGAACATCATCATGGCCGCCCAGCAGTGCATTCCTCTGACGGAGAAGCACGTCATCGTGCTGCCCACCAAGACCGTGCCCCAGGGCATCTCCGCCCTGCTGAACTTCAACCCCGACGAGTGCGAGGAGTCCCTGGTGGGAGCCATGGGCGAGGCCATCGGCAAGGTCCACACCGCCATGATCACCTACGCCGCCCGGGATTCGGACTTCGGCGGCCACGCTATCCACGCCGGGGAGTATCTGGCCCTGCTGGACGGGGCCCTCATCGGCAGCTACACCAACATCAAGACCCTCTTCAAGGAACTGAGCTGGGCCTTTGACGACTACCACCCCGAGTTCATCACCATCTACTATGGCGAGGACGTAAGGGAGGAGGACGCCAACGCCGCCGCCGAGACCATCACCGGCAACTTCCCCGACGCCGAGGTCAGCGTGGTGGAGGGCGGCCAGCCCGTGTACTACTACATGATCAGCGTGGAGTGAGCGGGTATAGTTTTTAGTTTATAGTTTTTAGTTTTTAGTTTTTAAATAATAACGGCGCCCCGGAAGCCTTCGCTTCCGGGGCGCCGGTTTGTTGTGCAGTTTATCCTAGTTCGCCAGGTACAGAGAGCCGGAGACACTCTCCAGCTTCACTTGGCTCAAATCGATGTAGACGCCGGACCAGACCTTGGATTCCAGGTTGATCTTGGCCCAGCCGGAGTAGAAGGCGTTGCGGTAGCCGTGGTAGAGGCTGAAGTCGGTGCCGTAGGCGCTGCTGCGCAGGGCGTCGCGGTCAAAGACGGCGGTCTTGGTGGCCGTGGCCTCCTTCAGCGGGCTGGTGTGAGACCCGCTGTCGTCCTGGCCGTAGACCGGCGCGTCGGGATAGCCGAAGTCGCTGGTGTGGTTGTATATCTTGTTCTTGGTGTCCACGTCCAGGGTGTTGTAATACACGTCAAAGCTAAAGGTGAATTCCACCTGATAGTCCCCGCCGCCGATCACCCAGTCCTGATATTCATCCCGCAGCACCACGCAGTAGTTCTGGCAGACCTGGGAGATGACCTCGGAATCGCCGAAGGAGCTGATGGAATAGAGGGGGATCTCCTGCAGCTGGAAATAGGTGCTCCAGTTGGAGGAGTTGATCTCCACCACCTGGTAGTGCCGGGTGTCCGGCGTGGAAGGCGGCGCGGCGGAGCTATCCTCCGAGGGGGAGAAGAGCTGGATCCCCGGCAGCTCGCCGGATTCCTCCCGGGCATCTCCCGCAGGCTCGGGATCCTTGTTTTTCCTTCCGCAGCCCCAGAGGCTCAGGCTCAGGGCCAGGATCAAAAGCAAACACAACAGGCGTTTCATGGCAACCTTCCGTTTCCAAAAAGTGATTTCTTTCCTCCGCTCGTTTTCACGATACGAGGACTATTATATCTTCCGGGGCGTCCCCCGTCAATCCCGGGCTCCGTCCCCGCCGAAGCGCAGGCCATGGGCCAGGTTGAAGTCCTGGCTGGGCTGGATGGTGATGCGCACCGGCTCGCTGACCAGGCCATGCTTGTAGAACAGATCCGCCAGCGTGTCCCCCAGATAGATGGTGCTGTGGGGCCAGTTGTCGTACTCCACGCCGGTGTCCATGGTCTTCAGCACGATCTCCCGCTGGCCCGCCTCCTCGGCCTGCCGCACCTGCCGGAGCAGGTCGTCGTTGATCTCCATACAGGTTTGGGCGGAGAGGCCCAGGCAATTGTAGTCGGCAAAGCTGCGGGAGCGGGTGTCGGTGGCGGTATAGATCACCAGCAGGGCCAGGGGCAGCAGCAGGACCAGCCGCTCCCGGCGGTGCAGCGCATAGCCCGCGCACCAGCAGAGGAACAGGGGCAGGAAGAAGAGGACGGGGAAGGCGGTGCCCGGCTGGACCAGATAGGCCGGCTCCACCACCGCGCACAGCAGGACCAAAAAGACCAGGCACAGCAGGGCCGTGGCCAGAAACAGTCCCAGCGGGCGCAGGAGCGGGCCGTGCCTCTGGGCGTCCTTTTTGCGGAGCAGCAGCATCAGCGCCGCGAAGAGCAGCCCCGCGGCCAGCAGCGCCAGAAAGAGCGGGCTCATCTTCCCGCAGAGCTGCGCGAACCAGCCGAGAGCCTCCCCCAGCTTTCCGCCGAGAGGCCGGGGATCTCCCCGGGAGGCGGCGGCCCGGCCGCCCATGACCTCGAACAGGGCCGAGATCAGCCAGGCCAGCAGCACCAGAAGCCGGCTCAGCTGGGCCTTCAGGAAGCCGGGGAAGCCCTGCTTCTCCTTCCGGGCAGCGGGGATGGCGGCCAGCAGGCGGCAGCCCACATAGGCCGCGAAGAGCACACTGCCGAAGAGGTTGGAGAACACCGCCAGATACACGGCCAGGACCAGCAGCGCTTTTTTGGCGGGTTTTCCCGGCTTCAGGATGTCCAGCAGGAAATCGTCCGCCAGGTCCAGCATCAGCAGGGCGGCGTTGAGCATGGCGGGGATGGTATAGAAAAACACGCAGACCACGTCGGTCTCATAGAAGAGGTGGATATTCCCGCTTTCCCGGCTGCGGAAGAGGAAAAAGTGCAGCAGCAGGAAGCCCAGGCTCAGCAGCATCGCCGGAAAGCGCGCCAGGCCCAGCTTTTTGCGCAGCAGCCGGCAGAAGCTGAAGATATAGCCGGCGATGCAAAGGCTGAAGGCCAGGGCCAGAGAAAAGATCTGGGCCTTGCCATAGTCCCCGAAGCAGGCGTAGAGCAGGGCCGCCAGGTTCCCGCACAGGGGCATCAGCACCTCGGGCAGCACCCGGGAGGGGTTCCAGAACGCAGGGAAGGGCAGGGCGATCCGGGCATAGCCGAAGTAGGCCCAGTCGTCCAGGCTCAGCAGCACCAGGGGATGGGCGAAGACATAGAACAGGAGCATCCCCAAAAACAGGGCCAGGAAAAAGAATAGCTCCGGGAGCCTGCGCCCTCTCTCCGGGGGCGCGGCCGCGTTTTCTCGCTTCATCGTCCTCAGCTCCGATCAGTCAAAGAAGTTGCGCTTGTTAAAGCCGGCGGTCATGAAGCGCCAGGCCGCCTTGCCGGTGGTGAGCCACTGGATATGGGCGTTGTTTTTGCTGTTCGCCAGCATTTCCTTCACCAGGTGGGCGGCCACCACGTCCGGCTTGTCCCCCAGGATGTTGTAGACCTTCTTGGTCTTCTCCGGCAGGGCGATGCTCTCCTTCCCGCCCAGGGCCTTCACCGTGAAATCGGTGATCATGATCCCCGGGGACAGGCGCCCGGCCTTCACCCTGCTCCCCCGCTCCTCCAGCTCTTTGGCAAGAGCCACGGTGAAGTGGGTCACGGCCCGCTTGCTGGTGCCGTAGAGATTCAGGCCCAGCATCATGGCGTCGTTGCTGCCGTAGCCCTCCAGATTGTAGATGAAGCCGCCCTCGGGCTGCTTCTCCATCTGCCGCGCCGCCAGGCGGCTGCCCAGGATGGCGCCCCGCAGATCAATGTTCAAAATGGCGTCGATCTCCTCCTGACTGAGCTCCCAGATCGCCTTCATGGGCTGGTTCACCCCGGCGTTGTTGATCCAGATGTCGAGCACGCCGAATTTCTCCACCGCGAAGTCCAGCAGGCCCTGCAGCTCCTCTTCGGAGGCCACGCTGCCCGCGAAGCCCTCCACGGCTCCGTCCCCCGGCAGGGCGCGCAGCTCCTCCGCCGCCTTCTCCAGCCGCTGGGGGTTCACGCCGTTGATCACCAGGTTCCAGCCGTTTTTGCGAAAGAGCCTGGCCATCTCAAAGCCCAGGCCCCGGGTGCTGCCGGTAATGACGACAGTCTTCATGCACGATCGCTTCCTTTCGTAAGACGTGTTTTTCTTATTGTACCAGCCTTGCGCCCGCTTCGCAAGAGGAGCGGAGGGAAAGCGAACAGATAACAGTGAACAGTGAACAATGAACAGGGAGCGGAGAGTGTCGTTCTCTATTCAAGGCGGTGGGGAGCGATCCCCGCCGCCTTGGTTTGTGTTTTTTCCGCTCCGGGCATCGTCCCCGCGGTGGTTGGGCCGCGCTTATTCGATGCCGCTCAGGTCGAAATTGTCCAGCCAGGTCTTGGCGGTCTCGCAGACGGTCTTCAGGCACTCCTCGTCAAAGGGCGTGGCCAGGCCGGCGTTCTTGAGCAGATCCACAAAGGTGCGGCTGCCGCCCTGCTCGGTGTAGGCCATGTAGTGCTTCCAGGCCTCCGCGGGATCCTTCTGGATCATGGCCCAGAACTCCAGCGCCACCGCCTGGGCCAGGCAGTAGTCGATGTAGTAGAAGGGCATGTCGTAGATGTGCAGCTGACTCTGCCAGCGCTCGCCGTCGGAGTAGAAAGGGATCTCGCCGTCCAGCTTCATCCAGGGCATGTAGATCCCCGTGAGCCGCTTCCACTCGGCGTGGCGCTGGGCGGGCGTCAGCTCCGGGCGCTCGTAGACGATGTGCTGGAAGTGATCCACCATGGTGCCGTAGGGGATGAAGAGCAGGGCGCCGGACAGGTGGCTGTACTTGAACTTCCGGGCGTCGGGGCCGAAGAAGCCCTCGGCGTTTTTCCAGCCGAAGAACTCCATGCTCATGGAGTGGACCTCGCAGGCCTCGGCGGTGGGGCTGGTATACTCGCTGGGGACGCGCTTGCGGTTCATCCAGTAGGCAAAGGCGTGGCCCGCCTCGTGGGTGACCACCTCCACGTCGCCCTGGGTGCCGTTGAAGTTGGAGAAGATGAAGGGGCGCTCGTACAGATCCAGGTCGGTCTGATAGCCGCCGGCCTGCTTGCCCTCGGTGGCCACCACGTCCATCAGCTCCTCGTCCAGCATGGTGCGGAAGAACGCGCCGGTCTCGGGGGAGAGCTCGTCGTAGAACTTCCGGCCCTGGGCCAGGATATAGTCGGCGTCGCCGGCGGGACGGGGGTTGCCGCTGCGGTAGAACAGCGAATTGTCGGCAAAGCTCAGGGGATAGGGCCTGCCGATGCGCTTCGCCTGCTCGCGCATGATGGAATCCGCCACGGGCACCAGGTACTTCTGCACGGCGGCGCGGAACTTCTCCACGTCCTCCTTGGTGTAGCAGTTGCGCTCCATGCGGTAGTAGCCCAGCTGGGTGAAGCCGTCGTAGCCCAGCTTGCGGCCCATGCCGTCGCGGAGCTTCACCAGCTCGTCGTAGATCCGGTCCAGATCGGCCTGGTGGTCCTTGAACCACCGGCCCTTGGCCTTCCACGCCGCCAGGCGGCGCTCGTCGTCCGGGTCGTCCTGGAAGGGCTCCAGCTGGGAGAGGGTGTAGACCCCGCCCTCGAAGGGGATCTGGGCGGAGGCGATCAGGTCGTCGTACTCGCTGGTCAGCTCGTTCTCCTTCTGCATGTCCTCCACGATCTCCGGGGAGAAGGTCTTGCGCTCGATCTCGGCGTTCAGGAACAGCAGCTCGCCGTAGTCACGTTCAAAGTCCTTGCGGAAGGGGCTCTGCAGCAGGGTCTCGATCCACTCCTGCTCCACCTCCTCGATCTCCGGGCCGATCTCGTCCCAGAAATCCTTCTCCTGGCTGTAGAACTCGTCCCGGGTGTCGATGGACTGGCGGACGTAGGCCAGGGTGGCGGTGGTGTCGGCGATCTTGTACCAGTCCTCATAGGCCAGGAAGGTGGCCTTGGCTTCCTCGTAGCTGGAGGCGTTTTTCAGCCGCGCCGTGAAGTCCTGAAAGCCCTTCTTGATCTCCTCGGGATCGGGTCTCTTGTAAGGCATCTCGGAAAATTTCATGTCGTTCTCCTTTCGTGCTGCGGTTTATTGTCAATTTTTGTGCTTTGGTTCGTTCCCTGCGGGTCTTCCCGCAGGCTTTCGGAGCGCGGGTCCGCTCCTCTCATTTGAATTGCGCGTTGTTTTTCTTCAGAAAGTCCGGGTCTCTGCCGTAGGCCGCGGCGGTCTCCGCGTCGTTTTCCTGGAAGGCCTCGAACAGCTCCGCCGGGATCCTGCCCGGCTTCGTCCGTTCATAGATCGTGAGGTTCCAGGAATGCTTGCATTTTTTGCAGCGGTAGATCAGCCACACGTCCACGCTGTTCCCGTTGGCGTTCACCCGGAATTTGCCGGAATTGAGGAATTCCTGCTTTTTCCCGCAGCCTCCGCAGCGGCGATACACGCGGATCGGCGCGGCCTCCTGCTGACAAAACGCGCTGTTTTCTGCGCCGGACGGCCTTTCGTCCGGCCTGGTTTCGCTCATCCGTTCCTCCTGTATTTGCCGGGAACCGTCTGAGCTTATGGTTTGATATTAGATTTAAGCTCAGACGTTCTGAGCGAAAACGACCTCACCGGTCATACGGTGATGCTCCTTTCCAAATTACAGTTTTTTGCAGGTATAGTCGTCGAACATCAGGCAGCCGTCGCCGAAGCTCAGCTTGAGCATGCCGCCCTTGCGGCCGAACTCGTTCTCCCCGATGGGATAGAGCCGGAAGGTCATCTCATCCCCGTCTTCGTCGATGGCTCTTGCGTAGAGCTCGCCGTCCTGCATCCAGACCTGGTCGACGATGAAATCGCTCTCTTCGGGATGCTCGTATTTGCCGCAGAAGCTCTCCCACTTCGACTTGTCGGGATCCTTGATCGTGATGTCCTCCAGCGTCCGGAAGGGTTCGGGCTCTTTGCCCCTTGCGATCGCTTCCAGCCCCCGCTCAAAGCTCAGGAACGCTCTGACGTCCGCATAATCGCGGCAGTTCATCACGATGATCACCCTGTTCTGATCGACAAAACGCTCGAACCAGGTGCCGAGCCCCGGCATCCCGCCCGAGTGGCTTACAACAAGCCCCATTTCGGGCTCGGTGATGAAACCCCAGCCGAAGCCGTAGCCGCCGCCATCCTCATCGGCGCCTGCGATCTCGCCGTTCAGAAGCGGCATCGGGGCGTACATCGCGTTCTGCTCTTCCCGGGTCAGCACCTTCTCCTCGCGAAGCGCCCGGTCCCAGGCGAGCATATCGAAGATGGTGGTGTACAGATAGTCGCAGCCGTTCATCCCGTCGGAGCCGACCACGTATCTCGCGGTCAGCGTAGAGACGTCCGAGGGGACGTAGCTGCCGTCGTCCTCCAGCACCATGTTGCGGGTAAAGCGGTCGGAGGGTCTCCCGTCCCGGCGGGTGTGGTAAATGCCGCTGTCCTTCATGCCCGCGGGCTCGAAGACCCTCTTCTTCATGAAGTCCTCGAACTTCATGCCGGAGACCTTTTCCACGGCGTTTGCGAGCAGCATGTAGTTGACGTCGGAATACGAAAAGCTCTCGCCCGGAGCGCAGGCGGGATCCTCTCCGGCTTCCCGGAGCAGGCGGATGATCTCGCTGTTTGCCGGGATCCGCTTTTCCTCATCAAGAACGGGGCCGACCAGATCCTCGACGTTAAAATCGGGCATGCCGCTGGTGTGGGTCAGCAGATGCCGGAGCGTAACGCCCTTGTAGGGGTACTCCGGAAAATACTCGGTGTATTCTGCATCAAGGCCCAGCTTGCCCTCCCGCACCAGGAGCATGACTGCCGTCGCCGTGAACATTTTGCTGACGGAAGCCATTTCAAAAATGCTGTCCTCGCGCATGGGCAGCGTGTTTTCCGCGTCCACCCAGCCGAGCGCGCCCTTGCTTACGATCTCGCCGTTCTCGGCGTAGAGCCAGGCGCCGTTGAACGAGCCCTTCTCAAAGGCCGCGCGGGCCAGGGCGTCTATGCTTGTTTTCTTATCCACGCGCTTCATTCTCCTTGTAATTTTTTGCAGGTAAAATCGTCGTAGCTGACACAGCCCTCGCCGAAGGTCAGCTTGAGCATGCCGCCCTTGCGGCCGAACTCGTTCTCCCCGATGGGGTAGAGGCGGAAGCGCAGCTCATCTCCGTCCTCGTCGATCGCCCTGGCGTAGAGCTCCCCGTCCTGCATCCAGACCTCGTCG
>JAFWQQ010000028.1 GCA_017545165.1 Oscillospiraceae bacterium
GACAATCTTTGCGGCTGGATTTGCGCCATGCTTCGTTATCGTCCTTGGCAATACACAAAGTATTCCCTGCGGACGATGCCTCGCCTGACACAAATCCATCTCGCAAATATTTGTCTACTTCTTATCAGATAATAGTATCAGACGGATTTGTGCCAGAGGCGCTTACCGCGGAGCGCTGGTCAGAAGCCCGGACGCGGGTACCGCGGCGAATACGGCTCATGTGACGAGCCCCTTATCCCTGTCGGCTTTTCCCGTCAATTCAAAGAGGTCCGGTTTCTTATCTTTCCTGCGGCCAGGTGCTGTCGGGCCAGGCTTCGCCTCCGGAGAGAGCTTCATAGGTGTCGATGACCACGACCGTATCCTTGTTGACCCGCTGCATCACGAACTTCATGTGCGCCTCCGGAATGGAGACGCAGCCTCCGGTAAACGGCTTTGCCGGAGCGAAGCAGTGCAGGAAAATGGCGGAGCCCAGGCCGGGGGTGCCCTCCTCGTTATAGCTGATATTCAGGCAGTACTGATAGTGGTAGATGTAGTCGATGATATGCTCCGAATCTCCGCTGGCTGTGTCAAGGCCGGGAAGGTCTTTCAGACTGACCAGTTCATTATAGTGATATCCTTCCCTTGGATCGCCGGACCAGTACGTATCCTGATCGACCTTGACATAGGGGATGGCACATCCCGGGTCGTCGGCAATGCCGAAGGCGCGGTTGAAATGGAATACACCGGTCGGCGTCTTGGCGTCACCCTCGCGGGTTTTTCCCAGACCGTTTTTCCCGATAAAGCCCGGCGTCGTCATGACCATGCTCCAGGTCCCGTCGCTTTGCTTCTCGTGAAGCGAGATCCAGGCGTCGGTCGCATCGGAAGAAAATGCCGCAACAACAAACAGCTGCTGCGCATCCTTCGCGGCGTCAAGCTCCGCCACCCAAGCGGGCGAAGCCACCTGGATGCCCGCATATTCTCCGCCGGTCTCCTTCGGCGCCGTGCCGCCGGCGCAAGCGGTCAAAACCGTGGTCAGAACCAGAATCATGGCAATCATCATGCGTTTTTTCATGCGACTTGTCCTCCTTTTTTCGGGAAATGCTTCTTTACGCGGCGTCATCCAGGGAATCGCTGTTGATGGGGAAGGTGAAATACGTATTCGGGTAAGGTTCGTCTTCCAGGGTGAAGTGCCACCACTCCTCCTCCAGCGGACGGAAACCGTGCTTTATCATGACTTCCCGCAGCAGCATGCGCATGGCATACTGTTCCTCCGTGATTTCGGTATAGTCCGGGTGGCTGAGCTCCCCGAAGTAGTCGAAGGTACCGCCCATATCGACTTCTTGCTCCGTATTCATATCAAACAGAGTGAGATCCACCGTGCTGCCTCGACTGTGGCCGGAATGCTCCGCAATATAACCCTGCGGGAAGAGAACAGCCTTATCCAGCTCAGGATAGAAGTATTCCTTCATCCGGGTATCGTCGGGATCCAGCGCCCAGCTCATGAAATGATTCACAGCCATCTGCGGACGATACGCGTCAAAGATCTTCAGCCGGTAGCCCATATCCATGAACTCATCGCTTGCCTCTTTCAGCGCGGCGGCAGCTTCTGCAGTCAGCATGGCCAAGGGTTCTTCGTATCCGTCGATGCGGTCCCCCACGAAATTATAGGTTGAATAGTAGCGGATCTCCAGAATGACATCCGGTACGGCCTCACTCAGCAGAACAAAGTCGGAGGAGTCATCCGAGAGAAGGATATCCGCCTCCTGTTCCGCCTGCCACGCCGCAGTGCGGGCGGCCACGTTTTCCTTCAAATTCAGGAAGAAGAACATATAGTCATACAGGTGGTATGCGCCTTCCGGGAAAATATCAAGTCCCGGAGGATAGTCCGCCGCTGAAACGTCGCTCACGATCAGTTCGCCGCGATCGCCGATATAAGCGCCGCAGAGAGCGGGAATGGGCTCGGCGTCGGGCTGCATGACTGCGCCGAGGTTGAGCGACCTGTCGGCGACTGTGCTGTCAGTCTTCCAGTTGAGAGGGTTTATGGACAGCGCTTTCATTCCCGCGGGGATAATGATGGTCTCCGTCACATTGCCGTCCTCACAGTCAAAGCTGATGACAGTTCCGACGTCTGTTTCCCCGGACGCGGGGATGATCTGGGGATAGGCGTCCGTCATTTCTTCCGTAACGCTCCAACCGATGGAATAGACGGCAATCAGTCTGTCCCGCAGAGCAGAAGCTTCTTCGCTCTCTCCGCCATAGTACTCTTTCAGAAGCTCCAGGCACATCTCTCCGCCCTGCGAGAACCCGGCGAGGATGATCCCGCGGCCCTCATTCTCGTGATCCAGATACCAGCGGAACGCGGCGGAAACGTCCTCATAGGCAACTTGTCTGGCCTTCTCTCGATCTGCCTCCGGGAGAGTATACGCGTTGATCGACATCTGCCGATAATAGGGAGAAAACAGACGTCCCGTCTCTTCGTAAATCCCCTTTTCCAGATCCAGGGCATAGAGGAAATTCCCTTTGAGCTTGTCATTGAGGTCAAAGGCGTTTGTTTCGCTTCTTGTGTCCACAGTCGGGCAAATCAGGAAAACGTCAACATCCCGGTCCTCGCCCAGCGCATAGTACGCCCAGTTCTCCGTCAAGCTGTAATCCAGGGCGGCATGCACTTTGCGCTCCTGATACTGTTCGGCCGCCTTGGTGATCCCGTCTGCGTAAATCTGGGCAAAGTCATTTTTCATGGAGATCGGAACAAAGCCTTTTGCCGAATGCTCCGCAGACTTTGTCTCCCAATCCTGGGTGCCCCATTCTCTGACATCGTCATCGGCAACGATCATATAGGCCTGCGCAGGATACGGGTTCCGGCTGTCGATCGTATAATTCATCATGCTGGTGTCGCTTCCGCTGTTTCCGAAAGCGAGCACCGGTCTCTGCCCGATCTCTCTTTCAATATAAATGGATTTGTTGGCATTCAGATTCTTCTGAATAAATCCGCCGGTGATGACCAGCTCGTCCCCGTTGGCATACTTGAAATCCATATTCGACGAGACAGATTCATATCCGGCCTGTTTGACTTCGAAATCCGTGCCGATGATATGGTTCGGCGTGACGTATTCTCCGAAAGGAGAGTTGGCGATAATAGCCCGGGTGGTGGTGCGCTCCGTGCCGCTGATCACATAGATCGTAAAGCCGTTTTCATACAGGTATTTGACAAGCTCCACCATTGGAAGATAGGCGTTGTCAATGTACCGCATGTTTTGAAAGCTTGCGGTATCCTTCTGCCCGAATTCGACAGCGTACTCGTAGAATTCTTCCATCGTCATCCCGGCATATGCTTTGGCAAAGTTTCTTGCCAGGTTCTCATCCGCCGTATATCCGGGCTTGATGGACGCGGCGACTTGCTTCAGTTCATCGGAGACCCGTTCCGGATGATCCACCAGACAGTACTCAATGAACATCATCGTGTCGTAGTAGGTATAGTAGGTCTCGCAGGTCAGCGTGCCGTCCATATCAAAAACAGCAATACGGTCCTTCTCGGGAATAAAGCTGGCTTTCTCCTCCGGGTCTGTCACCTTGGCCACATAATCCCTGAGACTCTGTGCCGCCGATGAATCTGAGGCCCAGTACGCCGACAGCGGCGCGGCCTTCGTCTCCGCTTTTGAATTCGGAAGAAGAATCCCCGCCACAACCGCCAGGAGTACGGTCAATAGGATCAATCCGATCAGAATAGCCGTTCGTTTGTTCTGTTTCTCTTCCATTGCATAAGCCTCCTCTTGTGTTTTTGCAGCCAACTTGCACAGGGTCAGTGCATGTCGATTTGGTTTTCCGCTTTTCGTGGGAAATCATGCAGCGGGGGACTGCGCCGCATCGCGCAGCTGCCGCAGGCTCCTATTCAGCCAGGGGTTGCGATGCTTTCCCGTTCCGGGCTCATCTCGTCAAAGACCTGTCAGCTTACTGCTGGAATGACCTTTCCTGCTTTCTTTGACGCGCTTTCTTTTTCCTTCCGAGTGCGAAGGATGCTCTCAGCACGATCAGCATCGGCCATAAAGTCCGGCAGGAAACGAGCGGAAGCTGCTTGCGCCATTTTCAAGAACGGATTCGCCTGCTTGCCTCAGCCTCCGTCCGAACAGCGAAGGTGCCCTGTTGAGAAGGCGCAGGAGGAACACAAGGCCTCGCTCTGCTGCCGGTGCAAAGCCACCGGCAGCATCAATAAACCGGCGGTTCCGGAAAGAAATATCTAGAGTAACATTATAACACAGAAAGGGCCGCGTTTCCAGTCCCCAATCCTGCAAAAGCGGAAGCCGACTGCAGCGCAGCCGAGACTTCTTTCCGGTCGGGGAAAGGGGAAAGGACCTGTTCGGAAGAGCACCGCTTGGCGCGGACCCGGCCGCAGAGAATGCATGATTTCTATCAGAGGAGCGCAGAAGATCCTTCGGTTTCGCTTCGCGCCGCTCAGGATGACAGGACAGGCTCGGACTGTTTCACGGCAAAAAGAAAAGAGCTCCGCCTGATGAGAATTCGGGCGGAGTTTTTTCCGCCCGGCGTTTGACAAAAGCTGTCGAACGGCATACAATACTACTGCTATTCTGCAATCGTCTTGGAGAAACTGGAATGAAAAAGGCACTTGCCCTTGTATTGCTGCTTGCGCTGCTGCTGGCTGCCTGCAGCCAGAGCGCCTGGGAGCCGATCCATACACCGGAACCGACATCGGAACCGACGTTGGAACCGACGCCGGAACCCACGCCGGAGCCGACACCGGAGCCCACGCCGGAGCCGACGCCGGAGCCGACACCGGAACCGACGCCGGAGCCGACACCGGAGCCCACGCCGGAGCCCACGCCGGAACCGACGCCGGAGCCGACGCCGGAGCCGACGCCAGAGCCCACGCCGGAGCCCACGCCGGAACCGACGCCGGAGCCGACGCCGGAGCCGACACTGGAGCCCACGCCGGAGCCGACGCCGGAACCCACGCCGGAGCCGACGCCGGAACCGACACCGGAGCCGACACCGAGACCGACGCCGGAGCCCACACCGAAGCCGAAACCCACCCCGGGACCGACGCCGGAGCCCACGCCTGGGCCGCTGCTGTTTCCTGACGGGAGCGTGCATCAGCGCAGGGAGCGCAGCCTGGATCTGAGCAGTCTGGAGCACCGGGATGTGGACGCGGTGGCGGCCCTGCTGCCGGAGATGCGCTGGCTGCAGGAGGTGGAGCTGGGTACGGAGGAGGGACGCCTCAGCTGGGCGGATATCCGCCGACTGGAGAAGGCCGCCCCCAAGGCTGTGTTTCTGTACCGCTTCCGCTTCTGCGGCAAGGACTTCACGCTCCAGGACGAGGTCATGGATCTCAACCACTGCCCCATGGACGACGAGGGGACGGCCCTTCGGAAGATCCTGCCCTGCATGCAGCGCCTCACCCGCCTGGACATGGACAGCTGCGGCGTCTCCAACAGGGCCATGGCCCGCATCCGGAGAGAGAACCCGGATGTGGAAGTGATCTGGCGCATCTGGTTCGGCGCCTATAATCTCTGCAGCGTGCGCACGGATACGGAGCGCATCGTGGCCTCTGAGGAGGAGATCCATCTGGAGAAGGGAGACGCCCAGGTCCTGCGCTTCTGCACCAAGGTCCGCTATCTGGATCTGGGGCACATGCGCTACCTGGAGGACTGGAGCTTCCTGGGCTCCATGCCGGAGCTGGAGGTGCTGATCATTTCCCTGGGAGATTTCGAGGATCTCTCCTTCCTCTCCAGCTGTCCCCATCTGGAGTATCTGGAGATGGGCTGCCGCTCCCATCCGGACGGGCCCTTGGATCTGAGCTTTCTGGCGGAGCTGAAGGAGCTGAAGCATCTCAACATCACAAAGCTGGGCCCGGTGACGGGCTGGGAGGCTTTGGAGCAGCTGACCCAGTTGGAACGGCTCTGGATCGGCGGCTATACCGAGATCCCGCAGGAGGAGCTGGACCGGCTGCAGGAGCTCCTGCCCGATACGGAGATCAATTTGGAGAAATACGCCGGGGTGGACGGCAAGTGGCGCTATACCGACGGCGTCCAGACCCCCACGCCCCGTTACGAGCTGCTGCGCCAGCAGTTTGACTATCCTCACTACGACCGGGTCCTGGCCTGGTACTGGAACGATCCCTTGTACGATCCCCATGACTGAGACCGGTCTTGTAAGCAAGAGCAAACTGTGTTATACTAATTTTTTGGAAAATCTTTCATTTGGAGGAAGGAAATATGACCAAGATCGATATATTCTCCGGCTTTTTGGGGGCCGGCAAAACGACCCTGATCCGCAAGCTCATCGCAGAGGGCTATAAGGGCCAGAAGCTGGTGCTCATTGAGAACGAGTTCGGCGAGATCGCCATCGACGGCGGCTTTCTCAAGGACGCCGGCGTGGAGATCAACGAGATGAACTCCGGATGCATCTGCTGCACCCTGGTGGGCGACTTCACCAAGGCGCTGAAGAAGGTCATGGAGGACTTCGCCCCGGACCGGATCCTCATTGAGCCCTCCGGCGTGGGCAAGCTCTCCGACGTGGCCAAGGCCGTGGAGCGGGTCGAGGGCGCCGTCATCGGCTCCCGGGTCACGGTGGTGGACGCGGGCAAGGCCAAGATGTATATGCGCAACTTCGGCGAGTTCTTCAACGACCAGGTGGAGAACGCGGACCTGATCGTCCTCAGCCGCACCGATTCCGCCAACAGCGCCAAGGTCCTCACCGCCGTGGAGCTGCTGAAGGGACTCAACGACCACGCGGGCCTGATCACCACCCCCTGGGACCAGCTGGACGGAAGCCTGATCCTGGAGGCCATGGACGAAAACGGCCTGAAGGCGGAGCTGGAGAAGCTCCGGCACGAGCAGGAGCATCACCACCATCACGATCACGATGAGGACGAGGAGCACGAGCACCATCACCACCATCATCATGAAGACGGCGAGGAGTGCGACGATCCGGAATGCGAATGCCACCATCACCACGACCATGATGAGGACGAGGAGCACGAGCACCACCATCACCACCATCACGACGAGGACGAGTGCGACGATCCGGAATGCGAGTGCCACCGTCACCACGATCATGACCACGACCACGAGCATCACCACCACGCCGACGAGATCTTCACCAGCTGGGGCATGGAGACCCCGAAGAAGTTCACCGAGGCGGGGCTGCGAGAGATCCTGGGTCAGTTGGGCGACGCCGTGCAGTTCGGCATCGTGCTGCGGGCCAAGGGCATCGTGGACGCTGCCGACGGCGATTGGCTGTACTTTGACTATGTGCCCGGAGAGATGGAGCTCCGCCGGGGCGCTCCGGCGGTCACGGGCCGCTTCTGCGTCATCGGCTCCCATATCCGCCAGGACGCGCTGAAGGAGCTGTTCACCGGTGAATGAGCAAAGAGACGTGCCCGTGTATCTGTTCACGGGCTTCCTGGAGGCGGGCAAGACCAAGTTCATCCAGGAGACGCTGGAGGACCGGCGCTTCTGCAGCGGGGAGCGCACCCTGCTGCTGATCTGCGAGGAGGGCGAGGAGGAGTACGCCCCCGAGCAGTTTGCAGACCCCAACGTGGTGATGGCCGTGGTGGAGGACCAGAGCCAGCTCACCGAGGCGAACCTGAAGGCCTGGCTCCATGACGCCCGGGCCGAACGGGTGGTAGTGGAGTACAACGGCATGTGGATGCTGGACCTGCTGTACCAGGCCATGCCGGAAAACTGGGCCGTGTACCAGGAATTCATGTTTGCCGACGCCACCACCTTCCTCAGCTACAACAGCAACATGCGCCAGCTGGTCTATGACAAGCTGAAGAGCTGTGAGCTGGTGGTCTTCAACCGCTTCAAGCCCGAGATGGACAAGATGGCCTTCCACAAGATCGTCCGCGGCGCCTCCCGCCGCTCGGACATCGCCTATGAGTACGCAAACGGCAAGGTGGTCTACGACGACATCCAGGACCCCCTGCCCTTTGACGTGAACGCCCCCGTCATCGTCATCAAGGACGAGGACTACGCCCTCTGGTACCGGGATATGTCCGAGGAGCCCAAGAAGTACGAGGGCAAGACCGTAAAGTTCAAGTGCCGCTGCCTGAAACGGGGCAAGCTCCCCAAGGGCTGCTTCGTGGTGGGCCGGCATGTGATGACCTGCTGCGTGGAGGATATTCAGTTTGCAGGGCTGGTCTGCCAGTGGGACAAGGCGGAGCTCATCCAGGACGAGAGCTGGATGATCCTCACGGCGAAGATCCATTACAAGTTCCATCGGGCCTACGGCAAGCGGGGCCCGGTGCTGACCTATCTGGACAGCGCCATGACCGCTCCGCCCGCCCAGGACGTGGCTACGTTCTATTAATTCGGAATTCGGAATTCGGAATTCGGAATACGGAATACGGTGTTCGGAATACGGAGTTCGGAATACGGTGTTCGGAATGCGGTGTTCGGAATACGGTGTTCGGAATGCGGTGTTCGGAATACGGTGTTCGGAATACGGAGTTCGGAATACGGAGTTCGGAATACGGAGTTCGGAATACGGAGTTCGGAATACGGAGTTCGGAATGCGGAGTTCGGAATACGGAGTTCGGAATTCGGAATACGGAGTTCGGAGTTCGGAATACGGAATGACGCAGAGAGGAGACGCTGGCTTGAAAACCGTGTTTTTCTGCCCGAAGTGCTCCTATGTGGGCGCTGCGGAGGATGCAGAAGTCCATATTTGCCCCAAATGCGGCGGGGCCCTGTATCACACCGGCATGGACCGGGACGCGTATAATACTAAAACCTAATAAGAAGAAGACAAAGATTTGCGAGATGGATTTGTGTCAGGCGAGGCGCTTTTCGTAGCGAATAATGGAGATATATTTGCAAGGAAAGCAACGAAGCATGGCGCGAATCCAGCCGCAAAGATTGTCTGATTTCTATTAGGTTTTAGTATAAGGCCCTCTCCCCGGAGGAAAAGCAGGCGGCCGCCTCCCTGTGGAAGTATGAGAGCAGCCAGCCCCACGGGAAAATCAGCTCCGAGACCGCAAAGCCCGGCGGCAACGGCATTGCCGCCATGCTGAAGGTCATCGGCCTCATCGTCTATGTCATCGCCGGGCTGGTGGGCCTTATCCTCGTGGCAACCAGGGTATTTGTGCCCGGCTTGATCCTGCTGGGCTCCGGCTTCGTCTCCGGCACCCTGTTCCTGGGCTTCGGCGAGATCGTCCGCCTGCTGGATGTCATCAGCAAAAAGTAGAAGGGGAACTATGAGCAGCTTGCCGAGTTCGGGACATCAGGAGATTTGTTATGGGTGAGCCTTTCATTGCCTTTTACAGAAAGCATGTGAAAAAAAGCTGGAAGATCGCGTTCTTTTCCGCGCTGATCTTCGGGTTGATTGCCCATGCCTACAAATTTACCAACACGCTTCCCAATCACGACGCGCTCTTTCATGTGTATTCCAATCAGAACGTGATCAGCTCCGGCCGGTGGTTTTTGACAGTGGCCTGCGGCCTGAGCGGATACTTTGATCTGCCCTGGCTGATCGGCCTGCTTTCCCTGCTCTGGATCGGCCTGACAGCGGTCGTCATCGCAGACCTGTTCGAGATCGAGGATCCGGTGGTCCTTGTGCTGGAGGGGGGCCTTCTGGCCGCTTTCCCCTGCGTGACCAACACCTTTTTCTTCGAGTTTGCCGCGGACGGCTATATGCTCTCCATGCTGCTGGCCGCGCTGGCCGTCCGCCTGACGCGGATGGGGGAGGGACGGACCGGGCTTTCCGTTCTGGCAGGACTGTGTCTCTGCCTCTCCTGCGGGATCTATCAGGCCTATGTGTCCTTTGCCCTGCTGCTGAGCCTGTGCTGTTTCATCTGGGAGCTGCTGCGGGATCGCTTCTCCGGAGGCGTCTTCCGCCGCTGGATCGGAAAGCAGCTGCTGGTCTACAGCGGAGGCATGCTGGCCTATTGGATCATCTGGAAGCTGTGCCTGCGCCTGGAGCAGGCCTCCGCCTCCGCCTATCAGGGGATCGATCGGCTGGGCCACATCAGCCCCGCGTCTCTTTTGGATTCCCTGCGGGAGACGGGCCGGGTCCTGCTCCGCTTCTTCCTGGGAGGAAACATCTTTGAATACGGGCTGTCCGGCTATGCGGTCATGAATCTGCTGTTTCTGCTGCTGAGCCTTTTGGCGCTGCTCTTCGCCGCGCACAGCAGCGGACTGGCCAAAAAACCGGGCCGCCTGCTGCTGATGCTGCTGAGCCTGGCGCTCATCCCAGTGGCCGCCTGCATCTGGAGGTTCCTCTCGCCCGAGGTGAGTTATCACATGCTGATGCTCCAAAGCCTGAGCGTTTGGTACCTGTTCACGCTCTTCCTCTGCGCCCGCTATTGTTCCGCGCAGCTTCGCACAGCCGCCGCGATCCTTTTTGCGGTGCTGGTCTTTCGCTTCTCGCTTCAGGCCAACGCCAGCTATTTCAAAATGGAGAAAAGCATCGAGCGATCCAGAGCGGACGCGATCGAGATGCTTACCCGCATCCACATGGCCGACGACGGCTCCGTGAAGAAGATCGCTTTTCTCGGCGGCGGGGACCAGTCTCTGGTCGCTGCGGGAGACCCGGAGATCAGGGAGCTTCTGGTCAATGCCCATCAGCTCCGCTCCACCCTCCTCTTCGATAACACCTATGCCTCCCTGTACCTGCGGACGATCCTGAAGGCGGACTATCTGGCCGTAGAGGGGGAGGAGCTGGACCGGCTGGCGGCCGATGAGGCCGTGAAGGATATGGACGTGTGGCCCGGACAGGACTCTCTGCGCATCGTGGGCGATACCGCGGTGATCCGCTTGCCGGATCCCCCGCCGGAATCCAACCCCTGAAAAGCGCCGCCCGTTTCATCTGCCCGCGCTTCTCATCCGTCACCGTTCACTGTTCACCGTTCACCGTTCACTGTTCACTGTTCACCGTTCACAGTTCACTGTTCACTGTTATCTGTTCACTTATGAAATATCGCTGCCTGGTCTTTGACCATGACGACACGGTGGTCAACAGTACGGCCACCATCCATCACCCCTGCTTCGAGGCCTATCTGCGGGAATTCTTTCCCGGGAGAAGCTGCTCGCTGGAGGAGTATTTTCTGAAAAACTTCCATCCCGGCTTTATCCCCATGTGCAAAGAGGAGTACGGCCTCAGCGATGCGGATCTGGAGATCGAGTATCGCTACTGGCAGGACTATGTGCAAAGCCGGATCCCCCAGGCCTACCCGGGCCTGCGGGAGCTCATGGAGCGGCACAAGGCCTCGGGTGGGATCCTTGCCGTGATCTCCCACTCCACCGCCTGGAACATCCGGCGGGACTACCGGGCCAACGACCTGCCGGAGCCGGACCTGGTCTTCGGCTGGGAGCAGCCGCCGGAGCGGCGCAAGCCCAATCCCTGGCCCCTGGAGGAGATCCTGCGCCGCTTTGCGTTGCGGCCCTCGGAAGTGCTGATGATCGACGATCTGAAGCCGGGCTATGACATGGCCCGGGCCGTGGGCGTGGATTTCGCCGCCGTGGGCTGGGCCAACGATATTCCCCAGATCGAAAGCTTTATGCGGCAAAACTGCCGCCTGTACTTCAAAACCGTGGCGGAGCTTGCCGCCTTTCTGGAGTGACGATGGAAAAACTGTCCCGAACGCTCGCCGGGCTGATGCTGGCCCTGGCGGCGCTGCTGCTGATCCTGGGCCTGGCCGCCGGGACGCTGCTGGATCTGCGGCATCCGTCCTATCTGGCCGCCCTGCTGGGGGCTTTGCTGCTGCTGGTCCCTGCCTGGCTCCTTCGCCGGAAGCGAAACGCCTTGGCCGCCCGGCTGCAGCGCCTGTCTCCTGCCCGCTGGGCCCTGGGGCTGGTGCTGCTGTGCCTGGCGGTGAACGGCCTCTGGCTGCTCCTCGTGCGTCTGGAGCCGGAGGGGGATTACGTCGTCTTCTGGCAGACGGCCCAACTTCTCAGCCGGGGAGAGCGCCCGGAGGGCAGCGCCCACCTGTACCTGTGCCTGTTCCCCCACTTGCTGGGCTATTCCGGCTTCCTGGCCCCCTTTCTGCGCCTCTTCGGGGAGAGCACGGCGGTGCCGGTCCTCTGGAACCTGGCCTTCACCGGCATCTCCTGCCTTCTGCTGTTTCGCCTCTGCCTGGACTGGCTGGGCCTGCCGGCGGCGGTGACTGCGGGGCTCCTTTGGTGCTTTCTGCCCTCCAAGATGCTCTACAACGCCATGGTGCTCTCCGAGCCCCTGTACACCTGCCTGCTGCTGCTGTTCCTGCTGCTGGTCCAATGGGCCTCGCAGCAGCAGAAGCTTTGGCGGGTCCTGCTGTCAGGGGCCCTCTCCGGCCTGCTGCTGCAGATGCTGAACCTGGTGCGGCCCATCGCGGCTGTGCCGATCATCGCAGCAGGCATCTGGATCCTGCTGCTGCGGGGCGGCCAAGTGCGGGACAAGAGAGCCGGGCTCCGCTGGGGCGGCTGGTTCGTCCTGCTGCTGGCGGTGTATCTGAGCCTGGGCCGGGCCGGTCAGAGCTTTCTCACCGGATTCTTGGGAGAGGAGCCCGCCCGGGTCCCTGGCTATAATATCTATGTGGGCTTCAATCCGGACACCCAGGGCTCCTATTCGGAGGAGGATATGGCCGCCTTCGGGGAAGTGCTCCACGGCCCCGGGGAAGAGGACGTGAACAAGACCCAGCGCCTGATGCTGGACCTGGCCCTGGAGCGGGCCGGATCCGTGAAGCTGCCCCGGCTGCTGTTGGGGAAGCTGCAGACCTTCCTGGGACGGGACGAGGGGGCGGTCTACTATTCCGCCCGGGCCCTGTCCGAGCCGGTGCGAAAGCTCTGCACCGTCTTCAGCAACGTCTGGTTCTATCTGCTGCTCCTGCTGAGCCTGCCGGGACTCCTGCGCCTCCGGCGGCGCCGGGAGCAGGGGGCGATCCTGCTGGCGCCCCTGTACTGCATCGGGCTCACCCTGGCCCAGATGCTGGCCGAGGTGGCGAACCGCTATCACTATTCCATTCTGCCCATGCTGGTGATCCTGGCGGCCTGCGCCGTCGGAGAGAAGGAGGAAACGCCATGAATCCCAAGCTCTATATCGTCATTCCCTGCTACAACGAGCAGGAGGTTTTGCCCATCACCGCTCCCATGTTCCTGGAAAAGATCAAGAGCCTGGCCGCCGCCGGGAAGATCTCGGACGAGAGCCGGGTGCTCTTCGTCAACGACGGCAGCAAGGACAAGACCTGGGAAATCATCAAGAGCCTGGCTGCCGAAGATCCCCACTATCTGGGCATCTGCCAGAGCAGGAACCGGGGCCACCAGAACGCGGTGCTGGCCGGGCTCATGGAGGCCAAGGACCGCTGCGACATCACCATCTCCATCGACTGCGACGGTCAGGACGACATCAACGCCATGGACGCCATGGTGGACGCCTACCGAGACGGCTGCGACGTGGTCTACGGCGTGCGCTCCAGCCGGGAGACGGACACCTTCTTCAAGCGCGCCACCGCCCAGGGCTTCTACAAGTTCCTCAGCGGCATGGGCGCCGAGGTGGTCTACAACCACGCGGACTACCGGCTCATCTCCAGCCGGGTGCTGCAGGAGTTCGCCAACTTCAAGGAGGTCAATCTCTTCCTGCGGGGCATGGTCCCTCTGGTGGGCTTCAAGAGCACCACCGTGGAATACGCCCGGGCCGAGCGCCTGGCGGGGGAGAGCCACTACCCCCTGAAGAAAATGATCGCGCTGGCGGTGGACGGGATCACCAGCCTCTCGGTGAAGCCCCTGCGGCTCATCACGGGCTTCGGCGTCTTCGTGGCCCTGGTCAGCTTCATCGGCTGCCTCTGGGCGCTGATCACCGCCATCTGCGGAAAAGCCGTGGCCGGTTGGGCCAGCATGACCTGCATCATCTGCTTTGTCAGCGGCGTACAGCTGATCTGCCTGGGCATCATCGGGGAATATATCGGGAAAATCTACATGGAGACCAAGGCCCGCCCCCGCTATATCATCAGCGAGCGGACCTGGGAAGAGAGATAAGAGACGGGGCAAAGACGCCGAAAAACTCTTAATTTTTCCAAAGAGTGGGGAATATTTCCCGCTAAATTGCCGAAATCATCCCCTCTGGGGCGCAGCAATACTTGACGAATGGCAAAAACCGGTGTAGAATGTACGGTAGTATCTCTGTAACTTCTATCCTGATAGAACGGAGGAACCAGCATGAGCGTTATTCCTGAAGTAAAATGCCGCCGCTGCGGGGAGAGCTTCTCTGCCCTGCGCAGCCGCTGCCCCAACTGCGGGACCCGCCGCGTGGCCCAGAGCGGCCGCACGCCGGCCACGACCCCCGGTACCGTTAAGGGTACCGCCGCCTATGAGCGGGCAGAGACCAATACCAAATGGCAGATGATTTTCGGCCTGATCCTGGTCGCCGCGGTGATCCTTGCCGTCATCGTGATGGTTACCGTCCGCCCCGACGGGCTGGACAATCCCGGCACCACCGGCCAGGGCACCATCGCAGCGCCGACACCCACGCCCACGCCCAATCCCGGCACTTCGATGGTGATCGAGACGAGGCCCACGCCCACGCCCACGCCCAAGCCCAAGCCGGAGAATGTGAAGGTCTTCTTCTTTGAGGACGAAAAGGAAGAGTTCACCGAGGCTGTCGGCGAATCCGTCAAGCTGAAGGCCGTGGCCTACCCTGTAGACCAGTTCCCCGACGCCAAGTTCAAGTGGAGCGTCAATGACGAGAGCGTCATCAAGCTCACCGTCAGCGAGGACACCAAGGAGTGCGAGGTCCTGTGCCTGAAGCACCAGCCCGGCGGCGTCACGCTGACCGTGGAGTGCAACGGCGTTGCCAGACAGGTCAAGGTCTACACCAAGAACTGAGGCCTCTGAGGAAACAGAAAAAACCGGAGTTGGGAAACTCCGGTTTTTTCTTGGAAGGGGGAGAATGCTTTGGACTATGAATGGATCCGCAGCCGGCGCAGGACGCTGGCGCTGCAAATGAAGCCGGACGGGACCCTGGTGGTCCGCACGCCGCTGCTCACTTCCCGGCGGCAGGTCGAGGCCTTTCTGCGGGAGCACCGGGACTGGATCCTGCGGCAGCAGGAAAAGCTGGCCGCCCAGCCCCGGGGAGAGCAGTTGAGCCCGGAGGAGCTGGCGGAGCTGAAAAAGCGGGCCCGGCGCGTTTTCCTGGCCAGAACGGCCTATTTCGCCCCGCTGGTGGGGGTGAAGGCAGGGCGCATCTCCATCCGCAGCCAGCGCACCAAGTGGGGCAGCTGCTCGGCCAGGGGCAATCTGAATTTCAACTGCCTGCTGGTGCTGGCCCCCGCTGAGGTACTGGATTACGTGGTGGTCCACGAGCTCTGCCACCTGCTGGAGATGAACCACTCCCGCCGCTTCTGGGCCGAGGTGGCCAGAGTGCTGCCGGACTACGCCGCCTCCCGCAAATGGCTCAAGCAGAACGGGAATGCCCTGATGGCACGGCTGCCGTAGGGGCGATTCACGAATCGCCCGCTGATCCGCGCCGCCCGCCGCCGTAGGGGCGATTCACGAATCGCCCGCCGATCCTGCGTCAACGCCCGCAGCTCCGAGCATCGCTCGGCGAAAAGGAACGAACCGGCTGGACGAAGAATCGCCGAGCAATGCTCGGCGCTACGGGTACGCCGGAGTAGGGGCATTATTATCTTTTGAACCTAAACTAGAAACTAAAAACTAGAAACTGGAAACTGAAAACCCCCATCTGGAAGAAATCTTGTTTTCTTCCAGATGGGGGTTCTTCTTACAGTCTCCGATAGGTCTCGGTCAGCTTATGGAGCTTCCTGGCCAGCTTCCCGTCCGCCGCGCCGGGGAGGACGCGCCATTCCCAGTTGCCGCCCAGGATACCCGGGGTGTTGATGCGGCTCTCCTCGCCCAGCTCCAGGATGTCCTGCATCTGCATGACAAAGAGCTTGGAGGCGGTGGCCATGCCGGTGCGGATCATGGCCTGGCACCAGCTCTCGTCCTTGCCCACGTGCATGTACTCCCTGGCGAAGCGGAGGCACTCCTTGCTGGTGTGCTTGATCCAGCCGTTGACCACCTCGTTGTCATGGGTGCCCACATAGCAGACGCTGTGGTTGATGCAGTTGTGGGGCATGTAGTCCGAGTCGCCGGTGGGATCGAAGCCGAACTCCAGGATCTTCATGCCGGGCATGCCGGAGTCCTTCAGGAGCTTTTCCACCTCCGGAGTGGTATAGCCAAGGTCCTCGGCGATGAACTCCAGGTCGTGGAACCAGGAGGTCAGCACCCCCACCAGATCCATGCCCGGGCCGGGCTTCCAGTGGCCCCGCTTGGCGTTGGTATCCCCGAAGGGGACGGCCCAATAGCTCTCAAAGCCCCGGAAATGGTCGATGCGGATCACGTCGAAGAGGCGGCCGGCGCCCTCCACCCGGCGGATCCACCAGCCAAAGCCGTCGGCCTTCATGGCGTCGTAGTCATAGAGCGGGTTGCCCCAGAGCTGCCCGTCCTCGGTAAAAGCGTCGGGCGGGACGCCGGAGACCTCCTTGGGGATCCCGTCGGAATCCAGCTGGAAGTACTTGGGCTCGGCCCAGACATCCGCGGAGTCCAGCGCCACATAAATGGGCACGTCGCCGATAAAATGGATGCCCTTCTCGTGGGCGTAGGCGCGCAGGGCGTTCCACTGGCGGAAGAACAGGAACTGCGTGAAGACCCAGAAGTCCACCTCCTCGGCCAGAAGAGCCCGGTACTTTTCCACGGCCTCCGGCTTGTGCAGGCGGATGTCCTCCTCCGGCCACTCGCTCCAGCTGACCATGCCGAAGGCGTTCTTCAGCGCCATATAGAGGGCATAGTTCTCGATCCAGGCGGCGTTCTCCTTCCGGAAAGCGGCCAGCTCCTCCTTCAGGGGCTCACGGCCCCGCTGAAAGGCCAGGCGCAGCACCGGGAAACGGTTTTCAAAGATTTTGGCGTAGTCCACCCGCTGAGGATCGCTGCCCCAGTCCCGGTTCTGGATCTCGCTCCTGCGCAGGAGCTTGTCCTTCACCAGCAGGTCCAGGTCGATGAAATAGGGGTTGCCGGCGAAGCTGGAGAAGGAGGAATAGGGGCTGTCCCCATAGCTGGTGGGGCCCAGGGGCAGCAGCTGCCAGTATTTCTGGCCGGCAGCCTTGAGAAAATCCACGAACTGATAGGCGCTCTTTCCCATGGTCCCAATGCCGTAGGGGGAGGGGAGAGAGCTCATGGGCATCAGAATGCCGCTTTTGCGTTCCATTGACGAAGCCTTCTTTCTTGACCCCAAGGGGGATTTTGACGATTCTCATGATAGCAGGGCAGCGCGCGAAAGTCAATCATACAACAGGAAAAGCCTCCGTAAAGCGGAGGCTTTTTCCTGGGATCTGGAAAGCATTATTCTGTCACTTCGATGTCCAGACCCAGCTCCTGGGGCAGGAAGCGGGGGCAGGTGTTCTCCGAAATGGTGATGACCGAGGAGGCGAGCCGCGCGCCGATCTCGCAGGCCTCCAGCATGGACTTTCCGTAGGTCAGGCCGATGGCGATGCCGGCGCAGAAGGCGTCCCCGGCGCCGGTGGTGTCCCGCACCCGGACGGTGTTGGGCGGGCAGAAGCCGTGGTTGCCCTCACAGTCGGCGTAAATGGCGCCCCGGGAGCCCATGGTGACCACCAGAGACGGGATGCGGGCGCTCTGGAGTCGCTCCACCATCTCCAGCTGCAGCTCCTCCGGGCTCAGATCCGCGAAATCCGCCGCGAAGAGGATCCCGGCCTCCTGCACGTTGCAGACAAAGCAATCGATGGACTGGAGAAAGTCCCGCCGCAGGGAGGCGATGCTCATGTTGGCCACCACCGCGAAGACCTTCTTCTGGTACTTCTCGGCAAACTGCAGGACCTTCTTGATGATCTCCTTCTCCATGTCGATCTCCACGATGATACTGTCGGCGTCGGCGAAGATCTCGTCCCCGTGCTGCTCCAGCAGCTCCAGCATGGCCTCCATCCGGGGGCGCTTGGAGATGGAGCTGATGATGTCTCCGGTGGTGTCGAACACGGCCAGCCACATGCCCATGCCGTCGGGCACCTGGATCACATAGCGGGTGTCCACCTTGTGATTGTTGAGCTTGCGGATGACCTCCGCCCCTTCGGCGGTATCGTCCACCATGCTGACAAAGCGGGGCCGCAGCTCCACATTGGCGATATCCTCCACCACGTTGCGGCCTACGCCGCCGTGGACGATCTCCACGCTTCCGGCGTTGCGCCCGGCGGGGATATACTTGTTGTCGGGAAAGCCCTTGATGTCCACGAATACGTTGCCGACGACCACGATAGGCATAGTCACACCCTCCTCAATTACGCCTCAGGCGTTTTGTTTCTCAAATGCGTGGATCCAGTCCGCCCGCCAGTAATAGAGGCCCAAAAACACGGCGCTCAGGGCCCAGGTCAACGGGTAGACCCAGTTGACGGTGTTGATGCTTTTTGTAATGGGGACCATATAGTGCAGGAAGGCCACGCGGACCACACACCAGAACGACAGCATGGAGATCATGGGGATCACCGCCTTGCCCGCGCCCCGCAGCACCGCGGCCAGGCCGTGGCTTAAGGCCAGCAGGCAGAAGAACAGGGCGCAGATCCGGGCCTTGTCCACCCCGAAGCCGATGGCCTCCGTCTCCCGGCTGAAGGCCTGGAGCACCCAGGGCGCCGTGAGGTACAGCAGCACGCCGATGAGCTCCGCCGCGCCCATGGCGCAGAGCAGCCCGAAGACGGCGCCTCTTTTGGCCCGCTGGTATTCCCGGGCGCCCAGGTTCTGGCCCACAAAGGTGGTCAGGGAGATGGTGAAGCTGGTGATGGGCAGGAAGGCAAAGCCCTCGATCTTGGAATAGGCGCCGCAGCCGGCCACGGCCATGGTGCCGAAGTCGTTGATATTGGCCTGGACCACCACGTTTGCGATGGCGATCACAGAGTTCTGGATGCCGGAGGGCAGACCGTAGCGGACGATGAGATCCAGAGTGGGCCAGTCGAAGCGGATCTTCCGCAGCTCCACCCGATATGGCCCGTCGGTATGCAGGAGCCTGCGCAGACAGAGCAGGCCGCTGAGAAACTGGGAGATGATGGTGGCCAGGGCGGCCCCCTCCACGCCCGCGTGGAAAAGGCCGATAAAGGCGATATCCAGCACCACGTTCAGACAGGAGCAGAAAACCAGATATCTCAGGGGATTCTTCCCGTCGCCTACGGCCTGCATGATGCCCCGGAGCCCGTTATAGAGCACCAGACCCAGGCTGCCGGCAAAGAAGATGCGGATATAGTCCGCCGCCTGGTCCTGCACGTCCGGGGGCGTGTCCATCCACTCCAGAAAGGTGGGGGTGAGCAGGACCCCGAAAATCGTCATCAGCCCGCCGGCGGCCAGACTGAAGGCCACGTTGGTGTGCACGGCCTTCTCCAGCTTCTCATGGTCCTGAGAGCCGAAGTAGCGGGAGATCAGCACGCCGGCCCCGGCGGAGATCCCCACAAAGAGGCTGATGATGAGGAAGACCAGGGTGCCCGTGGCGCTGACGGCGGCCAGGGCCCCGCTGCCCAGCATGTTGCCCACGATCAGGGCGTCGGCAGTATTATAGAGCTGCTGGAACAGATTCCCCAGAAAGAGAGGGGCCGCGAAACGGAGCATCTTCTCCGGAATGGAGCCCTCCGTCATGCGCATGGCGTCTTGATGCATTCCTCGCCTCCGGCATCAAAGCTCATCGAAAATCGTCGTATAATCTGTTTCATTATAGTTGTACGCGGGGGAGACTGTCAATGCACGAAAGCGCCAAGAATCGGCTCGAAAAAATGGGAAAAATTGCCGCCTCCGACGCTGTACGGGCCTCGACTCCGGACGAATTCCGCATTCCGGATTTCGAATTGTCAGTCCCAGTACTCCAGGTTCATTCGGAAGGCCGGGCTGCCACCGTTCTCGCCGCTGAAGCAGAAGAGGCCGCCCTCTTCTCCCCAGCGCAGGCGCAGCAGATCCCCCTGCCGGGCCTCGGCGCTGTACTCCGCCAGGGCGCTGCGCAGGCGGCGGCCCCGGGTGCCCATGCTCGTCTCGGCCAGGTCGTAGTAGCGGGTGTTGTTCATGTGGCCGTTCTCGTCCAGCACCGCCGCAGGCACGGTGTAGTCCGCGCTCTGCCCAAGCGGCAGCTTTTGGGGCGCCCGGGGGCGTTCGCCCTCCAGGCCGTTGACCAGAGGCTCGATCTCCACCCCCCGCTCGGCGGGGTTTACCATTTTCCGGCTGACCCGGTCCACCACGGACCAGATGGCGCAGCCGGTCCCCAGCAGTTCCCCCTCGCCGCTCTCGACGCGGTACCAGCGGGGGCACATGCCGTGGCGGGTCGGCCCGGGCCAGGTCCGCAGCAGCAGCTCCTCGCCGGGCTCCAGCGGCCGGAGCAGGCGCACGGCGTGGCGGGTGATGACCCACATCAGGCCCTTTTCCTCCATGACCTTCTCGCCGTAGCCGATGGCCCGGCAGTGTTCGCCGGAGAGCTTCTGGATCAGACGGAACAGGTCCCCGGGGCTCATGCCCTCCTGGGGGACCGGGCAGCGTTCTTCAAAAATCTCCATAGTCAGCCTCCATAGAAGAGAATCACATAGCTTCCGCAGTCCTGGACCTGCCAGCCGCTCGGCAGGGCGGGCAGGGCGCTGCGCTTCAGCACCCAGCAGGTCCCTTCTTCGGGAGAAGCCAGATCCTCCGGCGTCAGATTGCGGTATTGGAAGCGCTCCCGGTAGGGGAGGGGCTCGTTGGTCTTACCCTGGAAGTATTCAGCGTCCAGGCGCAGCTGGAACAGGGTGAGGATCTCGCTGGTCTGGCGGCTGCCGGGATACTGCACGTCCGGCGTGATCACATAGCGGTCAAAGTCCTGCTCCCCGGCGCTCTCCACGGCGCAGAGGAAGTCCTGGTAAAAGGTGTCGGAGATCCGCTCCGCCCAGGGGCCGAAGTAGCTGTGGAAAAAGAAGGCGGCGGCCAGCACATAGGCTCCCAGCAGCGGCAGGGCGATGAGACGGCGAAACTGCAGCAGGCTCTCCATGGCCACGATGAGAAACAGCACATGGGCATAAAAGAGGATGTTGAGCCGGTTCACGTTCACGTTGTTGGCGCAGAGCCCCACCGCCAGGCCGCAGAGCCAGAAGAACAGCAGCAGTCCATAGCCCAGGCGGACGCGCTTGTCCTTGGCCCGGAAGGCCCGGACTGCGCTGAGCCCCAGACCCAAGAGCAGCAGAGGCCAGGAGCAGCGGTAGACGGTGCCGAAGCCGTCGATGGCGTTCCAGCTCAGGTCCGGTCCCTGGACAAAGCCCACGTTCCAGAGGGCTTTGGCGTTTTCCGCCAGCTGTTTCAGGGGCTCCTCGACGAAAAAGACCATGTCGTTGGCCCGGGTGCTGCCGGGGAAAAAGGGCATGGTGACGAAGGGCAGCTCCACCGTTTCCCAGCCCATGGCGTTGATAAGCATGGTGCCGTAGATGGGGAAGGAGAGGCCGAAATAGAGCAGCGCACACAGCAGCGCGTCCCACCAGCGGATAAAGCCTCCCCACAGCAGCAGGATGCAGGCCGGCAGCAGGAACAGGGGGACCGACAGAAAGGCCAGGCCGTAGCAGTACATGCTCAGGGCGAAGAAGACCATGGAGCCGTAGAGGGCGGCCCGCTTGTCCGCCCCCAAATAGAGCAGGGCGAAGCCCGCGAGAAAGACATGGGGCAGGAGATTGCAGTCCAGGGCCCAGCGGCTCTGCATGAAGTGCCAGGGGCAGATGCTCAGAAACAGCAGCCCCAGCAGCGCCGCCCGGCGGGACAGGAGCCGCCGCAGAAAAGCATAGGCCGCGGCCATGCCCGCGAAGCTCCACAGCAGCATGGGGAGCCGGGCGGTGAGAGCGTTCATGCCGAAGAGCCGGAAAAAGGGCACCATGCACCAGCTCAGCAGCACGCTCATCTGCCCGAAGCCCCAGGCGGTGAAGTGGGCCGGGAGGCGCATGCCGAAGCGGTCGGTGCCGTGCTCCGCCAGGGCCAGAGCGTCTACCGCGGCCATGGCCCCGTCCTGGTTGAAGCCGCCGGGAACGCTGCCGAAGCGGAAGAGCCGCAGCAGGGTGAAGAGCCCGATCAGCGTCCAGAGCGCAACAGCCCGGTCTGTGGTCAGGAGCGGATCCTCCCGGCCCCGGACCAGCCTCCGCAAGCCCTTTTTCCGGCAGGCGCTCTCGATCAGGAGCCATAGGACCAGGACGGCGAACAGGATCGTACAGATCAGATTGACGGTTTCCATCTTATTCCCCCAAGGTGAAGTGGCGGGAGAAGGCGTTGGGAGAGCAGCGCTCCCGCACGATCTGCTCCAGCAGGCCCTCCCGGTCTGTGACCACGCTGCCGTTCAGGCGGCGGATCCCCAGGTCCAGCAGCGCCGGGCACAGAGGCACCGTGGGGCCGGTGAGGATGATCTGGGCGTGCTTCGCCAGCTCCAGCAGCCGGGGCATGGTCTTGTTCACGCAGGCGCTGCCGGTGATTACCGCCACGTCGCAGTCCGGCAGCAGGTATTCGCAGGCGGGATCCGGGTAGTCCCCGTCCCTGGGCTCCCGCTCCAGGATGAAATAGCTCTCGGCCCGGGCCGCCAGCTCCTCGGTGAGGCCGCCGTGGTGCAGCAGATGGCCCACGAAGCCCAGCCGGCGGCCGGCCAGCTCGACGCCCTCCAGAGAGCTGCCGGTATAGCGGCAGCCCAGGGCCTCGATCCGTGCCTCGGTGTTGAAGCAGGCGTTTGCCACGGCCATGCCCTCGCCGGCCTCCTCCAGATTCCAGGAGAGCAGGGCCCGGGCGGCCTCCCCGGCGGGCAGGCCCAGCAGGGTGGGGAACATCCGGGGCCGGGTCTCGCCCGGGGTGTGCATGGCGATGCCCGTCTGGCCGTTCGACAGCACGGCGGCAGTCCAGGCCAGGCCTCTGACGATGCGCTCCACCCGCAGCTCCCGGTCCGGCAGCTGGCACAGCAGGGTCTCATAGAAAGCAGGGATCACGGACAGTTCCTCCCAAAGTGTTTTTTTTCATTGTATCGCAGCCGGAAAAGAAAGGCAAGGGCACATTTTGCAATGCGCCCTTGCTGATTTCGTATCGGATTTCAGATTTCGGGGACCTTCGGCAGAGCCTCGATGCTGCGGGCCAGCTCCTCGTCGGTGGGGATGGTGTCGCTCATCTGGCCGTCGTTGTACTTCTGATAAGCCACCAGGTCGAAATAGCCGGTGCCGGTGAGACCGAAGAGGATGGTCTTTTCCTCCCCCGTCTCCCGGCAGGCCAGGGCCTCGTCGATGGCGGCGCGGATGGCGTGGGCGCTCTCCGGCGCGGGAAGGATGCCCTCGCAGCGGGCAAATTGCTCCGCGGCGGCGAAGACGGAGCGCTGCTCCACCGCCCGGGCCTCCAGAAAGCCGTCGTGATAGAGCTGGCTCAGCACCGGGGACATCCCGTGGAAGCGCAGACCGCCGGCGTGGTTGGCCGAGGGGATGAAGGAGCTGCCGAGGGTGTACATTTTGGCCAGCGGGCAGATCATGCCGGTATCGCAGAAGTCGTAGGCGAAGACGCCCCGGGTGAAGCTGGGGCAGGAGGCGGGCTCCACCGCGAGGATGCGGTAGTCCTGCTCACCCCGGAGCTTCTCCCCCATGAAGGGGGCGATCAGGCCGCCCAGGTTGGAGCCGCCGCCGGCGCAGCCGATGATGAGATCGGGCTTGACGCCGTATTTGTCCAGGGCGGCCTTGGCCTCCAGGCCGATGACGCTCTGGTGCAGCAGCACCTGGTTCAGCACGCTGCCCAGCACATAGCGATAGCCGGGCTCCGCGGCGGCCGCCTCCACGGCCTCGGAGATGGCGCAGCCCAGGGAGCCGGTGGTGTCCGGGAACTCCGCCAGGATCTTCCGGCCTACCTGCGTGGTGTTCGAGGGCGAGGGGGTGACCTGGGCGCCGTAGGTGCGCATGACCTCCCGGCGGAAGGGCTTCTGCTCATAGCTCACCTTCACCATGAACACCTTGCAGTCCAGCCCCAGATAAGCGCAGGCCATGGACAGGGCCGTGCCCCACTGGCCGGCGCCGGTCTCGGTGGTGACGCCTCTGAGCCCCTGCCGCTTGGCGTAGTAGGCCTGGGCGATGGCGGAGTTCAGCTTGTGGCTGCCGCTGGTGTTGTTGCCCTCGAACTTGTAGTAGATCCGGGCCGGGGTGTCCAGGGCCTGCTCCAGGCAGTATGCCCGCACCAGGGGGGAGGGCCGGTACATCTTGTAGAAATCCCGGATCTCCGTGGGGATGGGGATCAGGGCCGTGTCGTCGTCCAGCTCCTGCTCCACCAGCTCCCGGCAGAACACGGCGCTGAGCTCCTCGGCGCTGAGGGGCTGACCGGTGCCCGGGTTCAGCAGGGGAGCGGGCTTCTGCTTCATGTCCGATCGCAGATTGTACCAGGCCCGCGGCAGCTCGTCCTCGGAGAGATAGATTTTGTAGGGGATCTTTTCGTTTTTCATGGGAAACGCTCCTTTCCATACGCTGGAGGCAAAGAAAAAACCCTTGCCTCTGCAAAATGATGCAGGGACAAGAGCACAACACTCCTGCGGTACCACCCGGCTTGACGCGAACGCGCCCACTTTACCGTGCCAACACACGGCGGCCTTATGATAACGGATCGCCAACTCCGTCGCCCATACTGAGGGGGAGAGCCCCCGTTCTGTTTGCCCTCGCAGGGCCATTCCTCCGCTGTGCCTCTGCCGCCTCGCACCGTCCGGCGGCTCTCTGAAAGGAAGCGCTGCTGCGGAGTACTTCTCCTGCTCATCGGTTTCTGAGACGCATCATAACACTAGCACGCTAAACTGTCAAGAGCCTTCTGCATTTTCCTTGCGCCCTGGGGCTGCTTGTGCTACACTTATACTATCAACCAATAGAACAGCTTGAAATCTTTGGCCGGATTTGTGCCATGCTTTGTTACCGGCCTTGACAATACACCAAGTATTCTCTGCGGCCGCTGCCTTAAGCCGTCTTATTGGTTAATCGTATGAAAAAATGCAGGAGGCGAGCGCATGTCCGTGAAAAGCATCTATCTGGCCGGGGGCTGCTTTTGGGGCACCCAGAAGTTTTTCGATCAGTTCGAGGGCGTTGTATTCACCCAGGTGGGCTATGCCAACGGCCCCACGGAAAACCCCAGTTATCAGGAGGTCTGCCGCAGCTCCGGCCACGCCGAGACCGTCCGCATCGACTACGATCCGGAGCGGGTGAGCCTGACCCAGCTGCTGGACTGGTATTTCCTCACCGTGGACCCCACCTCTTACCACCGCCAGGGGGGCGACAAGGGGATCCAGTACCGCACCGGGATCTACTACACCGAGGAGGACCAAGTGCCGGAGATCCGGGCGCGCTACGCCTTGGAGCAGGAAAAGTACAGGCAGCCTCTGGAGGTGGAGCTCCGGCCTCTGGAGAACTTTTACCCGGCGGAGGAGTACCACCAGAAGTATCTGGACAAGAACCCCGGCGGCTATTGCCACATCTCCCGGGAGCTGCTCCACCTGGCCGACAAGGAGAACTGAAAATGATCTCAGGGACCGTCCGGAAGGACGGGCCCTTCAGACAGTAGACAAAGCAAAGACAAAAAAGGTCCCACCGAGTTTTTCGCCTCGAAAGGCGAAAAATAAAATATAATAAGTGATTCCCGAGGGCGTGTACCTCGGGAATCACACTTTGCAGCCTGCAAGTGTGCGAGCGTCTCACGCAAGTGAGTGCGCGCAGCAGGCTGAAGCCCTTCCTGTCGGCAAAGCCCTAAGGCTTTGTCGACAGCCTACAGGGACCGTCCGGAAGGACGGTCCCTTTTGTCAGAACAGCAGCTTTTTGAAGCAGAGCAGGGGCTCGTTTTTGTCGTAATCCCAGCTGTGGTGGGCGTCGCCCCGGCAGTGGCCGGCGTGCTCGCAGCCGGCGCAGAACGAGGAACCCTCGCAGAGGTCCCGCCGGAACAGCTCGAAGCGATTGTCCCACACGTCCTTGAAACGGCTCTGGCGGATGTTGCCCTGGATGGTCTCGGGCCGGCGCTCAATGTCCAGACAGGCGCCGATATCGCCGTTGGCCATGATGCTGGCGGTGTAGATCCCGGCGTTGCACATCCAGTACCAGCTGCGCAGCTCCCGCTCCCAGGCCGGTCCTAAGTAATGGCTGCAGCCGTACTCCACCGGGTAGCCCTGCAGGCGCTTGTCCCGGATGAAGGAGAAGAGCCGCAGATAGTCCTCCTCGGTCAGCATCCGGGAGGGCCACTGAAGGGCCCGGCCGATGGGCTCCAGATTGATGACCCGCCAGGAATCGATATCCAGCTTGTCCATGATGGCAAAGAGAGCGTCCAGCTCGCCGATGTTCTCGTGGTTCACCACCGTGGTCACCTGCACGGCCTTGAAGACCTTCT
Source organism: Oscillospiraceae bacterium (assembly GCA_017545165.1). GTDB lineage: Bacteria > Bacillota > Clostridia > Oscillospirales > Oscillospiraceae > Limivicinus. The sequence continues at coordinate 26,307 of JAFWQQ010000028.1, forward strand.
CGTCGATCAGGGCCTGGATGCCCCGCATGGCCCGCTCATAGCCGCCCGGGGTGCCCCGGAGCATGTCGTGGGTCTCCGGCAGCCCGTCGATGGAGACGGAGATGGTGTCCATCCCCACCTCCGCCAGGCGGTGGGCCACTTCCGGCGTGATGAGGGTGGCGTTGCTGGTCATGCCCCAGTGATAGCCCAGCTCGTGGGCATAGCCCAGGATCTCAAAGAAATCCGGCCGCAGCAGAGGCTCGCCGCCGGTGATGCACAGCTGCAGCCGACCCAGGTCAAAGTCCTCCTTCACCTGATCCAGGATGGCCTTGTACTCCTCCAGGCTCAGCAGATCCTCCGGCCGCTGGGGGGTGCAGGAGCTGCCGCAGTGAAAGCAGCGCTCGTTGCACTGCAGGGTCAGCTCCAGAAAGAGCTGCCGCAGCTGGGGCTTCCGGTAGAGGCCGCGGACATAGGCCTCCAGCTGGTCCATGTGCCGCTCCTTGACGCTCCTCATGGATTCTCTCCCGGGGTGGGGGTGACGGGCTCCGGCCCATACCACTCCGGCGGGCCGTAGACCGGGGCGGGGATCTCCTCGCCGGGGTCGTAGTCGTCATCGCCGGGGGGCGGACCGTAGACGTCGATGGGCTCGTTGTCGCCGGGCTCGAACCATTCCGGCGGACCGTAGACGGTCTCGGCGATCTCCTGGTCCGGGTCATAATTCGGGTCCATCTCTTCCGGCGGACCGTAGACGCTTACCGGCCTGTTCAGCCAGGGGAGCCAGGTGCAGCCCGTCAGCATGGCGGAGACCGCCGCCGCGCTGAGCCCGACGCCGACGGCCTTGCTCAGGGTTTTCTTCTTTTTCATCGGAAGGGGGCCTCCTTTCCGCGTTTGTTCTATCTTTCAGTTTATCACGGTTTCCTTCGTTTGTACAGAGGGAAAGGCGAGCTCATTCGAAAACCCGATAAGAAGAAGACAAAGATTTGCGAGACAGATTTGTGTCAGGCGAGGCGCTTCCCGCAGAGCATGATGAAGATATGTGGTCAAGGGAAGCAACGACGCATGGCACAAATCTGGCCGCAAAGACGGTCTGATTTCTATTGGGTTTTCGTATCAGTCCAGATAAAGCTCGCCGAAGCATTCCGCTGGCAGGCAGTCCGCCAGCCCGATCAGCAGATCCCTCATCTCCAGAACCGGCTCCGTTTCCGGAGCCCGCAGAGGCTCCGGCCCGCTCCGCTGCAGGGAGACGCGCAGGGTGGTGCCCTGGTCCGGGCGGCTCTCCAGCAGCAGCGCGCCGCCGTGGAGCCGGGCCACCAGCCGGGCGGCGGTGAGGCCCAGACCGGGCCCCTTGTTCATCTGGTCGATCCGGAAGCCGTGGCGATAGCGGTCAAAGACCCGGGGCAGCTCCTCCGGCGGGATGCCGCAGCCGTCGTCGTCCACAGCCAGGACCACGCTGCGCTCAGACTCCAGCAGGCTCACCGCGATCCGGCTGCAGTTTTTGGCGTGGTGCATGGCGTTGGACAGCAGGTTCATCATCATGGTGGTGATCATCCGGGGGTCGGCCTTTATCAGGATCCCGTGTCCGCAGCGGTTTTCAAAGCGCAGTTGGGGCGTCACCGCCGCGGAGGCCTCCAGGATGGAGGAGCACAGGGCGCTCAGATCAAAGACCCGGGCCGAGAGCGGCTGCTCCCCCTGGGAGAGGTCCAGGACCAGAGAGGCGTTGTTCAGCAGCCGCAGGATCTGGTATTGGCTGCGGGTGACCACGCGCAAATGCTCCAGCAGCGCCTGGTCCCCGCTCTGCTCCGCCCGGGTGCGGATCTGCTCCGCGGCCAGGCCCAAATTCATCAGGGCGCTGCGCAAAGCGTAGAGGTAGGGCTGGTTCAGCACCGCCGGAAGATCCTCCTGGGGATGCAGGAAAAAGATCTGTTCCTTTTCAAGCTTGGAGATGCGCAGCATATAGGGCCGCTGCCCCAGCTGGATCTGGGCGAGATAGGCAGAGGCCTGCACGCCGTTGACCAGATCGCCGAACAGGGCGTCGACCCGTTTGCCCGCACAGTCCTCTCCCAGCGCGTCCCTGGCCGCGGCATTGGCATAGACCACCCGGCCCGTCCGCACCAGCACGGCGCCCTCCTCGCTCATCGCCAGCAGCTTCTCTTCGATATCCGCCATTGCGACCCTCCTGTTCTCCGCCCCTGGCGGGCGAAATCTGTTTTATGCCTCCGATTTTACCACGGCTCGACAATATATACAAGTTCGGCGGGGAAAAAGCCCCGTTTGCTGTGAAAATTTCGGCATAATTTCGGATAAAATAGTAAGCGCGGCAACTTGATTTTTATGGATAGTATATGTTAAAATGATAACGCTTCCGAGGCATTTCCCGGGCTTGGAAGCATTTCCCAGACCAATATCTGCAAAAATTTTATAAAATTGGAGGATACATTCATGATCAAAGTCGGTATCAATGGCTTCGGCCGCATCGGCTCCCTGGCGTTCCGCGCCGCCATCAAGTCTGACGACATCGAGGTCGTCGCCATCAACGCCCCCGGCCATCCCGCCAGCCACATTGCTTACTGCGTGAAGTACGATTCCGTCCATGGCCGCTTCGACGGCGAAGTCGTCGGCAACGATGAGGACAGCACCGTCACCGTCAACGGCAAGGTCGTCAAGGTCCTCTCCGACAAGGCTTACCGCGACGCCACCCTGATCCCCTGGGGCGAGCTGGGCGTGGAGTACGTGCTGGAGTGCACCGGCGTGTATCTGGACAAGGTCAAGGCTCAGGCTCATATCGACGCCGGCGCCAAGGTCGTCGTCATGTCCGGCCCCGCCAAGGACGACACCCCGATGTTCGTCTGCGGCGTCAACCTGGAGAAGTACACCCCCGATATGCAGTTCGTCTCCAACGCCTCCTGCACTACCAACTGCCTGGCCCCCATCACCAAGGTCGTCAATGACAACTTCGGCGTTGTCGAGGGCCTGATGACCACCGTGCACGCCTCCACCGCCACCCAGGCCATCGTGGACGGCTTCCCCAAGAAGAAGGATCTGCGCGGCGCCCGCTCCATCTACAACAACATCATCCCCTCCTCCACCGGCGCTGCCAAGGCCGTCGGCAAGGTCATCCCCGAGCTCAACGGCAAGCTCACCGGTATGTCCATGCGTATCCCCGCTCCGGACGTGTCCGTGGTCGACGTGACCTTCCGTCTCGAGAAGGCCGCCACCTATGCTGAGATCTGCGCCGCCATGAAGGCCGCCGCCGAAGGCCCCATGAAGGGCGTTCTGGAGTATGTGGACGACCAGGTCGTCTCCTCCGACTTCCGCACCGATCCCCACACCTCCATCTTCGACGCTCAGGCCGGTATCGCCCTGAACGAGCACTTCGTCAAGCTGGTCGCCTGGTACGACAACGAGTGGGGCTTCTCCAACAAGATGCTGGACCTCACCCGCCACATCGACAAGGTCCGCAAGGCCTGAGTCGTTCGCACGATTGACGATTGACGATAGTTTTCCGAACTTTTGAAGTCTCTTACGAAATCCGCTGACTTGGTGGATTGGGTTGAAAGACTTCACTTGGTACGAAAACTGTCA
>JAFWQQ010000075.1 GCA_017545165.1 Oscillospiraceae bacterium
ACAAATAGGCCGTCTGGGTCAGTGCCATCTACCGGCTCGTTCCCGCAGTACGCGAACATATTCACCCCAAGTATCCCCTGCCCGGTGCTGGCAAAGGCGTCTGCATTGATGAACCGCCCGATCTCCGGATCATAATACCTGCTGTGGAGATAGTAGAGCCCCGTTTCGGCGTCGTAGTAGTAGCCCCTGTAGCGGATGGGGTTGACGCTGGCCATGGTGCCAGTGGCGCTGGTGATCTGACCCCAGGCGTCGTAGCGGTATTCGGCCACCGATGCGCCGGTGGAGTCCACAATGCCAATGACATCACCCTGGAGGTTCTTGCGGTAGAAGTACTCCGCCTGCGTGTTGCCGGAGACATAGGTGAAGCCGACGATCCCGCCGTTGGCGTCGTGGTGGAAGTACAGCTCGTAATCGTCCGTGATCTCCGCAACCAGAGCGCTGCCCCGGTAAACGTAGCGGCGGCTCGTGCTACCGACGGTCTTCTCCGTCCGCAGGCCGGACTCGTTGTAGACAAAGCTCAGGCTGGTCGTGCCCTCGCTTGCGCTCTTGAGCTGCCGTCCGCCCTGCCAGGTGAAGCTCCAGCCCCGGTAGCTCGTCGGGTTGCCCATCCCGTCATAGCTGATCGGGCTGCCGTCGTACGCCGTCATCAGATCCGGCCAATTCGCATCCCCGTAGGTGTAGTTGACGGTGGATAAAGGCGTACTGCTTACCACCCCGTTCTGGTAGCCGTACTCCTCCTTGCTGAGAATGTTCCCGCCCAGATCGTAGCTGTAGTGCCAGGCTTTCTCTTCTTCCGCGTTCTTTTCCCACACCAGCTCGTTCAGCGCGTCGTACTCGTAGAGAGTCGTGTGCGTCCCATCGCTGACCGAGGAGATGTTGCCCCGGACATTGTAGGTGTATGTCAGGTTTTCGTTCTGGTTGCCGTAGCTGTTCTGCAGTGCGGAGACCTGCGTGGTGGTCCGCGTCGCGTCCAGATCCCGGTAGCTGTAGTTGGTGGTCAGCACCGGACTGTTGCTGCTGCTTACCGTGCTCTGGCTCAGGCGTCCCAGCCCGTCATAGCTAAAGCCCTTCTGGATATCGCCATAGCTGCTCTGGGTGGGCTGTTGATCTCCGTTGTAGCTGTTGGTATAGGTGAAGGTATGCCCGTTGACCGTCTCCACCAGCTCAACGACCTGGTCGTTGCTGTCATAGGTCCAGCGGAATTCATGCTGATTCCCATCTGCGTCCGTCTCCCAGACCCGGATCAGGCGGTCGGTCGTGTCATAGTAGTAGCGCTCCGTGTTCACCAAGGTCCGGGCCGTGATCTCCTCGTCGGCGAGGATTGTGTCATACTGCTCCACCCTTGCCAGCGCGCCCTCGCTGTTGTAGAAGTACCGGAACTCCACGCCGCTGGTGCCGTTCGTGGTCCAGCGGGCGGTGAGATCGTCGAACTCGCTGTACGCATAGGCCCAGCCTGCCCCGTTGCCAAAGTCCTGCGCCGCCAGGGTCCAGGTCCCCGGGTTATAGCTGTTCTCCACTAGGGTATAGCTGCTGCCCACCTGAACGGAGGCAAGCAGCTCCGCCGTGGTATATTCCAGCGTGTAGTCCGTGGACGTGTTGGCCGTGTTGGTATGGCTCAGGCCCACCAGCAGATCGTCGCTGTAGCTGTTGGTGATGGCGCTGCTGCCCGTCTGGCTGGTGACCGGGCGGCGCATTGTGTCATAGGTGTTGCTCGTCACCACGTTCGCCGGATCGGTGACGCTCGTCACCAGAGAACGGTCCGTGTCATTGGTATAGCTGACCGTATCGGCGTCATTGCCCGTGACGGAGGCGGTCATGTTCCCGTCCGAGGTATAGGTCATGCCGCTGGTCAGGCTCTTTTCGTTGCCGCCGGTGATCGTTGTGCCCGTGGGATTACCGTAAGCGTCGTAGGTATATGCGCTCGTTACCCCCGTGTCGCTGACGGCGCTCTGCAGCAGGCCGCTGTTGGAGTAGCTGTAGGTATATTCCGCCCCGCCGGGAAGCGTGATCGAGGTAATGTCCGAGCTCGTCCCCCGGTAGGTATAGCTGGTTTCCCTCCCCTCCAGGTCCGTGATCTTGTCCACACGGCCTTCACCGTCATAGTGGTAGACGTAAGCAAACTTCTCCCGGAACAGCTGCGCCCCGTCAAAGTAGCTTACATTGGCATTATACTCATAGATGAAGGAAAATTCAACTGTGTCGTAAGCTCCGCTGGCCCGCAGGCTGCCGGAGAGAAACTGCCATTCCGGGCAGGCGGTGTTGGCATCCACGGTCTTGCTGTCCACCTCCGTGCTGCCGTTCAGCAGCCGTACCCGGATGCCGCAGTGGCGCTCCAAGGTGCTGGACGGGCCGTTTTTGTTGCTCAGAGGGACGCTCTCAGACTTCACCCAGCCGCCAAAGGAGTAATCGTCTCCCGCGCTGCCGGAAACGGAGACCGTCTGGGTATAGCTCTTGGGCTGGCTGCCCACCCCGACAAGCTTCAAAACCGATTCGCTGAGGGGAACCTTGAGATTGTCCCAGGTGTCGGCCAGGGTGAGGATACCGTCGCTATTGCCCAGGTTGGTCCCGGTCCAGCCGGAGGCGCTGCTCATGTCGGTGTTGCTCAGCATGTTGTAGCGGCTGGCCGCCTCAGTCTGCTCCAGCTGCAGCTCCGAAGCGCCGGCGCTGCCGGAGATCGTCAGGCTGGTGACGCCCGCCGGGATCGTGAGAGTGACCTCCGTTCGTGCCGTGCCGCTGACGGAGGCCGCGGTCCGGGTCTCGCTCCCCGCGCTCATGCTCAGGGTCGCGCCACCCCCCGTGACGCCGGAGAGGCTGTAAGGCATGCCGCTCTGGACCATAACCGTCTCGGACCAGGCTCCGGTCCTCTCCCGGGTGTCCAGAAGATTGACCACGGTGTCCTGCAGGCGGGAGCTGTGGGTCAGCTGATTTGCTCGGCCGCTGCTGCCGTCGTTGTTGGCAAAAGTCCCGTAAAGAGCCTGCCCCTTCTGGTTGTATACGGAGACCGTGTTGCCCATGCTGTTGAATTCATAGGCGCACCAGCGATCCAGGTTGTCCGTCACAAAGGTGATGTGATCGCCGTAGCGAAGGCTGACGCTGTTGACCAGGGTCGCGCCGTCGGAATAGCTGAGCTCCGTCACCTTAGCGGGGCTCCCCTCGTAGGAGACGCTGATCCGGTTGCGGCTGCCGTCCCCGCGCAGGATATCCCGGGCCTCGGTCAGCTTGCCGCTGTCGTATACATAGCCGGCTGCCTTTCCGTCCGCATAGGTCACTGTGGTCAAAGCTCCGGAATCGTAGCTGTAGCTCACCGTTTCAATGGCCGTACTGCCCGCGCCCTTGTAGACGACCGCGCTGAGAAGATTGTTGCTGTAGCTGAAATCGTAGACGCGGCCCACGCCGTCCGTGATCCGGCTGATGCGCAGATTGGCGGTGCCGCTCTCCGTATACGTGATGCCCAGCGTGTTGGATAGCTTGTCCGTCATGGAGACCAGACGGCCCTTGGCGTCAAAGCCCAGACTGTTGTCGTCCCGGTCGGTGATGGTATAGCCGGCGGCGTTGACGCTCAGCCTATAGCCCAGGCCCGCCTCGTCGACCCACTCGCCCGCAGTGTCGTCATAAATGAAGTAGATTCGGGTGCCGTCGCCGTCGGTCCATTTGTATAAGGAAACTCCCATGTGCTGCGCATACTCGATCCGCTGGGAATAGGCGGAGCGCCAGCCCTTGCCGTAACCGATGTCCGCGGCGCAATCATTCTGGTTGTAGACAAAGGCGATATTGGCGGGCATGCGGTTGCCGGAATAGCCCATGTCGCTGCGGCTGACCACCAGATTGCCCGTGAAGTTGTTGGCGGAAACCGTCCCGGCTCTGCCCGCTCCCGCGCCGGTATAGTCCCAGTAGCTCTCCAGCCCCGTGGTGTTCCGATAGTAGAGGAACAGCTTGGGCCAATAGAGGAAGTCGTTCTTATCCGAGGATCTGAATTTGGCCTGGACAGGAGAGGGATCGCTTTCCAGCGGGGATTTCAGCATAAAGCCCTCGTTGGCCAGGGAGCCCTTGATCGAAGCGGCGCCGTTGTACCAGCGCTGCACGGCGCCGGTCACATCCCAGGTATAGGTCGTTTCCGTCGTGGAGTCCACGATCTGGAAATCCAGGACCTCATCCTCGAAAAGAGGCTGACTGAACCAATTCACACCGAGAGAATTCCAGCCGGTGGTGATGGCGTGCGCCTCCACCAGGATCTGGTTGGTATTGGCGCCGAACATATAGCCGTACGCGGTGAGCTCTGCCTTGACGATCACATCCCCGCTTTCCAGCGTCGGGAATTGTTCGTGCTTGATCAGCGCGCGCCTCTGTGTGTTCTGCCCGCCCTCCTGTGCGCCGGTGCTGCCGACGTTTAGGTATCTGTCTGTCCCGAAATTGGTGTAGGGGAAAGCGTGGCAGACAAAGCTGTCCCGGTAGTAGTTGGTGGCCGACTCGTTGCTGAACACCGGGTCCAGGGTCACCGGCCAGCAGCGCTCTTCCGCCTCCAGCCAGTCCCGCTCCGGGGTATATCGCAGAAGAAAGCGTCCTTCGCCCAGTTCCTTCAGCTCTACAGCCACGGCCCCGAGGCTCTCGCCCCCGCAGTCCTCCAGGAAGGGAGCGGGGAGCCGGAAGACCGCCTCGTCCTCCGCGAGGAAGAGGATCTCGCCGTCTTTTCCCCATTCGGCCTGCAGACCCTCCGCCCGGATCTCATAGGAAAGCTCCTCCGGCACGAATTCGAGAGCGGAGAAACAGATCGTCTCCTTCAGCGACTGCCCGCCCAAGTCATATCGCAGCTCAGATCCGGGCAGGGCGTCGGTGTAGAGGACCGCGCTGTCGTAATGAACGGATACGGCCCGCTCAAGAGGGTCTTCCGAGGGCTTCGGCTCCTCCGCAACAGCGGCCTCGCTTTCCTGCACCCCCAGCAGGCGGAAAAACAGGCTGTGTCCGCCGGTTGAGACGCCGAACCAGCTCTCCTTGTCCAGAGCGGCTGGCAGCGACACGCCAAAGCTGTTCCGACGGTTGACATAGACTTGCCCGCCTTCCGCATCGTCCCGCAGCTCCAGCTGGTTGTCGATCTCGGCCCAATCCCCGTTTTCTTCAAAATGAACCGCCGCAGGATAGACCACGGCCATGTTGCTTCCGTCTGTCATACGGAAATGCTTGATGTTTGCTTATCTCTTGTCCGGGATCTCGCCCGCCGGAAGAATCAGGGCTTCCGCCTCCGAACCGCTTTCGTTCTGTGCGCTTACCGGCGTGCTGCTGTCCTCTGCTCAGGCGACGCCGCCCGTTGTCGGCACAAGCTGCAGCAGCATGACCAGAGCCAGCAGAAGCGATAAGATAGTCTTACTGATTTTACGCATGATTTCTCCTTTCTTTCTCTCAACAGTTTTTTCTTTTCTTCCTGTGATCAAAGAACTCTTCGCGAGCCACCTGAAGAGTTCATGTATAACAGGGCAAGAACGTTAATTGTCTTATTAAGACAATTTGCGAGGGAGAAAAGAGGGAGGAGATTTCTCCGCCCGCAGTTGTCTTATTAAGACAACTGCGCTATAGCACATCCGTATTGTCTTGTCAAGACAATTAATTGACTGAACAAGATCGATGATTAATTATTTCACTTGAGTCCTTTTTGGGTGACTGTGCTTGCTGTGCTCCATGTCATTTTTCAGGTTAATAGCAGTCTGACTAATATCTATACGGGTATATGTTGCCATAGATTTCAACGCGATAGAAGGAGGTGAATATACAAGTCTTCAGATTAGTCATCTACTAAGAGGGAGGCAAGCCGACATCCCGCGCCGACGTCTCGTCCGCCCCCGTAGGGGCGACCTTGCCCCTCCCGCTGAATGCGCAACGTCGCTACGTTTTCGCCGAGCAAGCAAAGCTTGGAACGTCGCACGCTGCCCGCGCGTCGGGATTCTCGGCGCTGCGGGGAGACCGCCCTATTGTCAACCTGCTGATCTTTTTACGGTTGACAATCCTCTCCTGCGGCGTATAATGGAGGCATCTTTTCCACGAGGTGCCTTTCATGAAATCAAGCTTTTCCCTGCAGGACATGGCCCTGGCGGCCCTGGGGGCGGCGCTGATCGCCGTCTGCTCCTGGATCTCCCTGCCTGCCCTGCTGCCCACCGGCGTCCCCTTTACCCTGCAGACCTTCGCCGTGTGCCTGCTGGCAGCCCTCTTCGGCTGGCGGCTGGGCCTGGTGACCGTGGGCGTCTATCTGCTGCTGGGGGCGGTGGGTCTGCCGGTCTTCGCCGGCTTCAAGGGCGGCGTAGGCGCCCTGCTGGGGGTCACCGGCGGCTATCTGCTGGGCTTTGTGTTCACGGCGCTCTGCACCGGTCTCGCGGCGGACAGGCTGGGGCGCAGGCTCCCGGCCCTGCTGGGGGGGATGGCCCTGGGCCTTGCCTTGTGCTACGCCTTCGGCACCGCCTGGTTCGTGCTGCTCTACACGAGAAACACCGGCCCCATCAGCGTGGGTGCGGCCCTGGGCTGGTGCGTGCTGCCCTATCTGCTGCCGGACGGGCTGAAGCTCACCCTGGCAGCGCTGCTGACGAAGCGGCTCTACCCCATTCTGCAGAAAGGACGATCCGCATGACCAAAGATCAGGTTCTGGATTTCCTCTGGTCCCACGCAGACCGGAGCCTCTCCGGCGAGGAGCTGGCCGCCCGGCTGTCCCTCAGCCGCACGGCGGTGTGGAAGGCCGTGGAGCAGCTGCGCGCGGAGGGCTATCTCATCGAATCCGCCCCCCGGCGGGGTTACCGGCTGCTCTCGAAAAGCGACGTGCTCAGCGCCCCGGGCATCGAAAAATACCTGGACGGCCCGGGCCTGCGCCTGCGCTATGAGGAGGGGCTGGGCTCCACCAACACCGTATTGAAGGAGCTGGCGAACCGGGGCGAAGCCGCGGGCCTGGCCCTCGTCGCCGGGCGGCAGACCGCCGGCCGGGGCCGCATGGGCCGCAGCTTCTACTCCCCGGAGGACACGGGGGTCTATCTGAGCCTGCTGCTGCGGCCCCGGCTCCCGGCGGCGGAGGCCGTAAAGATCACCGCCTGCGCGGCGGCGGCTGTGGCGGAGACCCTGGAGGAGCTCTCCGGCAGACCCGCGCAGATCAAGTGGGTCAACGACGTCTTCATGGGCGGCAAAAAGGTCTGCGGCATCCTCACCGAGGCCTCCCTGGACTGCGAAAGCGGCCAGCTGAGCTACGCGGTGGTGGGCGTCGGCGTCAACGCCCTGGTCCCCGCCGGGGGCTTCCCGGCGGAGCTGCGGGAGGTGGCCGGGGCCGTTTTCCCGGAGCGGGAGCTGCCGGAGCTGCGCTGCCGCATCGCCGCCGGGATCCTGAACCGGCTCTGGCGCTCCTGCGGCGGCGTTTCCCTGGAAGACTGCTTCGAAGCCTACCGCTCCCGCTCCCTGGTGCTGGGCCGGGAGGTGGAGCTGCTCTCCCCCGGGAGGGAGCCGGAGCCGGCCCGGGTGCTGGACCTGGAGCCGGACTACGCCCTGCGGGTGCGCCTTTCCGACGGCTCGGAGCGTTCCGTCCACTCCGGCGAGGTCCGGGTCCGGCCGCTGGGATAAAAGACTTGGCAAAGGGCGAAAGATAGGGTATACTGAATCCAAACCAACAATACTCACGAATCAGGAGATGATCCCATGAAAAAATGGACGATCCTCGCCCCCCTGGGCCTGGCCGCCGGGGCCGCCGCCCTGCTGCTGATGAAGAAGAAGGGCGCCAAGGCCGCCCCCGCCGCCAAAGCCGCCGAGACGAAGAAGGCCCCGCCCGCCAACTGGCAGACCGGCAGCTACAGCTTCATTTCCGGCTATCAGAACGCCGCCACCGTGGAGATGAGCCTGGGCTACGACGGGGACAAGTTCAGCTACGCCGTGGTGTCGGAGGATTTCCTCAGCTATTCCAGCGACTCCCATGTGGCCCTGGTTCAGGGCGAGGACTTCAGCCTGCAGCTGGAGTACGCCGCCTACTTCACCGGGGAGGACTTTGCCGCCCACTGCGCCTCTCTGGCGGAGAAGCACAAGAGCTTCGCCCCCGTGCGCTACGGCAGCGTGGACGCGGTGAAGTACCTGGAGGGGGACACCCTCTGCTTCTGCATCCCCATCCCGGAGGACGAGCACAGCTATGTGCAGGTGCTGGTATTCAAGGACAAGGGCAACGACACGCCCCTGCCCGAGCTGGCCAAGGACCCGGATCTCAGCGCCATGCTGGAGAGCATCCGCTTCCGGAAGAGCTGACGCCGCTGCCGCTCCGTCAGACGCCAAAAAGACGCCGCTGTTCGAGAAAGCCGAACAGCGGCGTCTTTTTGGATTTGTTTCACACGCAGCGCAGCTGCCGCGTCAGCCGACGTCACACTGGCCCAGGCTGTTGTCGCCCGCGGCCACCAGGGTCCCGTCCGTTTTCAGCCCGACGATGTGACTGGGATACTCTTCACGGGGAAAGGCGATAAAATAGATGGCCCGGATATCCGTCCACCCGGCAATCTCGTCCAAATAAGGCGCTCCCCCGAATTCTCCTCCCGTCACCAACAGACTTCCGTCGGAACGGATGCCTATGGTGAAGTCCGTGCCGCTGTAGAGCTTCTTCACATCCGTCCAGCCCGTGAAGTCCCAGCTGCCGTAGCGGTTCCCGTCGTCCTCCATAACCGCGCAGACCGTTCCGTCATCCCGCAGGCCCACAGGCAGGTATCTGGCCCAGCCCGTAACATCGAAGCCCAGCGCCGTGATATGATCCCAACCGGCTACCTCCAGCAAGCGGGGATCGTCCGGGTAAAAGCCGAAACACACCGCGACCGTGCCGTCCCCGCGGAGGCCGAACATGGAATCGGACGCGTAATAAACCTTTTCGATGTTCGTCCAACCCAGCTCGGAGCCGTCACTGATCAGGGTGCCATTCTCGTCAAGGGCACATACGGTATAGAAGCACTTCACCAGTTCCCGGATATTCTTCGCCGCGGTTTCATCTTCCCAGAATGCCTTGCGCTGACGCCCGTAATCCCCGATGGCCGCGAAGGCCACCGTTCCATTGTTCCGCAGTCCCATGACCCCTGAATAGTCTTCGGCAATCTGGCAGATATCGGTCCATTCGGAGATCTCCCGGCAGAGTTCGGCATCCTCTTCCCCTCTCGGCAGAGTCAAAACCGTCCCCGCTTCGGTCAGCCCCAGAGCGCGGCCGTCCTCCAGGATCATCTGTGTCACGCCGCTCCAGGAGGCGAGATCCTCCTCTGTCCAATGATCGGAGCTCCCGTATTCCTCCGGGTCGAACAGCAGCTCCAGCCGGATGGAGCCGTCCTCCCGGTAACCGACCAGGTATCGTCCAAAGCCCTGCAATTCGATCCGTTCGATCTGCTCCCAGCCGGCGATCCGCTCCTTGATGCCGGGAAACTCTTTTCCCGTGTACAGCACTCTTCCGTCCTTCCGCAGGGCGATGGTATAGCCCTCCCCCAGGATAAGGTCCCGGATATCACACCATTCGCTTTCGCTCTCTCCCGGGTCATTTTCCACCTCCGCCTCTGCCGTGCGCCCGGGACAGCTGAGAAACAGCGTCAGCACAAGCGCCATCGCCAGCAGCCAGGCCATGCGTCGCAGCGGCCTGTTGTCCGTCCTTCTGAAGTACTCTGTCATTATGCTTCTCCTCCCTATGCTTCTTTGCCGATGACAGTATCATATCACTCCGTCCTCCCCATTTCAACATTCCCTTCTCTCCCTTTTTCGTTCTTGTACACGGTCCTGTACATTGTCTATTTAATTCCTACTAAATCCATGGTATATTCAACTTTGGTAATACCCTAGTAGAAAAGGGGGAATTCGTTTTGAATATCACCAGCAAGGGGCGCTATGCCCTGCGGGTGATGCTGGACCTGGCCCAACATCCGGAGGACGGTTATATTTCGCTGAAAACCGTGGCTGAGCGGCAGGGCATCTCCATGAAGTATCTGGAGTCCATCGTGGGCAGCCTCAAAAAGGCGGAGCTGCTGGACAGCAGCCGGGGCAAGGAGGGCGGCTATCGGCTGAGCAAAGCCCCCGCCGCCTACACCGTGGAGGAGATCCTCCGCTCCATTGAGGACAATCTGGCCCCCGTCTCCTGCATCAAGGACGGCAGCATCCAGTGCGACCGGGCCGCCGCCTGCCTGACCATCCCCATGTGGAAGGAGCTGGACGAGATCACCAACGCCTACCTGAAAACCGTGAGCCTGGAGGACCTGCTCACCGGGCAAAAGTGGCGATAGTACTGCCCTGTCTTACAATACCCCTCAGTCACAGCGCTTGCGTGAGACGCGCTGTGCCAGCTCCCCTCAGGCAGGGGAGCCTATATGGAAAGGATGATTGTTTATGTTTGTCTACGCCGACAACGCTGCCACCACCAGCGTATCCAAGACCGCTCTGGAGGCCATGCTGCCCTACCTGACACAGAATTACGGCAACCCCTCCAGCCTATACTCCTTCGGCCAGAAGGCCCAGGAGGCCCTGCAGCAGGCCCGGGAGACCGTGGCCCGCTGCCTCAACGCCGATCCCCGGGAGATCTATTTCACCTCCGGCGGCTCCGAGGCCGACAACCAGGCCATCGTCTCCGCCGCCCGCCTGGGTGCCCGGAAGGGCAAAAAGCACCTGATCTCCACCAAGTTCGAGCACCACGCCGTGCTGCACACCCTGAAAAAGCTGGAAAAAGAGGGCTTTGAGGTCACGCTGCTGGATGTGCACGAGGACGGGGTGGTCCGTCTGGAGGATCTGGAGGCCGCCATCCGGGAGGACACGGCCCTGGTGACCGTCATGTTCGCAAACAACGAGATCGGCACCGTCCAGCCCATCGCCGAGATCGGCGCCCTCTGCCGGGAAAAGAAGATCCCCTTCCACTGCGACGCCGTCCAGGCCGCGGGCCACATGCCCATCGACGTGAAGGCCATGAACATCGACATGCTGGCCATTTCCGGCCACAAGTTCCACGCCCCCAAGGGGGTGGGCGCCCTCTACGCCCGCAAGGGCATGGTGCTGAGCAACATCATCGAGGGCGGCGCTCAGGAGCGGGGCAAGCGGGCCGGCACCGAGAACGTGGCCGGCATCGTGGCCATGGCGGCGGCTCTGGAGGAGAGCTGCGCCCATATGGAGGAGAACACCGCGAAGATCATTCCCATGCGGGACAAGCTCTTTGCCGAGCTCTCGAAGATCCCCCACAGCAAAATCAACGGCAGCCTGGAAAAGCACGTCCCCGGCACGGTGAACATGTGCTTTGAGGGCATCGAGGGGGAGAGCCTGCTGCTGATGCTGGACGATGCGGGGATCTGCGCCTCCTCCGGCAGCGCCTGCACCTCCGGCTCCCTGGACCCCAGCCACGTGCTGCTGGCCATCGGCCTGCCCCACGAGGTGGCTCACGGCTCCCTGCGCCTGAGCATCGGGGAGTACAACACGATGGAGGAGATCGACCATATCATCGAGACCGTGCCCAAAGTGGTCTCCTACCTGCGGGGCATGTCCCCGGTGTGGGACGAGCTGCAGAAGGGCCAGCGGCAGCATCTCATTTAGTTTTTAGTTTTTAGTTTTTAGTTTTTAGGAGACGGGGGATGCGGAGGCCCGGTGTCCACAACAGGGCGAAGGGCTATCCCTTGGACTGAATACAATAAATATGGAGGATAGACGATCATGGCACTCTATAGTGAAAAAGTAATGGATCATTTCCGCAATCCCCGGAACGTGGGGCAGATCGACGACGCTGACGGCATCGGCGAGGTGGGCAACGCCAAGTGCGGCGACATCATGCGCATGTACCTGAAGATCGACGAGAACCAGGTCATCACCGACGTGAAGTTCAACACCTTCGGCTGCGGCAGCGCCATCGCCACCAGCTCCATGGCCACCGAGCTCATCAAGGGCAAGACCGTGAAGGAGGCCCTGGAGCTCTCCAACAAGGCCGTGGTGGAGGCGCTGGACGGGCTGCCCGTGCACAAGCTCCACTGCAGCGTGCTGGCCGAGCAGGCCGTCCGCGCCGCCGTGAAGGACTACTACGACAAAAACGGCATCGCCTACGATCCGGAGGACTTCCGGGACATGGACGAGGAGGAGCTCCACGAGCACGTGGGCCACTGAAATCACCGGCAGAGTCGATGTTTTCAGCAGCAAAACCGGGGGAGAACATGCTCCCCCGGTTTCAATGTACAGAAAAACTCGAGGCAAGGGAAAGGTCTCACCGAGTTTTTCGCCTCGGAAGGCGAAAAAAATAGTTCAATCCGTGTTTTCCGAGGGCGTGTACCTGGGAAAACACACTTTGCAGCCTGCAAGTGTGCGAGCGTCTCACGCAAGCGAGTGCGCGCAGCAGGCTGAAGCCTTTCCTGTCGGCAAAGCCTTTGGCTTTGTCGACAGGCTGAAAAACAACAGGCTGCGAAGCGTGCGCTTCACAGCCTGTTGTTTTTCATGCCGGCAGATAGGCCAGCGGATTCTGATTCACGCCGTTGCAGGTCACCGCGAAGTGCAGATGGCTCTGCTGGCTGATCTCGCTCAGGGCGCTCTCCCCCACGGTGCCGATGAGGCTGCCGGGCTCCACCCAGTCTCCCACCTGCACGGCGGGGTTCTCCTCCAGGTTGGCGTAGACCGTGCGGAAGCCGTCGCCGTGGCTCACGGTCACCACCGTGCCCAGCAGGTCGCTCTTCACCACGCTCTCCACGCTGCCGGCGTGGGCGGCGGTAACGGTCTCGCCCAGAGGCGCCAGGATGTCGATGCCCTGGTGGGTGCGCCAGTCGCCCAGCGTTTCGTCATAGCGCAGGGTCTCCGGATCGTGGATGCGGTCCAGTTCCCCCTGCAGGGGCCAGGCGTAATTGGGATTCACCGGCGCAGGCTCCTCGTGAAAGACCTCCGCCACCGGCTCCTCCGTCTCCTCTTCCTCAAAGACCTCCACGGTCTCCTCCGGGTCCTCCCGGATGACAGGCTGACTCTCCCATTGGGGCGGAACGATCTCCTCCTGCCACACGCCCGTCTCGCTGCTGCTGACCTCCACGCGCTCTTCGTCCCCGGTCCCTCCGCCGGAGGCCATCATCCACACGGAGCCGCCGATCACTGCCGCACACAGGAAAAGCACGATGTAGAAGCCCTTTCCCGCGAAAAATCTCTCCAGCCATTCGCCGGAGCTGCTGCTGTTCATACTCTCAACCTCCAAACAAAAATAGGTTTGCAAGCCTATTTTTGCCTGAAACGGCAGACTTTATTCGGGTTTTCCCGCGGAAAGCGCTCGTCCCGCTTTCCGCGCTCCTCCGCGGGAGGACGCTGCTCCTTTTTCTCTCGGATCGCAGCAAGGAGGCTGCCGCGCCTCTTCGATCCTTCTCCGCTCATTTTGCCCGTCTCCCTGCTGTGCCGCCGACAGTCTCAGCGCGGCGGACTTTCGTCCGCCGCGCCGTCGATCGATGCTCGATTCAGCTTTTGCTTCTCCGGCTATCCTCTCTCCGGATCTCCTCATAGCAGCTCTGCGCCTCCAGCACCTCGTCGCGGCCGACGGCCGCGCTGTCGCCATAGCGCGCAGCGAGATACAGCTCGCGCAGCCGCCGCGCGGCGGGCGAGAGGCTGATCTGCTCGGCCTCGTCCAGAATATCCCGGGAGGTGCTGTCCTTCCGGATGAGAACCCCCCGTTTCCGCATCAGCTGCATGTATTTCCGGTAAAGGACCCGGATATCCTTGACGTCGGAACGGGCAAAGATGCTCTCCGCCTTTTTCCGCTTTCGGACGAGAACGCCATCCTCCGCTTCCTCGTAGGGGATCTCCTCGAAGGCCTTGGCGCGGTTGCGGCGGACCCGGAGCAGGATCAGGATCACCAGCACGATCAAAAGCAGCGCCAGCAGCGCGAAAATGCCGATCCTCCGGGCCTTCTCGAGCACCGCGGGATCGAATTCGAAGTCAAAGTCTATCTGCGGAGTGGGAGTCTCCCATCCCGGCTCCACGATCGCCTCCTCCGCCGGGGACAGCGTGGGCTCCGGCGTCGGTGTAGGCATGGAATCAAACGCCTCCGGATTGATCGGGAAAAGGGCATTGATCAGCGCGGCAAGGAGGCGCTTCAACAGGGGGAGCAGAGAAACGCCGATGGGCCTGAGCAGAAGCAGCAGCCGCCAGAGCAGCCACGAGCAGCCGGCGGCGACCAGCGGGACGCCTACCGTGACGAAGTTGTTGGCCAGGTTCCAGCGCAGGCTCATCTCTGCGTTCATCTGCAGCTTGCGCATCGCAACCACACCCAGGCAGAGGAAAGCCAGCGAATAGCTGGTGCCCGGCAGAATCATCGTCACGCCAGGCTGGATCATGTTGAGCAGGATGCTGCAGAGCATCGAAAGAATGCAGGTCCACAGCATGACCCGGAAGCTGCGGCGATAGCCCTCCAGCCATACGCTGAAGCGCCCCGCCGTCAGCACCAGGATCAGGTACAGCCAGGCCAGCGCCGAAAAGGCCAGCGGAAAACAGGGCTTTGCCTGCAGGAAAACAAGCCCCGGCAGCGCCGCGAGCACAAAACGCAGCGGCGCCCAGGGGATGTACACCGCGGCCAGCGAAACGGCGAAGCTCGCCGCCGCGAAGAGCGCCATCGGCCTCTGCAGCGGGAGGAAGTCGGGAAAAATGCTCAGGATCGCGTAGTAAAAGCAGATATCCGAGGTAAAGCGATAGGCTGCCGTTCGTTTCATGGCTCCGCTTCACCTCCGCACAAAAGCATGGGCTCCCGCCCGGTGCAGCGCTGCAGGCGCGGGAGCGTCTCCCGCAAGCATTTGTTCAGACGGGGCGCGATCACGATGCAGCTGCTGTATTCCCGGGGCCGGAACAGATACTGATCGACCAGCATGGTGAAGCCGAAGTAGGAGATGAGCCTGGACAGGCCGATCCGGCGCTGGATATAGAGGACGTGGTTTCTGCCCAGGCCCTCGTCCAGAGAGAAAACGTCGCCGTTGGTGAACAGCGCATACGGAACGCGCTGCGCCTCCAGTTCCTCGCAGACGCTCCGCAGCAGCTCCAGGCAGCGCTCCAGCTCCTCCTTCGGAGCCCCCTCCTCCATGTTGAGCAGGATGCTGACGTTGCGGTCGATGATAAAGTCATTCTGCCGCACCATCAATTGTCCGGCCTTGGCAGTCATCATCCAGGAGATCTGCTTCATCGGCTCGCGCCCGGTGTATTCCCGGTAACCCTTGAGCATGCAGGGGTCGTCCAGAATGAAGCGCCGGACCGGCACCTCGCCCATGACGCCGCCCAGGGTCTCCGGCTTCGGGATCCGGCAGCGCTTGGCCGTGCAGACGAGGCAAAGCCCCATATCGCCGTTTCGGATCAGGGGATCCAGCCCCATGTAATCGCTGCGCAGCAGATAATAGCGGCCGATGCGGTATTGCCCCCGGTGTGCACAGGAGATCCGCAGCCTTCCGCTGTATTTCTTTCCGGGAGGCAAGCAGAAATGGTATCGGATCCTCGTGTCCGCCTGGTCGCGCTGCGCGTGCCGGCTCAGCCAGCTCTCCTCCTCGCAGACCTGAATCCCGGGATCGAGCTGCAGTGTCAGCGCGGCAAAGAGCACCGGCCAGCGGCTGTTGTTCTGCACCGAGAAGCGCAGCAAAACCCGCTCGTCCGGCTCTGTGAGCGTAGAGTCGATGCTGAACTCCGTTAGGAGCTCCCGCACGTCGTTCCGGCGGCTGAGCATCTCCACAACGGCCAGCAGGATCGCCGTGCAGATCAAAACAAAGATGATCATAGCTTTTCCAGCGGCACTTCGACCTCTTCCAGAATGTTTGCGATAAAGCGGTCGTTGTCAAGGTGTACGCTGCTGACCAGCGAGACGCGGTGGGGAAGAACGGCCATTGCTTCACACTTGACGTCCTCGGGGATCACATAATCCCGGCCGTTGAGCGCGGCGGCGATCTGGCTGGCGCGGTACAGCGCGAGGCTGCCGCGGGTGGAGACTCCGTTGATGAGCAGATCGTTGTGCCGCGCGCGGGTGATGATGTCCAGCATATAGCCCGCGATGTCGTCGCTGACTCGCACCGCCGGGAACTGCCCGCGCAGTGCCTTGAGCTCCTCCGCGTCCACTACCCGGGGAAGCGCCTCGATCAGGGTGCGGGTCTCCGGCCGGCGCATGACGTCGATCTCTTGCTCGCGGGTCATGTAGCCCAGGCGCAGCCGCATGAAGAACCGGTCAAGCTGCGCGTCCGGCAGCGGAAAGGTGCCGTAGGATTCCAGCGGGTTCTGCGTGGCCATGACCATGTAGGGCTCCTCCATCCGGTAGCTCACGCCGTCCACCGAGATCTGCCGCTCCTCCATGACCTCCAGCAGCGCCGACTGGCTGCGCGGGGTAGCGCGGTTGAGCTCATCGGCGAGGATGAGATTGGAGAACAGCGGCCCCGGCCGGAACTCGAACTCGCCCTTCTTCTGGTTGTAGAAGTTGATGCCGGTCAAATCTGAGGGCATCAGATCGGGAGTGAACTGGATCCGCTTGAAATCGCTGCCGATGCTCTTGGCAAAGGCGCGCAGCAGCATGGTTTTCCCGGTGCCGGGCACATCCTCCAGCAGGATATGTCCGCCGGCGATCAGGCAGATGATGACCTGTTCGATGACGGCGTCCTTGCCGATGATCACCCGGCTGCAGTTGTCTGTCAGACGGCGTTTGAGATCCGTAAAAGCGGAAGTGTCCATAAATACCCTCCTGTATCGGTAATACTAATATCTGATAGAAATCTTTAAAGTCTTCCGGCCAGAATTGTGTCATACTTCGTTGCCTTCCTTGACCATATATCTCCATTATGCTCTGCGGAAGGCGCCTCGTCTGGCACAATTCTGCCTCGGAATCTTTTTAA
>JAFWQQ010000076.1 GCA_017545165.1 Oscillospiraceae bacterium
ACAGCTTGAAAGCAAAAATGGAAACTTCCGAAAAAGTTCCCATTTTTGCTAGATTGAACGTGAAGGGGGGCATACCCTCCCCCCTTCACAATCCCCCCATGCGTATCGAAGTCTTTCCGCATGGCTTTGTCTACAGTCTCAAAACCGCCGTGAGCATCGCGGCGGTTTTTTCTGTTGCCTTTTCGGCAGGCTTCGAGTATAATAGTCAAGCTATTGCATGATTGTTCTCTTGTTGAGGAGATTTTGTCTATGAAGAAACTGATCAAGAGGCCCGCCTTTGCAGGCTTGGCCTTTGTGGTGGTCCTGCTGCTGACGGTTTTGGTCATTCGGCGCATCCAGGTCCAGCGGATCTGGGGTGATGTGGTCTTCGTCCCTGTCAGCGCCCTTGAAACCGCGCAGCCGGAAAACCCGGAGCCCGCAGCGCCCCCCGCTCCCGTGACGGAAGAAAAGGAGTATGTGATCTCCATCATAGGTGACTGCACCCTGGCTTCCGCGCAGTACATCGACCCCTCCGAGCACCGCTCCATCGAGTACCATATCCAGCAGGACTACAGCTATCCCTTCGCCTTCACCAGAGAATACTTTGCGGAAGACGATCTGACCGTTTCCAATCTGGAGTGTGCGCTGACAGACGCCAGACTGCAGTCCAGCGAGCAATTCTATTTCCGTGCCCCCGCAGCCTATGCGGAGATCCTGACCTCGGGCGGCGTGGACTTCGTGACCACCGCCAACAACCACATGGGCGATTTCGGCGAGGGCCGCGAGGAATTCACCTACATGACGCTGGACGAGCACAAGATCCCCTACGGCAAGGAAGGGGAAGCCAAGATCCTCACCACGGACAGCGGGCTGAAGGTAGGCATCTACTGTGCCTGCAATCATCTGTCCCCGGACCCGGAGCAGGCGGAAGCCGCCGTCCGGAAGCTCCGCGCCGACGGGGCGGACTATGTGATCTGCGCCCTCCACTGGGGCAAGGAGCTGGTCTACAAGCCCTTTGACAGCCAGGTGGAGCTAGCTCACCGCTGCATCGACGCCGGCGCCGATCTGATTTACGGCTCCCACTCCCACTGCCTTCAGCCGGTGGAGGAGTACAAGGACGGTCTGATCCTCTACAGCATGGGCAACTGGGTCTTCGGCGGCAGCACCGGGCCCACGGATATGGACACCGCCATCATCCAGGTCCATGTCAAGGGCTTCAGCGACGGCAGCATCCGCAACGGCGGCTATACCGTGGTCCCCTGCTGCGTGTCCAGCCGCCCGGTGAAGGAGAATTATTCCGGCGACAACTACAACGATTACCGGCCCACGCCCTACACCGAGGGCAGCGACGCGTATAACCGCGTTCTCTCCAAGCTGAACGGGACCTTTGTTCCGGACAGCGAGGGCCGGGACTACTCTGACGTCTACGCCCAGTACGGCTGAGACAAAAGGATAGAAAACAGCGGCGGGAGCTGATCCCGCCGCTGTTTTCTATCCGCTATTCAATACCGAAGAGCCGCTTGCCGTTTTCCCAGGTGAGCCGCTCCGTCTCCTCGTTCGTCAGCCCCTTGATCTCCGCGATCTTTTCGATCACGTAACGCAGGTTCCGGGAATCGTTTCGCTTTCCCCGCATGGGCACGGGACTCAGATAGGGACTGTCCGTCTCGATAACGATGCGGTCCGGAGGGCAGATCTCCAGAACCTCCAGGGCCTTGCGTGCGTTCTTGTAGGTGATGGGCCCGTCAAAGCCCAGATACCAGCCCCGCTTCAAGAGCTCCTGCGCCATCTCGGCGCTGCCGGAATAGCAGTGAAATACGCCCCGGGCCTCCGGATAATCCCGCACGATCTCCAGACAGTCCTGGTGAGCTTCCCGGTCGTGGACGATGACTGGTTTACATAATTCTATCGCCAGCTCCACCTGCTGCCGGAAAAGGGCCCTCTGTTCCTCCTTGTGGCTGGCGTCCCAGTAATAGTCCAGGCCCACCTCGCCGATGGCGACGCAGCGGGGATGGAGGGCCAGCTCGCAGATCTCCGCATAGGCCTCCAGGTCGTACTTATCCATGTCCTCCGGGTGGATGCCCACCGCGGCGTAGACGAAGGGATATTTTTCGGCCAGCTCGATGGCCATGCGGCTGCTGCGCACGTCGCAGCCCGGGTCCAGGATCAGGCCAACACCGGCGGCGTGGACGGCCTCCAGGGTCTCAAAGCGGTCGGCGTTGAAGGCGCCGGAATCATAATGGGCGTGGGTATCAAAAATCATGCTCTCACCTCTCCCCTGCATGGTAACACGAAGAAGTCTCCAAGGCAAGAGCGAATCCATCATAAAAGCGCCCCATGCGATTCCTGCCTGATCCGCTTAGACTTGTCTGCATGCGAAAGCGCCCCGGGGAACCCCGGGGCGCTTCTACGAACTACAAACTACGAACTACGAACTAATCACTTGATCTCCAGCTTGCACTTGGCGGGCTTCTGCTCCACCTTCTTGGGCATGGTCAGGGTCAGGATGCCGTCCTTGTAGGCGGCTTCGATGCCCTCCACGTTGATGCCGGAGACGTCGAAGCTGCGGCTGAAGGCGCCGTAGACCCGCTCGCGTTTGACGTAGTTGGGGCGCTTGTCCTCATCCTCGACCTTGCGCTCCACGCTGATGGTCAGGCAGTCGTTCTCCACATCGATGCTGATGTCTTCCTTCTTGAAGCCGGGCAGCTCTGCGTCCAGCTGATAAGCGTCGCCGGTGTCGATGACGTCGGTGCGGAAGCCCATGGCAGGCCGCTCGTTGAAGAAGCTGCGCTGCAGCTCGTCAAAGGCCCGGAAGGGATCATACACATTCACATGACGGGTGGTGAAAGGAATCAGTTCGAACATATCTATTACCTCCAAAATTTATTACACAATTAATTTGGCGAAACATTCATTTCTTTCGTTTTGTTCTGTATATAAAGTACCAAACAATTATGAATAAATATAGCAGTAAATATGAACAGAATATGAATATTAGCACTCCTTAATTTGGAGTGCTAATATTGTTCCCGTCATGCGATTGTTGCTCCCCGTTACTTCTTCCCCACAATGCAGCAGACGCAGAAGCACAGCAGATTTGCCGCCACGATGCTGGCCCCGGTGGGGGTCTCCAGCATGTAGGAGGCGATGGTGCCGATCACAAAGCAGCCCAGGGAGATCCCGGCGGAGCAGAGCACCACGGCCTTGAAGCTGCGGCAGACCCGCATGGAGGACAGGGCCGGGAAGATGATGAGGCTGGAAATGAGCAGGGCGCCCATCATCCGCATGCCCAGCACCACGGTAATGGCCGTCAGCACCGCCAGCAGGCTGTTGTAGAGCTCCGCCCGGGTGCCGGTGGCCTTGGCAAAGGTCTCGTCAAAGGTCACGGCGAAGAGCCGGGGATAGAAGAGCACAAAGAGCAGCAGCACCGCAGCGGACAGGATGGCGCTGAGGATGGCGTCGGAGCGGCTGAGAGAGAGGATGCTGCCAAACATGTAGCTGGAGACCTCGGTGTTCATCCCCGTGGTGACGGACACGCAGATCACGCCGATGGCCAGGGCCGAGCTGGAGATGATGGCGATCATGGCGTCGCCCTTGATCCTGCTGTTCTGGCTCAGACGCAGCAGCAGGATGGCGGTGACCACCACCACAGGCACGGCCACAGCCAGGGGCGCCACATGCAGGGCCGAGGCGATGGCCAGGGCGCCGAAGCCCACGTGGCTCAGCCCGTCGCCGATCATGGAATAGCGCTTGAGCACCAGGGACACGCCCAGCAGCGCGGCGCAGAGGCTGATCAGGCCCCCCACCAGCAGCGCCCGCTGCATGAAGTGGAAGGAAAACATGTGGAAAAATTCGCTCATAGCCGGTTCCCTCCCAAAAAGCGCCGGGCCAGGTCGCTCTCCCGATACTGCCCGGCGGTGCCGAAGAAGAGCTGCTTCTGCCCCAGGTGCAGGATGTGGGTGGCGTAGCGGGCCGCGGCGTGGATATCATGGGAGACCATGATGACCGTGATATTGTCGCAGAGGTTCACCAGCTTGATGAGGTTATACATCTCCCCGGTGGCGATGGGGTCCAGGCCGGTGACCGGTTCGTCCAGCAGCAGCATTTTCTTGGTGGCGCAGAGGGCCCGGGCCAGCAGCACCCGCTGCTGCTGCCCGCCGGAGAGGGCCTGATAGCTCTTGTCCCGCAGGTCCTCGATGCCCATGCGCTCCATGTTGAAGGCGGCGCGCTTTTTGTCCTCGGCGCTGTAGTGCAGGCGTTTGCCCAGGGAATTGAGGCAGCCGGAGAGCACCACTTCCCGGACGCTGGCGGGAAAGTCCCGCTGCAGCTGGGTCTGCTGGGGCAGATAGCCGATCTCGGTGCTTTTGAGCCCCTCGCCGAAGGAGATGCTGCCCCTGTCCGGGGCTTTGAGGCCCAGCAGGCCCTTCATCAGCGTGGACTTGCCAGAGCCGTTTTCGCCCACGATGCAGAGATAATTCCCCGCGTTGAGGGTGAAATTCACGCCCTCCAGAACCGTGCTGCCGTCATAGGAAAAGGCAAGATCTTTACATGTCAGTATCGCCATCAGCCCAGGGCCTCCTTCAGGGCGTCCACATTGCCCCACATCAGTTGCAGATAGCTCACGCCGCCCTCCAGCTCCTCCTTGGTCACATTGTGGCAGGAGTGGAACAGCAGCTTGCGGCAGCCCGTGTCCTCGCAGATCACGTCCGCCATCTTCTCATTGGAAAACTCGATATAGAATACCGCGGGGATCCCCTCCTGACGCACCTTGTCGATGAGGAAGGCCACGGTCCGGGCCGAGGGCTCGGTATCGTCCGCGCAGCCGGGGAAGGCCGCGAAATAGTCCAGCCCGTACTCCTCCACGAAGTAGCGCACCGGGAAGCGGTCGGCAAAGACCACCGTGCCAAGGCTCCCCTGCTCCACGACCTGGCGGAAGGCGGCGTCCAGCCGCTCCAGTTCCGCCCGATAGACGGCCAGATTCGCCCGGTATAGATCAGCCCCTTCCGGGTCCAGCTCACAGAGCCGTTGGCACAGGGCCTCGCAAATGCAGATCGCGTTCACGGGGGAGGTCCAGACGTGCTCGTCGTACTCCGGCCCTTCTTCCTCCTCGTGGTCCTCGTGGTCGTGGTCCTCGTGCTCATGCTCGCGGATCTGCTGCATGCCCTCCTTGTGTTCTTCCTCCAGGGCCTCAACGCAGTCCAGCATCACCAGGGTCTCCAGCTCCTGATCCTCCAGCAGCTCCTCCACCCAGGCCTCGGACTCTCCCCCGTTACAGAAGAACAGGGTGCAGCTCTGGATGCGCAGGAGATCCTTCGCGGTGGGCTCAAAGCTGTGGGACTCGGCCCCGGGGGGCACCAGCAGCAGCACCGAGGCCCGCTCTCCGGCGATCTGCCGGGCAAAGTCATAGGCGGGAAAGACGGTGGTCACGATCTCGATCTCCCGCTGTCCGTTTTCGGTTGTATCCTCCGTGCGGCAGGCAGCGAGGCTCAGGGCCAGGGCCAGCAGCAGGAGCGCACAAAGCATACGTTTCATGGGCACACTCCAATCCATGCTGTAATATAATCAATGTGTTCTCCCCTGTCAACCTTTTTGTTCCCATAATATTAAGGATTCTCGGAAATAATCAGAAGTTTTACTTTACAAACGGAAAAAGTGTGCTATAATAGCAGAGCTGTTATAAATGGGGGCGTAGCTCAGCTGGGAGAGCGCCTGGGCCAGTTATATTTCTTGTCTCATGGGGGCATGTACCTCACCCGCCAGCCACGCGGTTCACATCCGTTTGTCGAAAGCCTTGATAAATCAGCATTTTTAATCGAATATGGGGGCGTAGCTCAGCTGGGAGAGCGTACGGTTCGCATCCGTAAGGTCAAGGGTTCGAATCCCTCCGTCTCCACCAAGAAAAAGCCGTTCCGTCAGGAACGGCTTTTTCAACTATATTCGTTCCTTCGGAACGAGTGATATTCGAACTTCGTTCGAGTGATATTGCTTCGCAGTGATATTCGACCTGCGGTCGAGTTAAGGAACGAATATAATATCACTTTGCGGCATCGCCGCAAAATATCATGTTTGCCGCAAAGCAAACATATCACATTGAGCGCAAGCGAGACAGAACACTTGATCCTTCGAGAGTTCGAATCCATCTGTCAAAAACGCAAATCCGTCTTTTTCGTACCCTATTGCTAAAGCGAAAATCCTGTCGATGAAAGTCGGCAGGATTTTTTTGTGTTCTTCAGTCTTCCGTTTTCAGGATTCGCAGGAGGCAATCGAGGCAGGGCTGAAGCGCGAAACGACCGCCGAGCAGCGGATCGCGGGAGGGGCCCCTCCCCTACGACGGGAGACGGTACGTGGGAACGGGTCGGCTGGTCGGGACATGGGTCAGGCGAAGTTCCAGCCATGTCATCCTGAGAAAGCAAAAAAACGTGTCATCCTGAGCGGAGCGAAGCGAAGTCGAAGGATCTTTGCCTCGCCGTGTCCACCCATGTCATCCTGAGCGGAGCGAAGCGAAGTCGAAGGATCTCGCCCCCGGCGCAAGGTATGACACTTGTCGACTTTGGGTACAACCGCTGCCGCTCTTGAGATCCTTCGTCGGCTTTGCCTCCTCAGGATGACAACGCTAGGACCAGACGTCGTCGCAGGTCGGGACGCGGGTCGCCGAGAGCATCGACCCCTACGGGCGCACCGCAGCGGATCGCGGGAGGGGCAAGCCCCTCCCCTACGGGGGAGACGGGGCGCAAGGGGCGGGGCGACGCCGTGCATTACTCGGCGCAGCGAAACCGGCTCCCTCCTTGAGGGAGCTGTCGCGGCGGCTTGCCGCCGTGACTGAGGGAGTTTAAGACGGGCGACCAAAGTCGCCCCCACGGGAGCGGACGAGGCACGAGGGGGATATTGAAACGCCGAGCGATGCTCGGCGCTACGGAGGCAGGTATAAAACAGCGCGGAGAGAAGTTCTCCGCGCTGTCTGTGTGTTTTGCTGTGTGGTCAGAGTCTGCTGGAATCTCAGGGCTCGATCCCGGGATCCGGCTCGATGATCGGCTCGATGAACGGCTCGACATTCGGATTCAGAGGATCGGCCGGCAGGGTACTGCCGTTAACGAATTCCCAAAGCTCCCCCGCTTCATCGCCGAATGTAACATAAAACCAATGGATATAGTCGTCGTTGTCTATACCGTTGTCATTGTAATCTTGGGCGAACAGGTTCATCCAGTCGGTAAAGTCACAGGCATACGGGTCCGTGGTGGACTGGCCCGTGCCGCCTCCCGTCACCGTGGTGGGCTCCGGGGTAGGCATCATCAGCAGAACAAAAGGATTGAATTTCTTAGCCATTTTATTTCACCTCTTTTGTCTTTCCCGCCTGTCAAGGCTCCGGTTCTGCAGCGGGAGCGGAGAACACGCCGATGGTGGAGTGCACCGTGGCGTCCGTCAGACCGCTCTTCGCAGCGGTCTTGTTCGCCAGGCTGCCGTAGCTGCGGGATGCAATACCGGTAACGATCATGTTATCGGGCGTGACCCAGTACTGCAGGACCGTAACATTTTCGTCAAAGCCAAGGTTCTTCGTACCGTTGGTCATGACCTCAAGATAGCTCAAGAAGTCACCCTCTTTAACGTCCTTGCTGCGGAAGATGTTCTGCGGTTTGAGGACCACCTTCGTTCCGCCAACCGCGGTCTCCACAGTCAACTGCGTGCAGACATTGGCCTTGTCGTTGTTTTTGATGATGACGAAGCCGGTCTCCTTGTACATGGCGTCGTCAATGGCGGAGATCACCCAGGCAGAGGACAGGGTCTGATTCTCGGGCAAAGGCTCTTTCTTGTAGGTGTAGTGGAAGTACGACTGCAGGTAGGCGCTGGCCGGGACCTCCTTGATGTAGTAGGTCACGCCGCCCTTCGGGGTGATCGCGTTGCCGGGCTGATCCGTCACGGGCGTGGTCCAGGTCCAGTTGGCGCCGTTGTAGGCCGCGCAGGTAGCGGTGGGAACACCCTTATCATCCACAGCGGGAGCGGTGAAGCCACCTTCCAGGTAGTAGCCGCCGTAGAGGAACTTATCGGCCTCGTCGGCGCGGGACTGGCTCAGCGCGGTGACGCGTGCGGTCAGGTCGTAGCCACCCTTGAAGTCGATGGTGACCTTCTCAACAGCGCCGCCCTCCATGCCGGAGTGGTAGATGTAGAACTCGCCGACCCAGACAGCATACATGTCGTGGTAAGGCTTCTGCTCGTTGGCCGCCACATAGGTGACCGTGACCCAGTTATTGCTGGCGTCCTTCGCCTCGTAGCGGTTTTGGGCCTCATTCCAGCGGATGTACACGTCGTCAGGCGTGATCTGAGCAGGATCGGTGACGTAGTCGGAGGCGTTGGCGCCCTCGGGGATGGAGTTGGCATCAGCGATGCGGGCCCAGCCAAGGAACTTGTAGCCGGGGATGGCGTAGGGCTTCTCGGGGATGCGCACGCTCTCGGGGATCTCGACCGTATCGTAGATCAGGTTGTAGCCGTGGTCGCCGTAGGTGGGCGTGTTGCCGCCCTCGTAGGCAAAGGTGGCCTTGGAGCCGCTCTTCTCAGCGATGCCGTTGGGGAAGAGGGTGTTAGCGGGCACATAGCTCGTTTCGGTGCTGGCGTCGGGGATGGGGTTGCCGTAGGCGTCGTAAATGTTGGAGTACCAGTTGATGTGGGTGACGGAGCCGGCGTCCGCACGGCCGTACACGGCGCGCAGGGTGACTACGTACTTCTTGGTGGCAACCTGCTTATACACCGCGTTAACGGTCAGGTTGCTGGTGATCTGGTTGAACTTCTTGTCCCAGCTGTTGAACTCATAGCCGGCAGGAGGCGTGGGAACGGTCGGCTCCGTTGCAGCTTCGCCGTGCTGGACGGTCTGGGAGTCGGTGACCCAGTCGCCGTTGGCGTCCATGTAGCGGAAGGTGACGGTGTAGGACAGGGTGCTCTGGTTCACATACTGGGCGGTAATGGTAACATCGCGATAAATGTTATCGAAAGGTGTATCCCAGCCGCTGAAGATCCAGCCCGTGTCAGTGTGGTCGGGCGCCTGAGGCGGGGTAGCGCTGCCGCCTTCCTCGACCTCCTGGGTCTCGATCACTTCATTGGTACGGCCGTCCTTGAAGGTGACGGTGTAGGTGGTAGTGGCGGCGTAGAATTTGACGTTGTTGCCGGTTCCTGTAGTGGTGGTGAAATCATCAAACGCGCTGGAATATGTAAGGTAAAGATATCCTTCATTTCCAGAATCCGTAACGTTGTTGTTCAGGTCCGAGCCATCATAGGTCCATGCATGGGGCGTTGTTCCTGCGCACACGTAGTATGCAGAGTTCATGCTGAGATACTTTCCGGTGCCCTGATTTTTGAGTACATACCCATCAGACGCATTTCCGGATTCGATAACCCAGGTAACATTGCTCACATCAGTCGTGTTGACAGTCACCGACTCTGTGCCGGAAGTATTGTGCAGCACATTGACAGAAGAAACATAGTACGGAGTATTATCACTGCCAACAGCCGTATAGTCGCCGCCAAGGGCATGCGTATCTATCGCAATGATATACCTGCCGCCAACCTTGAGGTTATTCGCAATCTCAAAGGTCTCGCCGGAAATCGCAGGCTCAACGTATTCGTAGAACGTGATTACCTGATAACTGTTATTGGAGCTGTCGTTTCCGCGGAAAACACCATTATTGTACTGAATAATTGGGTAACCAGCACTCGTGGTCGTCCCAGTATTCAGCAAGTAGTTCCTACTTGTCAACTGCCAAGATCTATACGAACTATCTGCACTCAGAGACAAAGCTCTGCTAGTGCCGGTAATACCAAGATAGCCAAAGGAATACAGGCTGCCAAACTGATAGTATCCGCTGCTCGTTCTTTGAACACCAAACAGATAATTATCATAATTACCGCTGATAACGCCATTTGAAGCAGTAGCATTAACGGCAGTGATATTGTTGCTGCTATTCAAGCTATTGCCCAGAATATAGACGTTGTTGCCACTGGTGTACGTGATCAAGTACTTTTTGCCAGGCGTCAGCGTAGTGACTCTCTGATAGGAGGATGTAGCTCTGTAAGGGATACTCGGGCCGGTCGACTGGATCTCGCCGGGCATGATCAGATTGGGGATCGGGGTATCAAAGGTGATGAGGGTCGGCTCCTCTTCAGAAGTGGTGGAGCTGATGGCCTCCTCCTTGGCGTCGGCAAAGTGGACCTCCCAGGTCTGGCCGGGGTAGGCCTTACGGCCGGTGGAATTGCCCTCAGCGTCCAGGATATCCCAATAGAGGAACTTCAGGGCCGGAGTGTAATCCTTCGGGGTGGAGGCGGGCTGGGCATAGGCCTGGGCCTGGTCGGCATAGATATCCGGGTCGTCCCAGATCGTGTTGGTCTCGTCCGCGCCGAAGTAACCCTCATGCGCGGAGCTCTCCACCGCGTCATAACGCACGTTGATACCGATGATGCCATCGGGATCCTCGCGCCACTTGGCGTAAATGACCACCTTGCCAACAACGTCGTCATGCTCGCCGTCCTCGTCGTTGTAAGCCTTGTTGTCCTTCCAGGGGTCGGTACCGGAGCGGCGGGCGATGTAAGCCTCGTCGCTCTCATCCTCTCCCTGCACGCCGTAAGTCATGTCCGCGTGGGTGCTGTTGGTGGTGATGGGAGTCGCGAAGGTAAAGGGCGTATCGAAGACCGAGTCGTTGTCCGGATCGGTATCCAGATACCAGCCCAGCAGGGTGTAACCCTCACGGGTCATGGAGTTCAGGTTGGAGCCCTCCACCGCTTCGCCGTAGTCGATACGGAAGGTGGTCGACTGCCCGTTGGGGATCACGATGTCTGCGGGGTTGATTTTGGTATCGCCGCCGCGGGGATCGCATACCACGCGGAAACGGATCTGGGTCCACTTGGCGTAAACACGGACATTGTTGTCCGGCATGTGGCTGCTGAAATCAAAGGGCGTGGAGAAGCTGTCGTCAGCATACCAGCCGTCGAAGAAATAGCCCTCATTGCCGTTCTTCGGCTCAACGTCTTTGAGCGAAGACAAAACCATGTCATAGGGGATCGCGTTCAGGTCAGTGCCCTCAGGCAGACCATCCGGGGTAACCTCCGCGTTGTTGGAGACAAACAACAATCTGTGAGTGTTGCGGGAGAAGGCCACATAGAGATCCTGGCTGCCGGAGGAAATCGAAATCCCTGTCGCTTCGGTGCAATTGGTCCAGTTGCCGGAAGTGCCAAAGCGATACTTTTCCACCTTAAAGCCCTGGATCGTCTCGTTCGGGTACCAGGTAGCGCCGTTGCTGCCGACCAAATTCGTACCGTGTGTCAGGATCTGGGTGTACTCCTGGCTCCCGATAGGCTGGGTCACATAGTAAATGTGCATGGCCGTACCGGAATCAGAGGTCAGGTAGAACTTCATCTCCGTTGTGGGGGCGGCGCCCTCCGACTGGACGGGGACATACTCCGTCAGGGCAAGCGGATAATAATATGTACTGGAACTGCCGTTGATCGTCTCGTCATTTGCCCAGACATAACCGTCACCGGAATTGGGCCAGTCACTCAGAGGAAGCTGCGCACCGTAAAGGCCGGAGATGGTATTGGAGCCGGTAGCGCCCTGCTGGTTATGGGTGCCGACAGCCGTGGGATTCGGGCCTGTTCCGACGGGATAATAACCGGTGGTATAAGTCTCCGTAAAGAGATAGTAATATGCGATCCAGGAGTAGTAGCTGTAACCGCTGAACTGATAATACTCGTAGAGCGATCCGTTGGTGGAATAGTGCAAATCGTCAGAGGAATCATACGAATAGGTCTTTACGCTTGTATTGTTGGAAGCCAGCGTCGGATAATTCGCGCGGAAATAAGTATCCGCTTCATCCACCGTCGGATAATTCGTTGAGTTGATGTTATACAGATAATAGATCGTGTCGCCATCCGTGGGCCGGTAATCCGCATTGGGGCCGGTGCCGATCAAATAATAACCGCTGGTCTGGGCGGTGTAGTAGTAGTAATCGCCGTTCTCCGCCGCAACATAACCGCCGGTAGGCGTCCACAGCGTGGTCTTATCCGCCTCGTAGAACTTGTAGGTGATGGTCTTACGGTCATAGTACACATTCAGAACGGTGGAACCGTCGCCCTTGACAACCTTGGAACCGGTATCGGTGTTCGCCTCATTGTAGAGGAAATAGTAGCCCATCTCACCGATGGAGGAATCGCTGTTGTAGGCCAGACGGTTATCTGCGGTCTCCCCGCTGGTGGCCGTCTGAATGCTCACCGAATCGCCGGTGTTGGCGGAGCGCTCCACAGAAGCGTAGAAGTCGTACTGCTTGTCGGCATTTTCCGTGGTGGGCGTATCGGTGTTCTTCTGCTGCCAGAAGACGACAGTATACTTCGCAGTCTGGGGCTCCCACTTGGCATAAATGGTGAGGCCCTCATTCAGCGGGCTGCCGAAGACGAAGCGGGTAGAGAATTGTTTGTCCTTATACCAGCCGACGAACTTATAGCCGGTACGGGTGGGCGGCGTGGGCGCGACGGTATTCTCCCCTTCCTCGTAGAAAACGGGAGCGACGAAAGAGGTGCTGGTGGCGTCGTCGTCCTGATCCTTGTAGGTATCGAAGACCAGCCAGCTGCCGGTATTCAGATAGGGGTAGATATCAATGGTGTCCGACAGCTGATAGGTCTGATCGTTCTTGTAGATCGTGCCCAGATCATCGGCATACAGGGGATAGTCGCCAGCGACCTCCACCTTCTCCTCCAGGACCCAGCCGGCAAAGTTCTGGGTGCCCTTGAATCCGACGTAGGGGTGCTTGATCAGCACATCAGCCGTGGAACTTTCTTCCACATGGAAGGACTGGGTCTTCAGCACGGCGCCGGCCTGGTCGTGGTAGATCACGTAGCGTACGTTGAAGATCATGGCGTTGACGCGCAGGGTGGCGTTATCGGTCATGCTGCCATAGGTCTCGTGGATGTACGCATTCAGGCCGTTGATGTCCAGCTTCTCATGCTCGGCGTCGATGCGCCAGCCTTCAAAGGACTGGGTGGCGGTGATGCTGGGCACGCCCGGGTCGATCAGGGGCTTCTCCCCTTCTTCGTCGAACTGCTCCAGCACCAGGACCTGGGTGCTGAGAGGCGTGGTGGCCGTGGCGCTCTCATAGAACTCCACGGTCAGCTTCAGGTCGTTGGCGGAGCCGCCGATGACCGCGTACACGGAGAAGTCCGCGGACTCGAAGCAGATCTCGTTGGTACCCAGCGCGAAGGTCAGATCCTCCTCGGGGATGAGCTGCATGGTCTCCGGCTCCTCAGCATCGTCCGGGAAGTGGACGACGGTCAGGTCTTTGCAGCCCTCCAGCTCGGGAGCGGAAATCTTCACGCGCACGGGCTCCTCAGGCTCGATCTCATCTTCACCGAGCCAGAAGGAAATGTCCATGGCGAGCAGGATCTGGTGATCCGCGTCCAGCAGATCCTCCACCGCGTCCATCAGATCCTCGGCGGGGATGGGCTCCAGGCGCACTTCTGCCAGGGTCGGCAGAGAGCCCATGGGGGCCTCGATGGTCACCTGGACGCCAGTTTCCTCGTCCAAGGTCTGGAAATAGTCGTACTCCTCTTCAAATTCCAAATCGCCGTCGATATCCAGATCGTGGATCTCGTCCTCGCCGATTTCCCGATCCCAGCCTTCGTCCGGCTCGTCGTCGCCGCCTACGGCATAGGCCGGGGTCACGACGGAGAGGAACATCACCAGCGTGAGGATCAGAGAGAGGAGTCTGGTCATTCTCTTGGTCATGCTTGCTACCTCCTAAAAAGGGCGCTAGTGCACCCAACTGTTACAGGATACTATATGTAGTATGAAAATGCGCGCGCAGCAAAAGACGGCATACGCCTACTCATACCCATACCAAATATATAATACATTTTTTTACCCAGAAGTCAATCCAAAATCATGGAAAATTCTGAAAAAACGAGATTCATTTTTCCTTTGAAAAGGAGCAAAAGAAAGCTGCCTCCGGTATGCAGACATTCCCCTTCCCTATGTCAGGACAACCGGGTCGGCGAAGGCCTCCGGCTCCGCGGATATTGACCAACCGGGCCGAAGCACAGAGACGGCAAGACTGCCGACTCCTGTTCTCGGAGTCGGCAGCCTTGCCGGTCTCGTTCCTCACTCTCCGCTGCGCAGCAGATAGCCCATCTGGAGCATCTTGCCGATGAAGTCCTCGATCGCCTGCCGCGCAGGGCCGGGATCGTCGATCTCGTACTCCGTGCAGACCGCGCGCAGCAGCTCCTCCTCCCCCGCGCCGGAAACCAGCTTCCGCCACAAGAAGGCCGAGCTCTCGCTGATCTGCGAGCAGTAGGGACAGTGCTCCCTGGCATCCTTCGCTGCCACCAGCAGGTATTCCCCGCAGATCGAGGTCAGAATCACCCCCGGGCGGGTACGGTATCTCTCCATGATCATCCTCCCCTCAAAGCTGCTCCAGCGTCCTGCGCAGGAGCCGGGTCGAATCGTCGTCCCCCAGATTCACCAGCTTCCAGACCGGCGCGGCCCGCAGCAGCCGGTCCTCCAGCCCTGTCAGGCCCAGGATCTCCTCCTCCGTCTCCGGCAGGGCCATAAACTGCTTGAAGAGGGGCGAGACCGACTGTGCCGGCGGCAGTCTCCCGATCCGGTTCTCTCTCCCCTGCTCCAGCAGCACGACGCCGCCCAGCGGCGCGGAGAGCGCAGAATAGAGGTTCTCCTTGCCGTTCCAGGAGCTGGGGTGGACCCAGACGCTGCCGTCCTCCCGGGCCTCCAGCACCGGCATGTCGCCGGAAATCACCGTCGCCTCCCCGGGGAACAGGCGCTGCCAGTTCATGAGCTGGGTGGTCTTGCCCACCTCGCTGGGCCCGGTCAAGAGCCAGGCGCGCTCCCGCCAGACGAAGGCCACCGCGTGGAAAATGCTGCAGCCGTACCGCAGCAGCGCCCGGGCCGTCAACTCGATGAGACAGCGGTACTCCACATAATCGTCCGTGGAGCCCGGGTCCAGGACGCCCCGGCCCAGCTCGATCTTCTCCGGCGTGACACAGACGTCGAAGTCCTCCCCCTCCACCCGGCGGGGCAGGGGGCGGAGCTTGAAGCGGGTGCGGGGATAGAGGAAGGCATAGCGCAGCGGATGGCCGGCAATATCCATCTGATAGACGCCGTCGAGCATGGCGAAGCCCTCCCCTCTTTTTTCATTATCATTCCAATCGAGTCGATTATACCAGCATCCCCGCCAAAGCACAAGAGGAGAAAACGCTCCTCCGCACAGGAGGCGAGACACAGGCCGCGCAGCGTCGGGAAGGGCAAGCCCCTCCCCGGCGCTGTCATCCTGAGCGCAGCGCAGCGAAGTCGGCGGATCTTTTCCTCCGCCCGCCCCTGTCCCCGCCGTAGGGGCCGTGGCTTGCCCGGCCCGCCGTTCCTCGCCAGCCCCCGGCGCTGTCATCCTGAGCGAGCTACAGCGAGTCGAAGGATCTTTTCCTCCGCCCGCCCCTGTCCCCGCCGTAGGGGCCGTGGCTTGCCCGGCCCGCCGTTCCTCGCCAGCCCCCGGCGCTGTCATCCTGAGCGCAGCGACAGCGAGTCGAAGGATCTTTTCCCCGGCGCGCAGCGGCGGGAGCATCGAACAGGGACGCAGCGAAAACCGCCGCGTCCCTGCCTTCTTTTGTGTTGTTCTGCGTTTCCCGGATCCTCAATTCCGAATTCCGAACTCCGAATTCCGAATTGGTATCAGTGGAGCTCCACATCCGCACCTTTCACGTAGCGCTGCAGGCGGGTCAGGTCCTTGTTGTTCACCTTTCCGTCGCCATTGACGTCCAGAGCGGCCTCGTTGACCTCCACGGCCGCACCCTTGAGGTAGCGCTGCAGGC
>JAFWQQ010000056.1 GCA_017545165.1 Oscillospiraceae bacterium
ACGGACGTTGGCGCGGGGCGGCGGGCGATTCGTGAATCGCCCCTACGGTGGGGGACGGACGTTGGTGCAGATCGGCGGGAGGGGCAAGCTGTACAGTGAAGTAAGATAGTAAACAGGTGTGAAGGGACATGGTATACAGTTCTGTGGTAGAATAAAAGGCATCAAAAGTCGGGGAGCTGGTAAAGATGCCGTGGGAGAGCAGAACTGTGAAAGAACAAAGAGAAGGCTTCGCCGAAGCCGCAGCACACAGCAGCAATTTCAGCGCAGTTTGTCGGGAATATGGGATAACACGGAAGACAGGATATAAGTGGCTGGAGCGCTACGAAGCAGGCGAGGAGCTGCTGGATCGCAGCCGGGAACCGCACCACATTCCACACAAAACGCCGCTGGAGATGGAAGCCGAGATTCTCCGTGTACGGAGTGAGAATCCGGGATGGGGTGCCAGAACGATCAAGCAGGTGCTGGAAAATGAAGGCCTCAGCGGTGTGCCGAGCGCTCGAACGGTGAATGCCGTGTTGAACCGCTACGGCTGCATCGAGGAGGAAGAGTCACAAAAGCGGAAGGCATATCTGCGTTACGAAAAGGACGCTTGCAACGAGATGTGGCAGACAGATTTCAAGGGCGAGTTTTTGACCAAAGACGGCAAATATTGCTACCCGTTGGATATTCTGGATGATCACAGCCGTTTTGCTATTAAAATTGCGGCGTCGGCTACAACGGCCAATGTTGTTATTCCGGCCTTTAAGGACGCTTTTCTCGACTATGGCTTGCCAAAAGCGATCCTTTCAGACAACGGAGCACAGTTTGCCGGATTTCGTAACGGCTGTACAGCTTTCGAGAAATGGCTGATGTGCCTGGACATCCTTCCCGTTCACGGACGCATCAAGCATCCTCAGACGCAGGGAAAGATAGAGAGGTTTCATCGCTCGATGAAGAATGAATTCCTCAAATTTCATGAGTTTGAAGATGCTCCACACGCCAATTATGCACTTCAAGGCTGGAAAGATAAGTACAATTTCACTCGCCCGCACGAAGCGCTGGGCATGAAAACACCGGGAGCTGTGTATGTGCCAAGCACTCGGCAGCTCCCGGCTCGGATCCGGCCTTGGGAATATGATGGTCGGTTTCATGTGATTAAGGTGAATAGCTGGGGCTATGTTCGCTATGATCGTTTTCAGGTTTATCTCAGTGAAACCATGATCAACGAACATGTTGAATTTCGCCCAAGCCCGGATGGCACTTCTTTCTGGGTGTGCTATAGAAACTTTAAGATTGCTGAATACAACGTTGAAGATGGTAAGCTTATGAACAGAGCGATTTCAAGGCTCTGAAATCTGTATACCATGTACCTTCACTGCTGTATACCATGTTTCTCTTGACACAAGCCCCTCCCCTACGGCGCGGGGCGGGCGGCGGCGCGGATCGCGGGCGACCGCAAGGGTCGCCCCTACGGCAAGGACGGACGTTGGCGCGGGAGACGGCGGGCGATTCGTGAATCGCCCCTACGGTGGGGGACGCAGCAAAACCGCTGCGTTCCTGCGTTTTGTGTTGTTGTTCCGAATTCCAAATTCCGCTTCGCGGGGACCTCATCCACCGCAAGCGGTCCCCCTTCCCCGTGCGCGGGGAAGGCTTTG
Source organism: Oscillospiraceae bacterium (assembly GCA_017545165.1). GTDB lineage: Bacteria > Bacillota > Clostridia > Oscillospirales > Oscillospiraceae > Limivicinus. The sequence continues at coordinate 1,635 of JAFWQQ010000056.1, forward strand.
CGGAGGACCCCTTCCGTCACGGCGCTTGCGGGGGATCGGCGGATGCCACCTTCCCCGTGCGCGGGGGAGGCAAGGGACGGGCGGCGGGCGATTCGTGAATCGCCCCTACGGTGGGGGACGGACGTTGGTGCAGAACGTCGCCGAGCGATGCTCGGCGCTACGAGACAGTGGAAGAAGAAAACGGATTGCCACACCAGTGACATCGGTCACCGGTTCGCAATGACAGGACAGGGGAGGCAGGGGACGGGCGTAGGGCGCGGAGAAAGGGGAGAATCATGAAGAATTCTTAAGAGCACTCGACTTCCGGGGCTACTTGTGGTATAAGGAAGGCAGAGATTGACAAAGGAGGTTTTTTCATGAAGAAAACACAGACCCTTTTGGCCCTGCTGCTGGCTGTGCTCCTGCTGGTCTCCGCCGCCCCCGCCGCCCTGGCGGAGGAGAGCGAAGAGGCCACTTCCCCCTGGGAAGTGGAGGAGCCGCCCATCGAGGTCCCGGAATGGAGCTCCATCGCCGTGAGCAATGTGGACGAGCTTCTGGGCGCCATCGCCCCGGAGACCACGGTGGTCCTGGCCCCGGGCACCTATGACCTGACCGCTGCGGACAGCTACGGCAGCGGCGATACCGGAGAATGGTACCGCTGGGAAGATACCTACGACGGCTATCAGCTGGTGCTGCAGAATATGGAGGGGCTGCAGATCGTAGCGCCGGAAGGGGCGGAAATCGTCACCCAGCCCCGCTATGCCAATGTGCTGAACCTGCGCGGCTGCACCGATACCCTTCTGGCCGGTCTGACGCTGGGGCATAGCCTTGAGCCCGGGATCTGCACCGGCGGCGTAGTATACCTGAGCGACTGCGACAACACCGAGATCCGCTCCTGCAGGCTTTACGGCTGCGGTATCCAGGGGATCGAGGCGATCAGCTGCGAGAAGCTGCACGTCTCCTTCACCCAGATCTATGACTGCAGCTATTGGGGCCTGACCGCCAACTCCTGCAGGGACTTTTTGATCGAAGACTGCTGGATCCACGACTGCGGCTTTAAGACCGACGCCGGTTTTATGCTGCTGCAGGTCAGCGGCTGCCGGAACTTCGCCGTGGTGAACACCCGCATTTCTGACAACAGGATGTTAGGCCTGATGAAAACCGAGCTGTCAAAGGACACCTGCCTGCTGGGCTGCACGCTGGACGGGAACCGGTTCGAGGGAGCGCTCTTCAGCTTCTCCGACACCGGCGCGGTCGTCGCCGACTGCAGCTTCTCCCAGTTGGGAACCTACCGCTATTACGATGTGAACACGGACACCGTCTTTGCCAAGGACGCCGAGGGAGAGGATCTGCTCAGCTTCGACCTGGACCGGATGCAGCGGCAGCGCGTGAGCTATGAGCCCAGCGAGGCGGGGGACGGCCCCGAAGCCGATCGGCCCGAGCCTGTGGTCGGAGCGGACGGGATCCAGGAGGTCCGCGTCTCCACGGTGGACGAGCTGCTGGCGGCCATCGCTCCGGACACCAGGATCATCCTGGAGGAGGGAGACTATGACCTGAGCAGCGCCGCGGGCTACGGCGTCTCCGACAGCGAGTGGTACACCTGGGAGCAGCGCTATGACGGACCCAGCCTGAGCATCGTGGGGGTGCAGAATCTGAGCCTGGAGGGCGCCGGCAGGGGACTGACCCGGATCACGGCCCGGCCCCGCTACGCAACGGTCCTGAGCTTCAGCAACTGCGACAATATCCGGATCTCCGGCCTGACCGCCGGGCACACCGAGGAAGAGGGCTTCTGCAGCGGGAACGTGCTGGATCTGTACGGCTGCAGGAATGTCGAGATCGCCGGCTGCGGCTTCTTCGGCTGCGGCGTCATCGGCATTTACAGCCTGAACTGCAGATACATCCAGGTCCTGGACACCGACATCTATGCCTGCAGCGACGCCGCCGGGGTCATTGATACCTGCCGGGACGTCACCATGGACAACTGCAGCATCTATGGCTGCCGGGGCGGAAACGACAGGATCATAGTCAACAACAGCAGCCTGAGCTGGAACGGCGAGGCCCTGGAAGACGGGATCTATACCTTCAGCTTCCGGGAATGCCTGGGCAAACTGGCCAGCGATTGATCCCGCCATCGCCTGATAAAGAAGGAAAACATGCCGGCTTTCTGCCGGCATGTTTCTTATGATTCGATTAAGATTCGAAAAACACCTTGCAAAAGCCGACGAATGGATTATAATGGGTGAAGCTGTCTCTTTGCTCTGCAGGCCGCCAAGCCTGCCCGGCAGAGCGCCCAAAGGCGCCTCGCCATCCCATATCGCTGTCCTTTCCGGAAGACATTCAGGAAGCGCTCCGGAAAGATCGCGCGGCCATGAGACCGCGCCGGAGGATAATCATGGACAACTGGAATGTCTGTCTGATCAACGATTCCTTTCCGCCTACCATCGACGGGGTAGCCACCGCTGTGAGGAACTACGCGCAGATCATCACCGCCGAACACGGCAGCGCCGCCGTGGTCACCCCTTATTACCCGGATGTGGACGATTCCGGCTTCCCCTTTCCCGTCTATCGCTATCCCAGCATGCAGATGTCCAAAAAGCTGGGGTATCGGGCGGGGATCCCCTTTTCCCCGGAATTGATGGGGAAGATGCGGGAGGAGCGCTTTGACATCATTCACAGCCATTGCCCCATCAGCTCCACCCTGCTGGCCAGATCCCTGCGGGATCAGCTGCAGCTGCCCCTGGTGCTGACCTACCATACGAAATTCGATGTGGATATCGCCAATGCGGTCCGGGGAAAGCTGATCCAGGGAGAACTGATCCGGCTGCTGGTGCGCAACATCTCTGCCTGCGACGAGGTTTGGACCGTCAGCCGCGGGGCGGGAGAAAACCTCCGCAGCATGGGCTTCCAGGGCGACTATGTGGTCATGCCCAACGGGGTGGACTTCCCCAAGGGCCGGGTCTCCGAGGAGGAGATCGCCGCGTCCACCCGGGACTATGACCTGCCCGCCGGGGTTCCGGTGCTGCTGTTTGTGGGGCGCATGATGTGGTACAAGGGGATCCGCATCATTCTGGACGCGCTGAAAAAGCTGGACGAGGAGGGCCGCAGCTTCCGCATGGTCTTTATCGGCGGCGGGGGCGACCGGGAGGAGATCCTCTCCTACGCGGAGGGCTTGCGGATGGGCGAGAAGCTGATCTTCATCGACCCGATCCGGGACCGGGATCGGATCCGCGCCTGGTACTGCCGGGGCGACCTGTTCCTGTTCCCCTCCACCTTCGATACCAACGGCCTGGTGGTGCGGGAGGCCGCCGCCTGCGGCCTGGCCAGCGTGCTGGTGCGGGGCAGCTGCGCGGCCGAGGATGTGGCCGACGGGGAGACCGGCTTCCTCATCGAGGAGAACGCCGCTTCCATGGCGGAGACCCTGCGGCGCCTGATGGATCAGCCCGAGCTGGTCCTGCGAGTGGGAGATCAGGCCCGGGAGGGGCTGTATCTCTCCTGGGAGGACGCGGTGGATAACGCCTGGGACGGCTACGGCGCCGTGATCGACAATTATCGCCGCGGTCTCTATCAAAGGCAAAGAAACGGTCCCGACGACGCCTTCCACAATCTGGGCGCGCTGATGGACTGGCTCAACCGCCTGGACATGCGCAAGACCGCTGTGGAGTACCGGAACCGCTCCTGGTCCTTCGGCGATATCCTCTCGCTGATCTGGCGCAGCAAGGATCCGCGGGATCCGCTCTCCCGACAGAGAACGGACCGCTTTCTCTGAACGCACATCCTTGTTTCCCCGGCACGGGAATGGAAGCGCCGGGCTGTTGACCTCATGTCGACAGCCCGGCGGCTTCGTTTATTACGGCGGCTCGCCCCGGTATTTTCGCCGGGTGGCAAGGCCCCCGCGAATGTGCCGCTGGGCCTTGTTCCAGTCCAGAAGCAGCCGGACTCTGGCGGACAGCCCGGGATCCATGCGGGGCAGCCGCTCGGTCAGATCCTTGTGGACGGTGCTCTTGGATATGCCGAAATGCTCGGCAGCCGCCCGGACGGTAGCCTTGTTTTCCAACAGATAGACAGCCAGATCCCGGGTCCTCTCCTCAAGTTTGCTCAGCAAGTTTACCACTCCCCGTGCGCGGCGGCGCCGCGCGTCTGCTGCAACATGTATATGAGAGGGGCGGGACGCTTATGAAATGTTTCGACTTTCCTTTGCAAAGCGGAGAAAATGTGCTATACTGACCCATAGGATCAAATCCCTGTGAAGCCTGCCCGGTCGGCTTCCGCCCTCCGGGGGCGCCTCACCCGAAAGGAAGAGAAGCAATATGAAAAAAAAGAAACGCTCCAGAAAGAAAAAAGGAGCAGTCCGCCGCACAGTGGAGCTGCTGGGAGCCATCCTGGGCCTGATCTTGTCTCTGGTCCTGCTCGCTATGGCGTTCCAGGAGACCGTCGAGTATTTTCAGCAGCGTCCCACCGTTGACGAGACGGCGAGCGCGGGACCCGCGGGGGAGACCCTGGCCGACACGCTGACGGCAAAGGCGGGCCAGGAGCCGGAGGATGCGACGGCGCTGTCGGCGGATGCCCCCAAGACCGAAGAGGCAGAGGTCCAGAGTGCGGATCCGAGCTCCGCTCCCACGCCGGAGCCTACGCCGGAGCCAACGCCCGAGCCTACGCCGGAGCCCACGCCTGAACCCACGCCCTTCCCGGAGCCGGAGCTGGAGCAGGACTGCGCCGTGACCTTTAACGGCGTGGAGCTGGCCAGCGGCGCCTATCGCCATGATGGCCTGCGGTATGTGCGCCTGTCCGAGGCGGCGGACGCGCTGGGCGTGGAGCTGGAAAAGAGCGAGGACGGGGAGAGCTGCTCCTTCGCCTGGCGCCGGAGCCGGGTGAGCCTGCAGGCCGGGAGCATGACCCTGAACTATCTGGATGAGGACAAGGAGCTGGACGGCCCCGTGCTGCTCTGCGACGGCGGCCAGGAGATGCTGGTGCCCGTGGAGTCCTTCTGCGACGGCGCTCAGATCGGCCTGCTGTACGACGAGGAGTTTGACCATCTCTACTGCACCCCGGGCGCCGGCAACTGGGAAGTGCCTCCCGGCTACAACGTGCCGGTGTTCATGTATCACGGCGTTGGCTGGGGCAGCAAGGACGCAAACCTCTTCGTGAACACGCAGGACCTGGAGAAGCAGTTCGTCTATCTGCTGGAAAACGGCTATACCCCCATCTGGTTTGAAGATCTGGAGCACGTCGACGAGATCGAGAAGCCCGTGCTGCTGACCTTTGACGACGGCTGGCAGAACAACTATACCAATATGCTGCCCCTGGCGGAGAAGTACCACGTGAAGGTCACCGTTTTCATGGTCTGGGATTTCTTTACCATCAGCGGCAACCACCTGGACGTGGACGAGGCCCTGGAGATGTACAACAGCGGCTACGTGGACTTCCAGAGCCATACCATGAGCCATACGGATCTGACGGATATCCGGGACCCGGCCAAGTGGGAATATGAGCTCTCCGAGTCCCAGCTTCAGCTGACCCGGCTCTTCGGCAAGGAGCCCTTCGCCCTCAGCTACCCCATCGGCGGCAGTAATGAGGCGATCCAGGAGCTGGCCAGTCATTACTACCATTTCGCCGTGAAGATGACCTCTCCCAATCCCTACAACACCAGCGACGATCCCATGCTGATCTATCGCTTCTTCCCGGAGAAGTGGACGCCGATGGCCACCTGGATCTCCTGGCTGGAGCGGGCCTTCCCGCCTGAGGAGGAAGCTGAGGCTGGAGCATGATCCGCGAAGTTCATGTCAAAACCCTGGAGGAGCTGATGCCCCTGCTGTCCGAGCAGGAGTACCGGCCGGATCTGGGGCGCAACCGCAGCCCCTACGTCTACCGGGGCATGACCAACGCTTCCTTCCGCATGGTCACCAGCCTGCGGCGCAACTGCAAGGAGCTCCAGGGGACCCTGGAGCCGGCGATCCTGAAGAATTTTGCCAAGTACGCCGTGATCGAGGACCCCAGCATCGCCCAGTCCGTGTGGCGGCAGATGATCCTGGGCCAGCACCACGGCCTGCCGACCCGGCTTCTGGACTGGACCCAGTCCGCCCTGGTGGCGCTGCACTTCGCCGTCAGCGAGGACGAGCTGGAGCACATGGAGGATCACGACTGCATGGTCTGGCGCATGGATATCCGGGAGCTCCACGCCCTGCTGCCGGAGCCCTATCAGCAGGTGATGCACGGCTATCAGGCGGAGGTCTTTTCCGTGGACATGCTGGGCGAGGCCGCCAGGAGTCTGGAGCAGTACGACCGGGACATGGACGACCGGGGCATGGTGGTGCTGGAGCCGCCCTCCTTCAATTCCCGGATCGTGAACCAGTATTCCTTCTTCTCCGTCATCCCCATGGGCATGGAGAATGTGGAGGATTTCCTGCAGCGCTGCACCGACAACACCGTGAAATACGTCATCGACCGCAGGCTGCGCTGGCGGGTGCGGGACATGCTGGACCAGCTCAACATGTCCGAGCGCATCGTATACCCCGGCCTGGACGGGCTGTCCAAGTGGATCGCCCGGCACTACTTCGTCAAGGAGCAGCGGCCTTAGGCATGGTGGATTCGAACCCATACCGCCTGTGAGCGTCCCTTTTCGGCGCCTTTTGTCCCGCCTCACTTGCTGGGCGCGCGTAAGTCAAGGACGACAAACCCAAAAGCGCCGAAAGATCGCCGTTTTGGCGTCCTTCGGATTTTCTCGCTTAGCTTAAAAGAATCGCGGACCGCGTGGAATCAAGCGGTCCGCGATCTGTCACCGAAGGGGCCGTTTCCGGCCCGAGCTCCGGCTTTTCCGGAGACAAAGAATACAAAACGACACATCCGAAAAGCGTTCTGCTTTTCGGATGTGTCGTTTTTTGGTGCGCCCGGCGAGCGCACGTTCTAACGGGTGAAAGTCCCGAGACCGCCCGGCAGCGGGAAGGTCATAGCCAAAGCCAAGGGTGTCCGTCGCGAGGCGGAATCTGAAGGAAGGCGGCGGCAAAACTCTGGCCCGA
>JAFWQQ010000029.1 GCA_017545165.1 Oscillospiraceae bacterium
CCACATGCTCAAAGGCGGACAGCCATTCAACGATTTGGGAGATTCTTACTACCTTCAATTCCATACGGAACAAAAGATAAACTACTATCTCAAGAAACTGGACAAACTCGGTTGGCGGAGTCCGATGCCTGCTTGACCTGATAGACGTTCATGCCAGAGGGCCGCTCAGCCCTCAGCTTTGCTATGCCTTTTCGGTCTCTTTTTCATAACAATCGCCCCTACGGCGAGGGACGGAACGTCGGCGCGGGGCGAGGCGCCGCCGGGCAATGCCCGGCGCTGCGGGCGTGGGGCGAATCGGCGGGAGGGGCAAGCCCCTCCCCTACGGTGGGGACGGACGCTGACGCGGATCGGCGGGCGACCAAAGGTCGCCCCTACGGCGTGGACGAGACGCTGACGCGGGGCCGCGGGCGACCGAAGGTCGCCCCTACGGGGTGGACGGACGCTGACGCGGATCGGCGGGCGACCAAAAGTCGCCCCTACGGAGAGGACGGACGTGGACGTGGATCGGCGTGAGGGGCAAGCCCCTCCCCTACGGGCTCGCTTCGGGCATCTGCGCACGACGGCGGCCTCTTCCCTGTGAACAATTCTCTGTTCACTGTTCACTTTCTTCGTATCTGCGGGCGCATCGTGATGCGCCCCTACGGTTCTCTGATCTCTGTTCACCGTTCACTGTTCACTGTTCTCTGTTCACTGTCCGCGTTTCTGCGGGCGACCAAAGGTCGCCCCTACGGAGAGGACGGATGTGGACGTGGATCGGCGGGAGGGGCAAGGTCGCCCCTACGGAGAGGGCGGCGGGGGCCGCCGGGCAATGCCCGGCACTACGATGGAAGCCGCATATTCAAGGACTCGGCACAACCCCCTCCGTCACGGCGCTTGCGTGAGACGCGCCGCGACACCTCCCCCTCGAGGAGAAAGCTATGAAGAGGACACCTCATCCGTCATCCGCCTCGCGGGGGATCGGCGGATGCCACCTCCCCCTCGAGGGGAAGGCATTTCGCCGGGCGATGCCCGGCGCTGCGTTGGGTCTGCTGCGGAACTGTCAAAGAAGGCAAAGAGGACGCACCGCGGCGCGGTGCGTCCCTTCAAAAGTCAATCAGAGGTTTATCAGAAACGAGAGAAAAATGTGTTTGTTTATTAGATCCGTTAGCGCCCTTGCATGATACACGCGCGCAAACGGAGATTTGGTCCAAGCCATTACGAAAGGAGCCGGAGGCGATGCCTCAGCGGATCATGTCCGCGAATTCCTCTTCCGTCAGCACCGGAATGCCCAGCTGCTGCGCCTTGGTCAGCTTGCTGCCGGCGTTCTCTCCGGCCACCACGAAGCTGGTCTTCTTCGAGACCGAGCCCGCGGCCTTGCCGCCGAAGCTCTCAATGATGGCGCTGGCCTCGTCCCGGGTAAAGCGGGTCAGGGCGCCGGTAAGCACGAAGGTCTTGCCCGCAAAGCGGTCGTCCTTCTTCTCCTCGTGGCTGGAAAAGTCCACCCCGGCCTCCCGCAGGCGCTGGATCAGGTCCCGGGACTGGGGATTTGAAAACCAATTGACGATAAAGCCCGCCGTTATGCCGCCGATATCCGGCACCAGGGTCAGCTCCTCCGCCGAGGCCGCCATAAGACTGTCCAGATCGGCATAGTAGCCGGCCAGGACTTTGGCCGCCTTCTGCCCCACCTGCCGGACGCCAAAGGCGCACAGCAGCCGGGCCAGCCCCGCGTCCTTGCTCTTTTCAATGGCGGCGACCAGGTTTTCGGCGGATTTCTTTCCCATGCGCTCCAGTTCCGCAATGGACTGGGGCTCCAGATAGTACAGATCCGCGGCGTCCCTCACGAGGCCGGCGCTTATAAGGCTCTCGCACACGGAGATGCCCAGGCCTTCAATGTCCATGGCCTCACGGGACGCGAAGTGGGCGATGTTCCGCAGCCGCTGGGCCGGACACTCGGGGCTGGTGCAGCGCAGGGCCGCGCCGTCCTCGTCCCGGACGACCGGGGAACCGCACTCCGGGCAGAAAGCGGGCAGCACGAAGGGCACCGTCCCCTCCGGCCGCTTGGCCTTGTTGACGGACAGGACCTCCGGGATGATCTCCCCGGCCTTCTGCAGGAGCACCGTATCCCCGATGCGGAGGTCCAGCCGGTCGATATTGTCCTGATTGTGCAGGGTTGCGGCGGAAACCGTGGTTCCGGCCAGGCGCACCGGCTCCACGATCACCTTTGGCGTCAGAACGCCCGTACGGCCCACCTGGATCACGATGTCCAGCACACGGCTCTCTTTCTTCTCCGGAGGATACTTGAAGGCTACGGCCCACCTGGGGGCTTTGGCGGTGCTGCCCAGAGCCGTGCGCTGGGAAAGGGAGTTGATCTTGATGACCGCGCCATCCATATCAAAGGGCAGCTCGCCACGATGCTCCCCCAGCCATTCGATCTGCTTGACGCAATCTCGGATGTTGTCAAAATGGGTGTAGCTCACCACCGGGAAGCCCATCTCCCGCATGGCGTCCAGGGTCTGGGCGTGGGTAAGGTACTCCCCCTCCGAGCTGTACTGCATGTTGAAGCAGATGATGTCCAGCTTCCGGGAGGCTGCCACTTTGGGGTCCAGCTGCCGCATGGAGCCCGCCGCCGCGTTCCGGGGATTGGCCAGCAGCTGCTCGCCCCGGATCTCCCGCTCGGCATTCAGCTCCTCGAAAACGGAGCGGGCCATATACACCTCGCCCCGGACGATGAGCCGCTCCGGCGCGTGCTCGATGCGCAGAGGCAGGGAGCGCACGGTGCGCAGATTCTCCGTCACGTTTTCACCGGTCACGCCGTCGCCCCGGGTGGCCCCGCGGACAAAGACGCCGTTTTCATATTCCAGGGACATGGAAAGCCCGTCGATCTTGGGCTCCACCACATAGTCGTGAGCTTCGGTCAGCAGGCTGTCCATCCGATCCCCGAAAGCGAAGAGCTCATCGTAGGAAAACACGTCCGTCAGGCTCTCCAGCGGGACCTGGTGCCGCACCGGCTCAAACTGGCTCAGCGCCATGCCGCCCACCCGCTGGGTGGGAGAATCCGGGGTGATCAGCTCCGGGTGCTCCGCCTCCAGGGCCTTCAGCCGGTTCATGAGCATGTCATAGTCGTAGTCCGAAATTACAGGCGCGTCCAGTACATAATAAAGCTTGTTGTGATACTCGATCTCCCTGCGGAGCTTCTGGATCTCTTTTTCAGCTTCCATCATTCATCCTCCAGCATGGCGCTGACGGCCATCATGATCCCCAGCTTTCCGGATTCGTAGGTGAGGCCGCCCTGCATATAGACGATGTAAGGCTCGCGGATCGGCCCGTCGGCAGAGAGCTCGATGGACGAGCCCTGCACGAAGGCCCCCGCCGCCATGATCACCGGGCAATCGTAGCCGGGCATGGGCCAGGGCTCCGGCGTCACATAGGAGTCCACCGGCGCGCCGGCCTGGATCCCCAGGCAGAAGCGCTTCATCTTCTCGGGAGAGCCCAGCTTGATCATCTGGATGATGTCCGAGCGCTTCTCCTCGACGCCAGGTGAGCTCTCCAGCCCCAGCTGCTCCATCATGGCCGCGCAGAACACGGCAGTTTTCAGCGCCTGGGCCACCACGTGAGGCGCCATGAACAGTCCCTGGAACAGGAGCCGGTTGTTCCCCAGGGTGGAGCCGCACTCGCCGCCGATGCCCGGCGTGGTGAGCCGGACCGCCGCCCGCTCCACCAGCTCCGCCTTGCCGGCGATATAGCCCCCTGTGGGCGCAAGACCGCCGCCGGGGTTCTTGATGAGGGAGCCGGCCACGATGTCCGCTCCCACATGGGTGGGCTCAACGACATCGGTGAACTCGCCATAGCAGTTGTCCACCATGATATTTGCCTTGGGATTTACCCGGTGCACCAGCGCGCAGATCTTCCCGATCTCCTCCACAGTCAAAGCTTTCCGCTCTCCATAGCCACGGGAGCGCTGGATCATCACCCCGGCCACCTTGGGATCCGCCGCGGCCTTGGCGATGGCCTCATAATCCGGCTCGCCCCGGGGCGTGAGATCCACCTGGGCGTAGTCGATGCCATAGAATTTCAGGGAGCCGAAGCCGTCCCCCGCGATACCGATGGCGCTGCGCAGCGTGTCATAGGGCAGACCCGTGACGGCCAACACCGTCTCCCCGGGCCGGGCCAGCGAAAACATGGCGGCGGTAAGGGCGTGGGTGCCGTTAACGAAGCCGATGCGCACCAGAGCCGCCTCGGCGCCGAAGAGCTGGGCGTAGATCTTGTCCAGCGTATCCCGGCCCAGATCGTCATAGCCGTAGCCCGTAGTGCCGGCAAAGCAGCTGTCCGAAACCCGGTGGTCCTGAAAGGCCTCCATGACCCGGCAGGTGTTGATCTGCGCCACTCGGTCGATCTCCGCAAAGCGCTCCTGGCAGCGCGCCTCGGCCAGCTTTGCCATCTCATAGACCCGGGGCTTGATTTCCGAAATCTTCATGTCATTCCAACTCCATTACGATCTCTTTGAAGCGATTCCCACGCTCCTCGAAGTTCTTGAAGGCGTCAAAGGAGGCGCAGGCGGGTGAGAGCAGTACAATGTCCCCCTCTTTCGCGCTGGCGGAAGCGGTCAGGATCGCCTCCTTGAAATCGGCGGCATAGAGGATGGGGACCGGATGCTCGGCATAGTTCCCGGAGCCGGTGATCGCCGCGCCGATCTTCTGCGCGGTATGCCCGGTCAGGACCACGGTCTTCGCCCGCAGGCAAAGCTCGTCGCCCAAAGGATCAAAGGGAATGTGCTTGTCGTAGCCGCCGCAGATGATGATGGGCTTTTTCGGCAGGGCGCGCAGGCCGGCAATGGTCCGCGTGGGGCTGGAACCGATGGAATCGTTGAAATACTTCACGCCGTGAAGCTCACGGACCAGCTCCATCCGATGGGGAACGCCCGGGAAATCCCTGGCGACCTGAGCGCAGACCTCGGCGCTGACCAGACCCCGCACCGCCTCAAAGGCGGCCAGGTAGTTCTGCACGTTGTGCTGGCCGGGGATCCGGATCTCGGCGGCCTTTACGATGGGCTCGGTTTTATCCGGCGAGACCCAGCAAAGCGTTCCGTCGATCAGGGCGGTACCCCGCTGCACAGGCTTCTGATCCGAGAAGTAACTGACCTGACCGGGAGCAAAACCGGCGTAGTACGGGGTATGCGGGTCATTGGCGTTCAGGATGAGGCGGCCGTCCCTGTCCTGGTTCATGTAGATCGAGCGTTTGGCGTCGATATAATCCTGGAAATCCTTGTGTTTGTCCAGGTGATTGGGCGTCAGATTCGTGATGACGGCCACGTCGGTCCGGCATTTCATGCTGTGCAGCTGGAAGGAGCTCAGCTCCAGCACCGCGTAATCCTCCGGCCGCATCTGCGGCACGTCGCACAGCAGAGGATGGCCGATGTTGCCGCCCAGGTGCACCCGGCAGCCCGCGGCCTTCAGCAGCTCGGAGATGACTGTGGTGGTAGTCGTCTTCCCGTCGCTGCCGGTGACGGCGATCACCTTGCAGGGGCAGAGGCTCAGGAACACTTCCATCTCGGAAGTGACGAGACTCCCCTTCTCCCTGGCAGCTTCCAGATGGGGATCAAAGGGCATGAGCCCGGGGGTGCGGAAGATCACGTCCTGATCCAGGCCTTCCAGATAATCCTCCCCAAGCTTCAGCTTGCAGCCCCGATCCAGCAGCTGCCTGCCCTGCTCACCCATCTGCTCCATGGTCCGCTTGTCACAGGCCGTCACGTCACAGCCGTTCGAGAGCAGCAGATCCAGCAGGGGCGTGTTGCTGATCCCGACGCCCAGCACGGCCAGGCGCTTGCCTTTCAGAGAATCTACGTATTCCTGCAGAGTCATTGTCGTTTCGCCTCGATTTCTTATATGTTCTAACTTTAATATTATATAGCTTTTTCCTCCTCTTTACAAGAAAATCTTGTTGACTTTGAACGCGGGTATGGATACAATACAAGCCGTGAGTTGGCCGAACGACCGCGGGTATATGGCGAAAGCCTGTACATGAGGAAAGTCCGGGCTCCATAGGGCAAGGATAACGGGTAACGCCCGCCAGGGGTGACCCTCGGACAAGTGCAACAGAAATAGACTGCCGTGCCTTGGGCGCGGTGATGGTGGAAAGGCGAGGTAAGAGCTCACCCGCCGCACGGAGACGTGTCGGTGCTGTAAACTCTATCCGGAGCAACACCGTGGAACGGGGACATACAGGCCGGCCCGGCTGTCCCCAGGAGGTGGCTTGAGCCAGCGCGCAAGCGTTGGCCTAGATAGATGGTCGTTCTCGACAGAACCCGGCTTACAGACCAACTCATATCAAAAAACGGACGCCGAAGCGTCCGTTTTGTTGTTTTATTCTGTTTCAGGCCCGGGGGTGGGCTTTGTTGTACACGTCCTTCAGCTGCTTTTTCACCAGATGAGAGTAGACCTGCGTGGAGGATATGTCCGCGTGACCCAGCATTTCCTGGATGGAATGGATGTCCGCGCCGTTTTCCAGCAGATGCGCCGCGAAGGAATGGCGCAGCGTGTGGGGCGTGATGTCCTTTTCGATCTTCGCCTTCTTCTGGTAAAACTTGATGATCTTCCAGAAGCCCTGGCGGGACATCCGGTCGCCGCTGATATTGACGAACAAGGCTTTCTCATCGGGCAGATCGATCATCTGCGGACGAACCAGCTCGATATATTCTCCCAGCGCCTTGATGGCGGCGGGATACATGGGGATATAGCGCTCTTTTCCCCTGCTCTCGCAGCGGATGATGCCCGCGTCCAGGTTGACGTCGCCGATGTTCAGGTCGATCAGCTCCGTGACCCGCATACCGGTGGCATACAGCAGCTCCAGCATGGCCCGGTCCCTGTAGCCCTTGGCGTCCACGCACTCGGGCTGCTCCAGCAGCAGCTCGACCTCCTTGCTGGTGAGGATCTGGGGCAGCTTTTGGACGCTCTTGTCCGTCACCAGGCGGGCGGCCGGGTTCGTATCCAGCAGCTGACGAAGGCAGAGGAAAGCATAGAGGTTTTTCAGCGAGGCGATGGTACGGGAAACGGTAGCCACGGATTTGCCGTTGTTCTTCATCCAGTTGACGTAGTCCTGGACCTCTTCCTCGTCCGCATCAAAAATGCTGGAATCCGTGTGGAGATCCAGATAGGAGCCGAACTGACGGATATCCCGGAGATAGGAGCTGAGTGTATTTGCAGAAGCCTTTTTTTCGTTTTTCAGATAGTTTTCAAACAATTGCAGGCATTCCTGATTCTGCAAAGCCATTCCCTCCTTTCTGCAGGATGTATCTGGTTCAGGTGAAGTAAAAGACCGTCAAGAGGCCGAGAAGCGCGTAGAATAGAACAGCGGTGAATTCTTGAAAAAACTCCGTTCGTGCGGTAGGACTGGCCCGGCGAAACGCAGAGCAAAACGCCGCGGATGCGCACAAGCCGTGGGTAGCGGCGAGAAGAACCAGAAGAACCAGCGCGGATAGAAAAGAGAGCGAGGCAATTCCGGATGTGGGCAGCAGAGCAAAAGCTTGATACCAGTCCATAACAGCCTGCTGGGCATAGACGCCAAAGGCAAACAGACCGATGGGTAAGACGATCCAGCCAAGGCCCGAGGCAGAGAGGAGCAGCAAAACCGCGAAGAACAAGACAAAGGTGAGCCGCGATGCCGCAAGAGGCGGCAGCGACAGCAGTCCGTAGAAAGCGGCCAAGGCTCCAAACGCGAAAAAAACGAAGGATACCAGGCGTTCCGGAATCCGGATCGACCGTCCGGAGCGGAGAAAAACGGCGGCGCTCATCCGTCTCTCCGGCTTAAGCGCAGCCCGTTCATAAAAGCTCGATTGACATAACGACGCTTCGATAACAATATATTACAAAATTGCAAACTTATCAAGTCCTTTTTCCAAATTATTTTTTCTTTATGTAAACTATTGTAACTTATTGACACAAATTATGGAGGTCCCCTTTTGTCGAACCCGGGATTTCTATCAACATCTTGTGGAGAGACGGCAGGAAAGTTTTTTTACGCGGGAGAATTATGGTAACAGAATGAGAAAAAGGGCGCAGGCGGTCGAATCCAAGCCGGGGAATAAGCGAAGCATTCTTGCTGCTTCCGGCTCGAAAGCAGGATCGACAGCAGCGGTATTCAAATGCGCGTTCTGCTTTTGGCGCGGAAGGAGGACTGCCTTCGTGTCGGTCTTCGCCCGCCGGAGAGGCTGGCGCCGACAAGCGTTCCGGCAAAGGAAAAGGAGATCACACTGAGAACGGCCGAGGAGCTGATCTCCCTGTCTCCGACAAGAAATCCGGCCGTGAGCAGGATCACCACCAGGATCAAAGCCGCCAACAGACTCCGGGCGAGCAGGCCGTTCCTCTTATCCCTGCCCAGGGTGATCCCTGCTGCAGCGGCCGCGAGAAAGCTGATGCCGGAGCTGACATAGCCAAGCACCGCAGAACCCACGCCGATCCTGGAAAGCACAAAGGCAGAGAGCAGGAGAAGCACAAAGGCGGCCACCAGCCAGGCCAGGATCGCCCGCAGCAAAAGGCGCAGATCCGGCGTTGGATTCCGGTTGTTTTTCAAAAAGAAACACCCCCACAGATAAGATCGGAACATCTTATTCCCTGTGGGGGTGTTTCATGCAGTTTTATTTCCGCTTGGTTTTGGCAGCTTCCTCCGCTTCCTGCTTGGCCGTGGTCTGGATGGCCCACTTCTTGACCTGGATCCGGACACGATCCTCACCGGTCTCGAAGGTGATGGTCTCCTCAGTGACCTGCACGATCTTGCCGGTCAGTCCGCCGATGGTGGTGATCTCATCACCCAGAGACAGCGAATTGCGCATCTCTTCGGCTTTCTTTTTCCGCTTGTTCTCAGGACGGATCATGATGAAGTACATGAGAACAAACATCAGGATCAGCGGGAGCAAGAGCGTCATCATGGAGCCAGTCGGCTGCTGAGCGGTATCGCCTGCGGCGGCAGCGGCTTCTTCAAGAAAAAAGAACATACAGGGTTTACCTCCGAATCGAATATAGTTGCATTATACATACTTTGATGGGAAAAAGCAAGACGCAGAGTCAAAGTTTCATCGGATCCAGCGTTTTTTCTCAGATCCGTTTGTCCAGGATCTCCGAATACTGACGTCGGAAGCTGTCAAATCCACCTTCCTCCAGCGAATCCCGGATCTTCTGCATCAGCTGATTGTAGAAATACAGATTGTGGCCCACAGCCAGGCGCATGGCCAGCATCTCTTCCGCCTTGAAGAGATGCCGCAGATAGGCTCTGGAATAGCGGCGGCATACCGGGCAGCCGCAGTTCGGGTCGATGGGCTGCTCGTCCCGGGCGTATTTCTCGTTTTTAATGTTGAGGATGCCGCCCCAGGTGAAGAGGTGGCCGTGGCGGCCGTTGCGGGCCGGCATGACGCAATCAAAGAAATCCACGCCCCTGGCCACGGATTCCAGGATGTTCCCCGGCGTGCCCACGCCCATCAGATAGCGGGGCTTGTCCTTGGGCATGTACTCCTCCACCGCCTCGATGGTGTCATACATCTCCCGGTGGGTCTCCCCTACCGCCAGGCCGCCGATGGCATAGCCAGGCAGGTCAAGCTCGGCGATGCGCTGCATGTGCTCGATGCGGATGTCGTGAAACACGGCGCCCTGGTTGATGCCGAAGAGCATCTGCCCGGGGTTCACCGCGTCCTCCTCGGCGTTATAGGCGGCCAGGGCGGTCTTGCAGCGCTGCAGCCAGCGGACCGTGCGGGCGCAGGATTTTTCCACATATTCCCGGGGCGAGGGGATCTTGATGCACTCGTCAAAGGCCATGGCGATATCCGAGCCCAGATTGGCCTGGATCCGCATGCTCTCCTCCGGGCCCATAAAGATGTGGCGTCCGTCCACGTGGGAGTTGAATTTGACGCCCTCCTCCTTGATCTTCCGCAGGGAGGCCAGAGAGAAGATCTGAAAGCCGCCGCTGTCGGTGAGGATGGGCCCGTCCCAGGTCATGAATTTGTGCAGGCCGCCCAGTTCCTTAATGAGCGTATCCCCCGGCCGGACATGCAGGTGGTAGGTGTTGGAAAGCTCCACCTGACAGCCGATCTCCTTCAGATCCCGGGCGGAAAGGGCGCCCTTGATGGCCCCCTGGGTGCCCACGTTCATAAACACGGGCGTCTGGACGGTGCCGTGGGGCGTCTCGAACGAGCCGCGCCGCGCGCGTCCCTCTTGTTTCAGCAGCGTATACATAGCATACCCCTTAATCGATAAACATGGCGTCGCCAAAACTAAAGAAGCGGTAGCGCTCCTGCACGGCGACCTTGTAGGCGTTCAAAACGTGCTCCCGTCCCGCCAGAGCGGAGACCAGCATAATGAGCGTGCTCTCCGGCAGGTGGAAATTGGTGACCAGGGCGTCGATGCACTTGAAGCGATAGCCGGGATAGATGAAGATATTTGTCCAGCCCGAGCAGGGCTCCAAAGACCCGTCCTCCCTGGCGAAGCTCTCCAGGGTACGGCAGGAGGTGGTACCCACGGAGACGATCCGACCGCCGGCCCGCTTCGTCTCGTTGACCAATTGGGCGGTGCGCTCCGGCACGATGCAGAACTCCGCGTGCATGGGGTGATCCTCGATCTCCTCCTCTTTCACGGGACGGAAGGTGCCGAGCCCCACATGGAGAGTCACATAGGCGATGTTGACGCCCTTCTCCTCGATCTCTTTCAGCAGTTCTTTGGTGAAGTGCAGGCCGGCCGTGGGAGCGGCGGCGCTGCCCAGCTCCCGGGAATAGACGGTCTGGTAGCGCTCCGCGTCCTGCAGCTCCTCCCGGATATAGGGCGGCAGCGGCATTTTCCCCAGGCGTTCCAACACCTCCAGAAAGATGCCCGCAAAGTGAAACTGCACGATGCGGTTTCCGCCCTCCGTCACCTCCAGAACGGTGGCGCTGAGCTCCCCGTCCCCAAATACCAGCTCCTGACCGGGGCGGGTCTTTCGGCCGGGGCGGCTGAGGCACTCCCATTTCCCGTCCCCCAGGTCCCGGAGCAGCACCAGCTCCACGGCACCGCCGCTGGGCCGCGCCCCGATGAGGCGGGCGGGCAGCACCCGGGAATCGTTCAGCACCAGGCAGTCTCCCGGGCGGAGATAGCGGGGCAGATCATAAAAATGGGCGTGCTCCAGCTCGCCAGTGACCTTGTCGAGATGGAGGAGCCGGGACGCGTCCCGCCGCTGCAGCGGGGTCTGGGCGATCAGCTCCTCCGGTAAATCAAAGGAAAAATCCGTTCTCTTCATGCAACATAGGCTCCTGTGAAATAGAATGCGAGAATCTGGCGGTAATCATAACCGTAGACCTCGTCCATGGCCTTGGCGCCCCACTGGCTCATGCCGCAGTTGTGGCCCAGACCGCTGCCCTCAAAGACGTAAGTTCCCCAGTCCTCCTGGCGAACGGTGAAATGGCAGTTATACAGATGCAGCATCAGGTAGCAGTCCTTTCCCTCAACAAGGAGCTCCCTGCCTTCCTGATCGGTGTAGCGGATGGCGATGACGTTGCCCACCGTGGAATACACCGGCTCCAGCTTCGAAAGCTGACCGAATTCATAGCCCCGGTGCCGGAGGATGGAGCTGATCCGGTCAGGCGACAGTCGCTCAGACCAGGTACGGTAGGAATAGTCCACCGCACATTCGAAGGGATCCAGCTTGCCGCAGAGATAGGGGCGGTCCGCGCCGAAGGTGTATTTCCCGTCCTCGGTAGAGCCTCCGTCGGCGGCAAAGTAGTAGATCTGGCAGACCTCGCCCTGATAACGCAGAAGCTGCCCGGCAGTGGCGTCCACCGCCTCGTCGGTATTGGCTCTGGCCCAAACGGTGCCCCGGTAGACCTGGCTGTAGGTATCGTCGGTGAGATCAAAAAACTCCTCGGGATAGGACTCCTGGTTGTAGACCACATAGGTCCTGGCGGCCACGGCCTGAGCCTTCAGCGCCTCCATGGGCCAGCTCCAGGCCATTTCGTAGGGGATCACGCCTTTGACATAGTCCTCCAGATCCACGCAGTTGATGACGTTCATCCTGCGCTCCGGCATTTTGTGACATTCAAAGCCGCCCCGATACGTATCTTCCCCATATTGGGTCAAGCCGGAAAGAGGCTCAAAGGCCACAGACTCGTCCTGACCGGAGAGATAGAGCAGCTGACCGCCCCGGCCGGTATAGACCAGAAGCCCCTCCGCCTCGTCTCGGGAATAATAGACGAAAAGCGTGCTGCTGTCCGTCCGGAGGCGCTCTTCAAAGCTCCGGTCCGGCGTATAAACGCCGATGCGGAAGCCT
The DNA here is from genome assembly GCA_017545165.1 of Oscillospiraceae bacterium. Classification (GTDB taxonomy): domain Bacteria; phylum Bacillota; class Clostridia; order Oscillospirales; family Oscillospiraceae; genus Limivicinus. The sequence goes on from JAFWQQ010000029.1 coordinate 12,256, forward strand.
TGGCCCTCGGTGTTGTAAAAAGAAGCGTCCGTAGCCGCGGTGTCCCCGTAGCTGAGGCCGATGCGCACGGTCTTGACCTGCGTGGGCGGATTCTCCCAGCCGCTCCCGTCCGCGTCAAAGGATTCGTCCAGCCAGGGCCCATCGGCCGGAGCGGTGCCCTTGCGCTCCGGCACGGAGGGATCGTCCTCCGCAAGGGCAAGAGGGCACAGGATAAGCAGCAGAAGCAGGCAAAGGCCGACGGACAGGCCGCGGCGCAGGATGCTGCGAAGCATGGGACAGTTCCCCTTTCGCTCATGATAATCAAAATCATGATCCGTCGGAAAAGCCGACGCTATCATTTTTCTCAGTATAGCAGAAACGCGCAGCCTTTTCAATGCCAAGCTCCCCTCTTCCGGGCGCATAGCTCTCCCTCGCAGGGCATACAATGAGGAGATTCTTGCAGCAAGGAGGCTATCATGAAAAAGATCCCCATTTTCCAGGGCGCCTGCACCGCCATCGTTACGCCCTTCGGCGAGCACGGCATACACTACGAAAGGCTGGAGACTCAGCTCCAGGCGCAGCTGGAGGGCGGCGTGGCCGCGGTGGTGGTCTGCGGCACCACGGGAGAAAACGCCGCGCTGAGCCAGGACGAGCACAACGAGCTGGTGCGCAAAACGGTAAACCTATGCCGGGGCAAGATGAAGGTCATCGTGGGCGTGGGCGGAAACAACACGGCTTCCGTCCTCAAAAAAGCGGAAAACGCCGCCGCCATCGGCGCGGACGGCATTCTGATGGTGACGCCCTATTACAACAAGACCTCGCAAAAGGGGCTGATCGAGCACTTTTATTATGTGGCGGACCGGGTCGATATCCCCATGATCCTCTATAACGTTCCCAGCCGCACCGGGATCGGGATCCAGGCGGAGACCTACAGGGCCCTGGCCGAACACCCCAATATCAACGGCGTGAAGGAGGCCTCCGGAGATTTCAGCCTCATCGGGAAAACCAGGAGCCTCTGCGGAGACGCCCTGAACATCTGGAGCGGAAATGACGACAACACCGTGCCCATGATGGCCCTGGGGGCCAAGGGCGTGATCTCCGTTGCCTCCAACATCGTTCCCGCAGTGGTGACGAGTCTCTGCGCGCTGTGCCTGGCCGGGGATTTCAAGGGAGCAACGGAGCTTTACTGCAAATACGCCGCTCTCTTTTCCGCACTTTTCATCGAGACCAATCCCATGCCGGTGAAGGCGGCCATGGAGATGCTGAACACGGACAGCGGGATCCTTCGCCTGCCGCTGACAGCAATCAGCGACGAGCACCGGGAAAAGCTGCGGGGAGAAATGCAGAAGCTGGGAATCATGGAATGAATTCGGAAAGATATTGATGGCAAAAAAGCCGCAGCTTTTTTTCTGCGGCATGGAGCGGGTTTTGAGAATAGAATCAATCCTGCAACAGATTTTTGAGGAACGCCCTTGAGAGCTCAATTTCTTTGATCCGGTACGGGACGGCGGGACAGCCCAGGACGCAGACGGAAAGATGAAGCGTTCCCAACTGCCAATGATGGAAAAAGGCGTTTTCCGGGGGCGAGAGCAGATCGATCCCGCTGAGAGCGCGCAGGCCCTCCCCTGTCGCTTTCAGGTAACTCTCCTTTTTCGTCCAGAGCTCGGTAAATGCGGAAGCCGGACAGGCGGAGCCAAGGACCAGCCGCTGCTCCTGTTCAGAAAAGAAACGGTGCAGAAGCGCTTCCTTCAAGGGCTGCTCCGCTTCCAGATCGAGCCCCACAGGAGCGTCCGAAATCGCGCAGGCAACAGTCTCTCCGCTGTGGGAAAGGCTGAACCGGATCGGGGATCCCGGGAGAAAGGGCTTCCCGTCAGGCGTCCTTTCAATGGAAAGAGGCAGCAAGCAGATTCCCATTTCTTCCCGCAGCGCGTGAATGAGGAGAAGCTCCGCGCCGAGCCCCTGGCGGCGTCTCAGCGGCAGGCGGCAGGAGGAAAGCTGCGCGAGCCGATAGGCCGAGAGCGGCAGGTCGCCCGATTCCGCAGGCAGGGCAGAAATATCCGCATAATAGATCCGCAGCAAGTTCGCTCCCCCCTTCCGCGCTCATGATACAACAGAATCCAGCGATTGGCAAGCGAAAAGCCCGACCGTTGCAGTCGGGCTTTTCTTCATCGATTTGGAGATGCGCTGGGCGCTGTGGTGGGTTGGGGACTTGCGCTGGGGGATGTGGTGGGCATCGGAGAAGGGCTGGGAGAAGGAACGATGGTATTCTGCTCTCCGTTTCCGATGACTCCGTCATGATCCCGGACTTCCCCGTCACTCATATCCGGCGTTGCAATGGGACTGGCCTCCGGAAGGATCTCAACGCCGCCGGTGGGACGCTCCTCTTCGCGATCCATACCGCAGCCTGCAGCCGTCAGGCTCAGCAGCAGCGCAAACAGCAAACAAAACAGCTTTTTCTTCATGTTTCGCCTCCTCATGGTTTACGAGGATAGTATTTGAGGAACAAAAACGATTATGAAATAGAAAGTTTTCCAGTTTTGTTTGGATTTGCCGCATTGTCAGAACCGACGGCTTATGATAAAATATTAAATTATGGAAGAACTGAGAAAAAACGAAATAGTTGAGGCAAGCATCGACGCATGGTCCGCCGAGGGCTTTGGCGTCTGCCGCCTGAAGGGGCGCGCGGTGTTTGTGCCGCGTGCCATCCCCGGGGAGAGCTGGCGCATCAGGATCGTTAAGGTCAGCGCCGGAGCGGTCTTTGCGCGGGGAGAAGAACTGCTGGCTCCATCCCCCGCCAGACAGCTGCCGGACTGCCCGCATTTTGGCAAATGCGGCGGCTGCGACACCCGGCATATGCGCTACGAGGAGGAACTGCGCTTCAAGCTGGGCCGGGTGAACGACGCCCTGCGGCATATCGGGAAGCAGAGCCTGCTGGCCGAGGAGATCCTGGGCAGCGAGGAGAGCAGCCGCTATCGCAACAAGGCCATCTTTGCCGTGGCAGAGACGGAGAGCGGCCCCGCCTTCGGCTTCTATCGCGAACGGAGCCACGAGCTGATCCCCATTGCGGACTGCCTGCTCCAGTCTGAGCTGAGCTGCCGCTGCGCCGCAGCGGTGGTGGAATTCCTGCACCGGGAAAAGCTGCCCGCTTATGATGAAAACAGCGGGAAGGGCACAGTGCGGCACGTGTTCTGCCGTCAGGCATGGCAGACCGGGGACGCGGTGCTCTGCGTCTGCTCCGCCGCGGGCTTCGGCGCGAAAACCAAGGCGCTGACGGAGCATCTGCGTCTACGCTGCCCGGAGCTCACGGGGATCGTGCTGAACATCAACAAGAGCAGGGGCAACAAGGTGCTCAGCGGGGATTTCTACCCGCTCTGGGGAGATGCGATGCTGCACGATAAGCTCTGCGGCCTGGAATTCAACATCGCGCCACAGGCCTTTTTCCAGATCAATCCGCCCCAGGCGGAAAGACTCTACGAAAAGGCCGCGGAATACGCCGGGGCGACAAAAGAGGATCTGCTATTCGATCTCTACTGCGGTGCCGGGACCATCAGTCTGCGCATGGCTAAGGACGCGGGCAGGGTCATCGGCGCTGAGATCGTGCCCGAGGCGGTGGAGAACGCGGCGGAAAACGCCCGGCGAAACGGGATCGACAACGCGGAGTTTCTCTGCGGCGACGCGGGAGAGGCCGCCCAGGCCCTGGCCTCCCGAGGGCTCAGGCCCCGGATCGTGGTGGTGGACCCGCCAAGAAAAGGCATGAGCGCGGAGGCCGTCTCCGCCGTGGCCTCCATGGAACCGGAGCGGATCGTCTACGTCTCCTGCAATCCGGCCACTCTGGCCCGGGACATCCTGCGCTTTCAGGAACTGGGCTATTCCCTGCGAAAAGCCGCTGCGGTGGATATGTTCCCGCGGACCTGTCACGTCGAAACGGTTGTTCTTTTATGTAAGAAAGGACAAGCAATGATTATTGATGAAAAGAGCAAATATAAATCGTGGAGCAATCTGAAAAAGCAGATGAATGATCTGCTTTGTGATTCTATCAAGAAGAGCATCTCATATTTTTATACGAACTATCATGAGGTGCATAATGCCTATGGCAGAGCAACCATAAACTACAACAAAAAGGAACTGGTTGCTTTCTCGTGGGTTGAAATGTATGAGCAGGATCAAGATATCAACCGTATTTGGCAAGAAGGTGAAAAGAAATCATATAGTGAAATGTTGCGGGAAAAG
>JAFWQQ010000030.1 GCA_017545165.1 Oscillospiraceae bacterium
AGATTTGCGAGATGGATTTGTGTCAGGCGAGGCGCTTTTCGCAGCGAATAATGGAGATATATTTGCAAGGAAAGCAACGAAGCATGGCGCGAATCCAGCCGCAAAGATTGTCTGATTTCTATTAGGTTTTAGTATCAGGCCGTCCGGTAAACCACCTCGTCCCAGGAGCGGAAGTCCTCCACCTCCTGCCAGTGGGAGAAGGCGTGGCGAATGGCGGCGGCGCGCTTGGTCTCCCGCCAGCCGAAAACCACGGAGGACCAGTCCTCAGGAGAGCCAACCACGAAGCGGATGCCCGGTCGGCTGTCCCAGTAGGGCTTCACCATGTCCCAGGTCACCTCGCTGTTGCGGAACCAGCCGTTCTGGAAATCGGGCATCAGGTCGATAAAGCCCACATCGTCCAGATTCTCACAGTAGGACAGGTTCAGGTCCATCAGCTTCGGCATGCTGTAGAGACAAGAGAAATCTTCAATGTGGAAGTTCAGGAAGAGCTCCAGATAGACAAGCTCGTGAAGATTGGCCAGAGGGGAAATGTCCGTGATGCGGGGATTGTCCGCCAGGATCAGCACCTGCAGCTCCGTCAGCTCTCCGATCAGGTGAATATCCTCGATATCGCTGTGGCCCAGGTCCAGAGCCCGGAGATGACGGCAGAAGCGGAGCAGGGGATAGTAGTCCTCCTCCGTGTAGCGATAGCTCTCGTTCCCGGTCCAGAGAGAGGAAAAACAGGTGATGTCGCTGCGGATCTCCCACTGGCGGCGGCCCTCCTGCCCCATGGTGAAGGTCCAGAGGAACTCTACCTGGGGATAGAGATCATAGAGCCTGTCCATCTCCTCGAGCGCCGGCCGGCAGGCGCTCAGATCCACCGTTTCCACGCAGGGGAGGCCGGCCAGCGCCTCCTCCAGGCCCTCGGTGGAGTCCAGGATCAGCTCCCGAGTGTCGTCAGGATATTCCTTCCCCTGGAGAGGGACCTGCCAGCGGATCTCCATGTCCGGCCGAAGAGAGCGGAGCTCCAGCAGCGCCGCGTATTCCCGGCTGCCCTCGGCATTCACGCGGCGGAGCCCGGGAAGCTCGGCCAAAGCCAGGATGTCCTCCGCAGTCTCCTCCGTAAGGGTCCACTCCGCATCGGCGGGGCCGGGGGCCGGGGGGCTTTCCCGGATCGGCTCGGGCATGGCGGCTTCCCCGGCGAGAAGGACCGTCCCCCTCAGGGTGGAAAGAGGAGATTCAGCGCCGAAGGCACTGAGCAGCAGCGCCAGGAACAGCAGCAGAGAAAGAATGCCCCTCCATGGACCGAAGGGATCCTTCTGTACCATCGGTTTATTCCTCTACGCCGTACATGTGGCCCAGGATCAGGCTCCTGGCAGTTTCGGCGCCGAAAAGCTTCGTCACGGTGTCTACCGCGGGGCCGCCCTTTTCCAGCAGGGTCTCGGCAAAGGCGCGGACCTTTCGGCCCTTCTCCGCGGCGTCGCAGGCCGGAGCTTCCCCGATCCGGGAGACAAAGACGCGCAGATAGCTCTCGGCGGCCCGGTTGAAGCGCTGACTCAGCTTCCGGCCTGCCTTGTGGTAGGAGCAGGGGTAGAGGATGGCGTCGTACCAATGGGGAGCGGCAGGAGGCGGGTCCGGCAGGTCCCCGTCCCGGTCCTTCAGGGCCTGATAGACTTCAAGCTGCTCCGCCGACAGGGGCTGGAGCTGAGTGTCGTAAAGCTCAGCGATCTGCGTCTCCTTGCCGGCGGCGCTGACCCAGTCCAGATTCAGCAGAGGCAGGTCTCGCCCGGTGACGGAGAGCACCACCGTCTCCATCCGCATGAGTCCCAGAAATGCCTTCATCCGCAGGATGCAGAGATGACCCAGACCGGGAAGGGCATAGGCCTCGGTGTCAAAAGCCATGCCTTTTTTCTGCAGATGGGCGTCGGCGCCCAGATCCTTCGCTTCCAGGGTCCAATCCTGCGCCAGAACAGAACGGGCCAGCTCGCCCAAATCACGGTGTGCGTTCATGATCGATCCCTCCGATCTGTTATTGTCGTGTGCTTTGTCGTGGTTTCATTATACTAGACATCCAACGGATTGGCAAGCAAAAGCAAGAAAAAGAGGATCCCCGGGAGGCATTTCCCGGAGATCCGCTTATGCTCTTTCGATCAATCATCTTTCCACCGCTCGCCGCGGATCTTGACCCGGCCCCCGTCAGGGCAGGCGGCGTCAAAGCAGGCGGCACGGCTCTCCCCATGGTCCAGCTCCGCGCCGTTGAGCAGGGCGAAGACCTGGGGATAGATGCAGCTCCAGAGCTCGTGACACAGCGGGGGACAGAGCCCATCCACGATGAATTCGTCTCCGGCTTTGCACAGGCCGTCCCGGCAGCGGCTCTCAAGGATGGTAAGCTTGACTTTCGCCATGGTTCCGCCCCCTTAGAGCCGCCGGGCCACGGCGGCTGCCAGATCGAAATAGAGCAGGCGGCTGTCCTTCTCCATGGCGCCCAGGATCCGCCGGGACCAGGCGCCGTGGAGGGAGTCCGCGCTGTAGAGGAAGGGATAGAAGTCCAGGCCCCGGAAGTCGCAGACGGCCTGCAGGGCGCTGCACTCCATCTCCACGCAGACGCAGCCCTCCTCTACCCGGCGGCGAAGATTGTTCTCGGTTTCCCGGTAGAAGGCGTCGGTGGTCCAGGTGCGGCCCTCCACATAGTCCACGCCCAGCTCGTCGAAGATCCGGGCCAGCTTTTTGGCCTGGGGGACGGCGATATAGGCCCCCGCCGGGGCGTAGTGGTAGCTGGTGCCCTCGTCCCGCCGGGCCGCCGTGGGCAGGATCAGCCTGCCGGGCGGGATCTCGGTGAGAGCCCCGCAGGAGCCGAAGACCAGGAAGCTTTTCGTGTGAAACTGCACCCGCAGCTCCTCGACCACCCCCGCCGCCGCGGGGGCGCCGATGCCGGAGAGGGCCACGCCGATCCGGGTGCCGGGCAGGCGGTAGATGGGCGTGCGCCCGGCGGCGGAGCCGATGGTCAGCCGGGGGTGCAGCGGCTCGATGCGGCCGCTCTCCGCCAGGAGCGCCAGCAGGGTGCCGGAGAAGAAGAGAATGAAGGTGGGCAGCTCGAACTGCGCCGCCAGGGCCAGCTCCTCCGCTGGCACGGCCTGCTCCGGGGAGATGACGGCCGGGGAGTGGGGATCGAAGACTTCGGTGATCATGGCAGCTCTCCGTTTCTCTCGGGATCGTTCTCCCGCAGCAGGGGGAAGCGAAGTCCGGCGTAATAGTCCGCCACAGCGGCCCGGTGGTCCTCAAAGCAGAGCGCCGGCAGCTCCTCCCGGGAGAAGAAGCGCAGCTCCAGGGACTCCTCGTCCCTCCGCAGCTTGCCGCCGACGATCTCCGCCGTGTAGATGGCCCCCAGGGTGTGGGCCCGGTCCCCGTTGGACCACATCATGTCATAGTTGTGGTAGAGACCCAGAAAAGCGGTGAGCCGGCAAAGAAGCCCCGTCTCCTCCCGGATCTCCCGGAGAGCGGCCTGGGCATAGGTCTCCTCCAGCTCCAGCAGCCCGCCGGGCAGGCCCCAGCCGCCGTTGTCGCTGCGGCGCTGGAGCAGGATCTTCCCGTCCTGTTCGATGACGGCTCCCGCGCAGTTGAGCAGGATCTTCTGCGGCCCCAGCTTGCCGCGGATGCTCTTGATATAGTCCATGTCTATTCCTCCCACAGCTTCTTGATCATGCGTATCCTGGTGTCTGTCTCTCCGTGGGGGACAAAGCCCAGCCGCTCATACAGGCGGCGGGCGCCGGTGTTCTCCCGCTCCACGTGAAGGACCAGGACCGGGATTTTCAGCTCCCGGGCGTAGTCCTCTGCTACTTGGATCAGATGGCTGCCGATGCCCCTGCCCCGGCTGGCTTCGGTGACGGACAGGTCGTCCAGGTAGAGATAGTCCGGTCCCTCCCGGTGGACTTCGATGGAGAGAAAGGCCGTGACCGCGCCGTCCTCCTCCGCCAGGCAGATCCAGTCCTCCCCGCGATCGAAGAAACGGTCCAGGTCGTGCTCGCCATAGCCCCGGACCGGATCGGTATGGTAGATGCTGCGCAGCATTTCCAGAAACAGGGCGTCGATACGCCCGCGGTCCGCCGGGACCGCTTTGCGATACCGGACCTCCATCAGCGGTGGATGTACATCCTGGTCAGGTCCGGTTCCCCGTCCCCCTGGACCAGGCAGAGGAATTCCCAACCGTACTGCTCGTAATAGCCGGTGTGATCCGACACCAGATAGACCGGGGTCACGCCCTTTTGCCGCAGATCCTCCACCGTCATGTTGAGGAGCCGCCCGGCCACGCCGAGACCCCGCCAGTCCTCCTCGGTGTAGACGGCGCAGATGTTGGGGCTCAGATCCTTGCGGTCATGGAAGTCGTTTTCGATGACGCCCATGCCGCTCACGATCCGCTCCCCGTCCAGGCAGAGGTACCAGCCGTACTCAGTCTCGCCGGACAGATAGGCGTCCATGCATTCCAGATAGGCCTCCTCCGGCACGCCCCACTTGCTGTGAAACCAGGCGGCGGCGCGCTCCCGGAGCTCCGGGCGCTGCCGCAGGGTCACATAGCGCAGCCCCGCGACCTTCCGCATCCGCGCCAGGGCCTGCCGGTGCCCCTCGGATTCGGCAAAGAAGCCCGCCATGTCGGCGCAGGGGAAACTCTCACAGTCCCCGCAGCAGAGCAGCCCCTTTTTCCCGCAGCAGGCGGCGGGCATACAGGCGTCCCCATGGGAGCGGAAGGACTTGCGGCAGTTGGGGCACTTACCGGAGAGATGATCGGGACAGACGGAGCAGTCCACCCCGCAAAAGGCGATGTGGTTCATGTGTTTCCTCCTTGGCTCTCCGGTTTGCCGGGGAGCTTTATTCGAGCTTTTCCAGGATCAGCTCGTCAGAGCCGTCCTCCAGAGAGTTGTACGCGTCCAGGTGGATGTGGGTCCCGGGCCTCGGCTCCTCGGCCAGGGCCAAGAGGATCCCGGCCAGAGACCGGAGCCCCGCCCGGTTGGCGGACACAAGGGCACAGCCCGCCTCCGCTTTGACGCGGATCTCAAAACCGTCTTCCCAGTTGACGTTCATGCCCCACCTCCCGGCTTCCTCAGCCCCGGTAATCCTCCAGCACCCGGGCCAGGAGCTGGGGATCGTCGGTCATGATGGCGTCCGCGCCGTGCTCAATGAGAAAGCGCATGTCGTCCTCGTCGTTGATGGTCCAGTACTGGACGGCGATGTTTTCCCGGTGGGCCCGGTCGATGTAGCTCTGCCGGGTCAGGTCCAGACGCACGCCCTTGAGCGTGTAGGACATGGGGATCTGCAGACAGGCGAAATCCGTGGGGAAGAAGAGGTTCACACCCAGCATCTGGGTGATGACGAAGCGGGCCGCGCCGGCGGTGGAGGCGCCCCGCAGCAGGCCGGGGTGATGCTCCTTCAGGTCCATCTCGATCTCCGGATGGAAGGTGCCCACCACCAGGCGGTTTTTGTAATCGGGGAAGCGCTCGGTCATGGTCTTGTCGATGATGTTCGCGGCCTCGAAGCCCAGCTCGCCCTCGTTCTTGATCTCCACGATGAAGAGCAGGTCCTTGTTCGTGTCGTAGAACTCCTCCAGCAGCTCGGAAAATTCCAGGATCTTCAGACCCAGCTCCAGCTGCTCGGCCTCCGAGAGGTCCCGATAGGGATAGTCGCCGCTGAAGGGATCGGCAAAGTTGTAGCCCATGTTGTATTCGCGCAGCTCCTCCAGCGTGTGCTCGGCGATGAGCACCGGCTCCGTCCCCTCGGGGCAGGCCATGCGGTTGATGGAGGCGTCGTGACTGTACACCAGATGCCCGTCGGCGGTCATCCACAGATCCGTCTCGCAGATCTGGATGCCGTAGTCGTTCACCGCGGCCCGAAAGGCCATCAGGGTGTTTTCCGGATTGCTGAGACCGCCTCCCCGGTGGGCGGCGATCATGGGCAGGGCGTCCGCCGCCTTCAAAAAGGGATTGTCCTCCATGACCTTTTTGGGCGGGATCAGGTTGACGACGGCGAGGAAGAGGGTCAGCGTCAGGAGGATGCTCAGGCAGACCTTCAGGCCGCGCCCCATCCGCTTCTCCACGTTTTCGCCCTGCGCGGGCGTGCTGCGTTCTGTGCTCATGCCAATACCTCCTTCTGAAATACAAAGCGGGGACCCTCCTCGCCCCGGACGCCCGTGGGGACAAAGCCGGCGGCGGCCAGGACCTTCTGGGAGGTCAGGTTTCCCGGATCGGTCTCGGCCTCCACCCGGGTCACCCCGGGCTGGGACAGAGCCCAGGCGGTGACGGCCCGGACGGTCTCCGTCATGTAGCCCTTGCCGCAAAAGCCCTGCCGCAGGCCGTAGCCGATTTCCACCATCCCGTCCGGATTCAGGCCCTTGAAGCAAAAATCGCCGATCACCGTGCCGGGGCGGCTTTTCAGCCGGATCGCCCATACGGCGTACCAGAGCCGTTTGTCGGGCTCCCGACGGCAGCCCTGGAGCATTTCGCCGTAGGCCTGCCGCAGCTCCGGGTCGGCCTCCTCGGCGATCAGCGCCTCCATCTCCTCCTCCGAGAGAGGAGAGAGGAGGAGCCGCTCAGTCTCGAGCCTCATGGCGCAGCACCTCCGTTTCCTGTTGTTGGTCATGGGGGAAGAGGGGAACGGGGATGGGCTCGTGCTCCAGAATGGCATAGACATAGGTGCCTTTCCAGACGGGAGCGCCCGTGCCGTCCTTCCGGAAATAGAGGTTCCGCCGGAAATGGGCCTCCCGCCGCAGGCCCGCGGCCTCCAGAAGCTTCCAGGAGGCGGTGTTGCGGGGATCGCACTGCGCGTAAAGGCGGTGCGCGCCCGAGCGAAAGGCCTGCCCCATGACGGCGGAGAGCGCTTCGAGCGCATAGCCCCGCCGCTGATCGTCCTTGTTGACGATGTAGCCCAGCTCCCGGGCCTCAAAGTCCCGGCGGCCGCAATCAATGTTGCCGATGACCTTGCCGGAACTGCGCAGTTCCATGGCGTAATACGACTCCGAGCCGACGCGCTCGTCCAGATGCCGCCGGCCATTGTCATACATGATCCCGGGATAGCCTTCAAATTCGTCGTCCCGGAGCTGGGAGAGGAATTCGTACAGGTCGTCATAGTCCGTCTCCCGGAAAGGGCGGAGGATCGGGCGGGGGGTGGGTATCTCGTTCATGGCACAGTTCCTCGCATCCTTAGAGTTTTGCCAGAAAAGCCTCGATCAGGCGGTTGACCAGCTCCGGCTGGTCGGTGTTGGAATTGTGGCCGGCGCCGGAGATCCACTCCAGGGGGATCCCGGTGTCCCGGTGCCAGGCCTTGTTGTAGCGGATGCAGGAGCCCGCCCGGTCCTTTTCGCCGCAGAGCAGCAGGGCGGGACAGTTCAGCTCATAGGGCAGATCGGCCTCCATGGCCTCCGCCAGCATGGCCATGCCGCCATGCCGTGGCCGGAAAGCCTGGCGTAGCGATCCTGGTCCCCGTCATAGACCATCATGATCTCGCGCATCAGCGCTCTGCTGTAGTCGGAGGTCGCGACCCCCTCCGTTCCTGTCTTCAGCAGGGACTTCCAGGGGCAGAGCCGGTAGACCGGCTCCATCCGCTTCAGCAGCCAGATCTCCGCCGCGGTTACGTACTTGCGCTGCAGGGGCGCCGAGTCGATGGAGACGAAGCCCTTCATTTTTCCGGGAAAGAGCTGGGCGACCATCTGCCCCACATAGCCGCCCATGGACTGGCCGACGATCACGGGGGCGTCGATGCCTTCCCGCTGCAGGATGCCGTCCAGCCAGCGGGCCTTGTCCTTCAGATCGAAGGAAAAGTCGAAGGGCCAGGAGGCGGCGTGGCCCGGGGCGTCCCAGACCAGGACCCGGTACTTCGCCTGAAAATGCGCGATCTGCTTGTCAAAAAGCCGGTGATCGGCGGTGAGCCCGGGCAGAAAGACCAGGGACAGGGGAGCCTCCGGCCTGTCGTTGATCCAGTAGTGGATGAGGCCGCAGCGGGTCTCATAGGTTTTTTCGATCATGTTATTTCCTCCGAAGCTCCTCTTCGACAGCCCTTCTCGCTTCTTCGATCGCTCTTGAGGAAAGCGCCGCGGCCCGGTCGAGAAAGGCCGCATATTCCTCTCTCGAAAAGGCGACGAAGGGGAAGGAGCCCGCTTCCCGAGCGGGCAGATAGAGCATCATCCTTCCTTTCTTCGGAATGGCCCCCGGCGGCAGCAGGTCGATGTAGTCGGGGAAGCGCTCCAGATCCCGGAGCTCCGTGAAATAGCAGGAATCCGGGTGGGCGTCCAGATACTCCCGCTCCACGCAGTGCACATCCTTCAGCCGCTCTTGCACGCTGATAAGCTTCTTGAAATCGTCCCAGGTCTCCGCCAGACCCTCCGCCTTCTCCCGCAGAGCGGGGACGGCCCTGGCCCGCATCCGGTGAGTGATCTCCCGGGAGGGCGTGAAGGACGACCAGTCCTCGTTGGGCAGATTGCAGTCCGGCGCGAGGTTCCCAACGCAGAAGGCGTGCCGATCCAGACGGGGCAGACGCGCCAAAACCCTGTCCGCCACGATGCAGTGGGATACCCATTGTGCCAAATCATCACCCCCGGTCATCCGAAAACAAGCAGGAATGCTGGGGTTTCGGGCATAAGCTGTCCGGTCGGCGGCCGTCTCTCTTCGCCGTGAGGAACAGGAGACTCCGCGCCGGGTCAGTCCGTCGCCGAAGCCAGCAGGACGGCGAAGCGGTCCCGGTCCCGGTCGTAGACGGTCCAGCAGGCCGCGCCCCACCACTCATGCCCGGCGTCAAAATAGTTGGACCAGTCCGTGGTCCACGCATAGGCCTCCAGGGCCTCGGCCCCGCCGGGGAACAGGGCGGCGTTGAGCCGGCGGAGATCCTCCGGCGTGCAGTCCGCGCCGTGGGGCGGCTCCAGAAAGGCGTACCAATAGGGGATCTGCCCGCCGCAGTTTGCGTCGTTGGGCTCCCAGTCGCAGTCGTAAAACACGGTGCCGTTCCTGTCGACGCGCCGGATCTCCGGTACAAAAAGCAGCGAGGCGGGGTCGATCAAAATGGCCTGCGCCTTTCCGATATCCAGGCTCCAGGGGAAGATCTCGCCCGCGCTGCCTTCTCCCCACATGACTTCATCCGCGTGCCGCTCCGCCAGATCCCGCTCGATCAGCTTCAGCATCGCAAACAGGAGGACTTCCCGGTGGGACTGGAGTCCCCGGTATGACGCGTCGTCCTCCAGGAGAAGAACATCAACCACGCAGCGGGGGTAGTTCCGCAGCAGCTCGTAAAAGGGATCGTCCTGCAATTCGCGCATTCTCTTCGCCTCCCTATGTTTCTTGGCGGTGGTTATCGAGGCGATCAACAGTTGCCGTCATGAAATGGCTTCGCCATTATGCCCCGCAGGGCAAATTGTGTGCCGCAGACACAATTCATGTGCGAAGCGCAATTCACGTGGCGTCAGGCGCAATTCATTGTTGAGACCGCCGAACGACTGTCTCAGCAAGCCTTGGGACAACAGCATGAATAAAAATGCCGTTTTCCACGCTGCCCACCCGGCCCTCGGCGTCAGGAATATGCAGTTGACCAGCCTCCGAAAAAGATCAGGGATTCAACGCGAATCCAAAGACTGCGTTTAGCTTCACGGTATTGATACCATCCCTCGCATGCCATCTGTTGAGGGGATATTCAAAGTCGTTCCTGTATTCTGTTGGATCTCTTTCATATTCATTCGCAAAGTAAATATCATAAGAGGGGAAATCATTTCCTGCAAGAATGCCGCAAATTCCCAACTCTCCCAGCAGAACCGACAATTCATCTTTATTGCTCTTCAATATTTTTGCTTTTGTAATTGCGTCTCTGAGTTTGCCCGCTTTATCTGAACTGTTCAAGCGTTCTGCACAGGACAGTATTTCTAGAAAGATTCGTTTATCTTCTTCAGTAGGAACAACTCTCGGAAGCTCCAAAAAACGCTCCAAATCAAAAAGCGCATAATTGATCGTCAAGCTGCCGATCGTGCTGCCGCCGTATTTGTATCGCAGCCAATTATAAAAGTTATAGCCGCTCTTAACGGATTGCCTGCTCGGTATGGTTTCCCACGCAGTCCATCCACACAGATAACAATGAACACCAGCCGCTGCGAGTTTTTCATTATGGCTCTTCATAAAATCATGTTCTGGAACAGCATTCAAGAAATAATAGCTTCCCAAGGCCGATCTATATTCAAGTTTTCGTGTGGATAAACTGAAAAGAAAAGCATTCGCAATGTCCTTAGGATCAATCTTCGGGAGAAGATCGTGTCTCCTGTTCAAAGATTCTGAATGCGATTCGAATTTGGGATAATCAAAGAGATACCCTTGCCTCTTTGCAACAGAAAGCTCATCTTCGGAAACGTTTATTTCACTCCACCGCGTTCCCTTGTACAGGGCAAATAATGATTTCAAACCCTCATCCAATTCCTTTACCCCTCTACTGATTGACCGTTAAAACTCATCAACATCTATACCGTAGTCACAACTCGGCTCGGGTGATCAACGCGACCGTCTCAATAAACTGTGATATGAGAAACAGATCAAAAAATCGCAGATCAGCAAATCTTTTTTACATAAACTCTTGAAGCTGTGCCATCCATATCATTCATTTGGGTCAGAAACTCACAGCCATATTTCTCATACAACCCGACATGGTTCGTTGAAATATATACTGCGGGAATGCCATCCTCTTCAGCGAGACGTTCTATTTCTTCAAACAGCTTCCCAACATAGTCATGCCCTCTGTGTTCTGGGAACGTATAGACAAATCCCATCCATGGAGAAAGCTCCGTTGGTTGGATGTCATCCTTCTCAGCATATGTGCAAAAAGAAATCAACTCATCGCCCTCCGTCAAAAGCAATACTTTTGACTTTGCTCCGACAGCATCAAAGAAAGTCCCATTGTTGATCAGATCAGACAGAAATGCGCCTGCGCGCCAATCGCTGCGCCTGATTTCTTCAAGCCAGTGCGGTTGCCTGTTGCTATCATAATAATCGATTACCTGCATTTCTACTGTCCTCACTCATCTTGAATCTTCAGTCTTATTGCAGTTGCTTCAGATAACCGTCATCTTTCGGCTCATACGGAACTGATATGAAATCTTTCTTTTGGTGGTACAAGCAGCATACCGTCTCCACATGGCCTGAGACAACGATAGCACTAACTCATCTTTCCGACAGTTCGCTAATCGGCGGTCAGGAACTTGTCCACGATTTTGACCGTTCGCCAATTGGTGTCCGGGAACATTTCGCGTTGGCGGGAACGTGTCGAGAAATCAGAATTTACCGATCTATGGTCCACTTCAGATATATAGGAGCAGCCTCGATCACAAAATGATCTTCCGTTATATCTGTTATTGGATGAGAATCCGCCACAAACACCCGGACACTTCCGATTGAAGTTTCTTCGAAACAATCCGCAGTCCCCAAAACGACATATTGAACGCCGCTGTAAAACATCATTCCGTTTACAGGCTCAACCGGAATCGTCTCAAACGGTTTTTCAATATCAACCCCTAATCGGTGCAAATAAACTGCTAATTCCGGATAAGCCTTCTTAATCTCTTTGATATAGTTCTGGCAATACACACAACTACAGATATCTGCGTCTGCCAGTTGATCATAGTAATGTCTTGTTTTTTCGATATTCATAAGCAATACACCTTAAGTAAACGATGATTCAATCGGCGAGAGCAGATTGCGAGAGAATTTGGGTTCTGATGAAGGCAGTTTTTCGCAGGAATACTTTGTGTATTGCAAGAAAAAGTGACGAAATCAGAGCACAAATTGTCCGCAAGATGCCGAGGACGATTTGATCAGCGTTTACTTAATAAATGGGAATTTATCTCTTTCTGTATATCAATTCAAGATCACCATCTACAAATCCACAAGCTATTCCGCTCAGATTCCCCAGCTTATCAGAATGATTACCGGATTCCAGATATCCCTGAATCAATCTTTTCACTATAGGCAGCACTTCTTCCCAAGTAGTATCTTCCTGCCATGAAAATGGGTTTCCTCTTGTGCTAAAGTCTGTTATTTCATCACAAGCCCAGTCATCATTGTTCTCATCAAAGGAAGAAGTACCGACTACTTCTACAGACCATCTTTTATCAGCGTCCTCATAAATATTAAAGCTAAGAGCAACAATATCGCTCGGAATATCATTCTCCAGGACCGGATCAAGCCATTGTTTAAAGCGCTCTGGCAACGACTTTTCTTCTGCTGCGCTTTTCTTGAACTTATCCAATAATCCCATAGTTTTACCTCTGCAAACTCCGATTTGCCGCAGTATCAATCCGCGGTCTTTTTCTTATACGTGAGCTCCACATCATATCCGAGCTCATCCATCATTTTCACGAACGTCTTATTCACGATCTGTTCCCGGCCTGTGGTGATGTGTCAGTAAACAAACCGCCTCGTCAATTGTTCGGTTTTGTTGGAAACTGATATTTTCTGCTTCACATCTGATTTGATAAAACTGCTTCACCCATTCTGGAAGCCTTTCGACTTCATCCCTGATTTTTACAAGCGTCCTCTTGCCGACTCTTCTATCCAC
>JAFWQQ010000077.1 GCA_017545165.1 Oscillospiraceae bacterium
AAAGAAATATTCGGCGAATTCGTACAATCTGCGAATTCGCCGAACATTTTCTCAAGACAATACTCCGTGCTGCCGGGAGGGGGCGAGCCCCTCCCCTACGGTGGTGACTGGGCTATGCGCCTATTTTGCAACAGCCCCTTGCAAGATTGAACGTGAAGGGGGGCATACCCTCCCCCCTTCACAATCCCCCCATGCGTGTCGATACGCTGCCTGGGGGCTTTGTCTACAGTCTGAGGCCCCCGGGTCGTCCCCGGGGGCCTCAGACATTCGCTTCTCTCGGTTTTCCGTTCAGCCCAGCTTGGCCAGCGCCTGCCGGCGGGTCTCCTCGTCCAGCGGCTTCGCCTTCAGATAGGCCTCCAGCAGCTCCGGCAGCGTGGGCTGGATCTGAGTGGAGTCCAGAGTTGTCACATAGTACTCCGCGCAGCTCAGCGCCGCCTCGTAGACCCGGCCGCTGGTCTTGCCGCACTTGGCGTAACCCGCTTCCCGGATCGCCCCTTTCCGCAGAAGACTGTTGAGAAGGATGTGGATGGAGCTGTCCATCCAGGTTTTCTTTTCCGGCAGCGCCAACAGCTCACCCCGGGAAAGGGGACGTTTCTGCTCCCACAGCACGTCCATGATCTCCAGCTCGTTTTTTGTCAGATACACAGATGAATCCTCCCTGTCACGCCCCGAAAACCCAATATTTGCCATTTATGTCAAATGTGATTTGGTTGCGCTCAATTTTTGCTTATTTTATCACATTCTTCTTTACTTTGCAACAGTAAATTGTGAATTATTTATTATGTTTTTGCCCCGGGACCGGGGGGTTTTGCAATTCTCCGTGTCCTTCGCCCCTCTTGATTTTTGTCGGAAAGCTGGTATAATCTTTTTGTTGAACGCGCCGCGTCCTTCCTGGCGCGGCCGGCATTGCCATCATGAAACGAAAGGAACCGCACACATGGAAATCACCAAGGAAACCACCATGGGCGCCATGCTGGAGTACGACATGGGCATCGCCTATGTGCTGATGCAGGCGGGCATGCACTGCGTGGGCTGCCCCTCCTCCATCGGGGAGTCTCTGGAAGAGGCCTGCGCCGTCCACGGGCTGGACGTGGACGTGGTCCTGGCTTCCATTCAGGAGTATCTGAAGGGCCAGGGCTGAAACACACAGGATAGGGACGATGGCGTGCATCGTCCCTATCCGTCTATTTGGGAGGGAAAACCATGAAGCTCTTGTACGCCGAGGACGAGCGGGCCATGGCCGAGGCCGTGACGGATGTTCTCACCTACCACAAATTCAACGTGGACACGGTGTATGACGGGGCGGACGCCCTGGATTACGCCCACAACGACGAATACGACGGCATCATCCTGGACGTGATGATGCCCAAGAAGAGCGGCCTGGAGGTGCTGCGCCAGCTCCGGGCCGAGGGCTGCCGCACGCCGGTGCTGCTGCTGACGGCCAGGGCCGAGGTGGAGGACCGGATCGAGGGCCTGGACCTGGGGGCGGACGATTATCTGCCCAAGCCCTTCGCCATGGGCGAGCTGCTGGCCCGGGTGCGGGCCATGCTGCGCCGGCGGGAGGAGTTCACCCCCACGGTGCTGCGCTGCGGGGATCTGGAGCTGAACCAGCAGACGGCGGAGCTGCGCTGCGGCGAGAACGCGGCGGTGCTGCCCAAGCTGGAGTACAAGCTGATGGAGCTGCTGATGCTGAACCGGGGCCGCTGTCTCAGCACGGAGGATATGCTGGTGAAGGTCTGGGGCTATGAGACCGAGGCGGACGTAGGCGTGGTCTGGGTCTATCTCAGCTATCTGCGCAAGCGTCTGTCTGCCCTGGGCTCCCGGGTGGAGATCAAGGCCCGCCGGGGCATCGGCTACACCCTGGAGGAGCCCAAATGATCCGCACGCTGCAGAAAAAATTCACCGTCACCGCCATGATCGCGGTCACGGTGCTGCTGGTGCTGCTGCTGGGCGGCATCAACCTCTTCAACGTCCTCACCTCGAACGCCGACCGGAGGGAGCTGCTGAAAAACCTGGCCGCGCTGGAGGATTTCGGCCCCGCGCTCCAGGCAGGCTTTCCCAACGACGGCGACTTTGCCCCCGGCGAGGGCGGCATGCCCCCTCTGGGCGAGGACCGGGACGGCGGTCTCTTCCGCCGGGGGCCCGACGCCGGCGACCGGATGAGCGCGCTGACCTTCACCGTGCGCTTTGACGCGGAGAGTGAGCTCCGCAGTCTGGATCTCTCCCGCATTGCCGATCTCAGCGAGGAGGAGGCTGTAGAGCTGGCCCGGCAGGTCTTGTCCTCCGGGAAGAGCAGCGGGCGCATCGGCGAGCTGCGCTACCAGGTGGTGAGTCCCGCCAAGGACTGCAAAACCGTGGTCTTTCTGGACGAGAGCCGCCAGATCCGGGAGCTGCTGCGGGTGGGGGCGATCTCCGCTCTGGGCGGGCTGGCCGCCTGGTTCGCCATGCTCCTTCTGGTCACGGCTCTGAGCAGGAAGGCCATCCGCCCCATCGCGGAGAATATGGAGCGGCAGCGCCGCTTCGTCACCGACGCGGGACATGAGCTGAAAACGCCCCTGGCCATCATCCAGGCCAACGCCGAGGCCCTGGAGCTCATGGGCGGGGAGAGCAAGTACAGCCGCAACATCCGCGCCCAGGTCCGGCGGCTGACGGACCTGACCGGCAATCTTCTGACCCTGGCCCGCTTTGACGAGACGGCGGCGCCCCCGGACCGGAAGGAGTTGGACCTCTCGGCCCTGACGAGAGAGGTCTGGGAGAGCTTCAAGGCCCCGGCGGAGCTGAAGAAGCTGCAGCTGCAGGCGGATGTCGCGGAGGAGCTGCGCCTGCCCGCCAGCGAGCAGCAGCTGCGGCAGCTTCTGAGCATCCTGCTGGACAATGCTGTGAAATATTGCCCCGAGGAGGGAGCGCTGTGCCTCTCTCTTGCGAAAGAGGACAAGGCGGTGCTGCGCATCCGCAACACCCTCGCCCAGCCCATCGAGCATCCGGAACGGCTCTTCGACCGCTTCTACCGGGCGGACGAGTCCCGCAGCCGGGAGACCGGGGGCTACGGCATCGGCCTCTCTGCGGCCCAGGCCATCGTGCAGCTGCATAAGGGCGTCATCACCGCCGCCTGCGAGGATGGGACCATCGCCTTTACCGTCCGCCTCCCCCTGAGCTGATCCGCCCCCGCCGGCGCAGGACGCCCCGCCGCCTCGTAGGGAGCGATCCCCTGATCGCTCCGCAAACCGGGCCATGGCGCGGTTCGGCGCCCCGCCGCCTCGTAGGGGCGGCCTTGCCCCTCCCGCGAAAAGCACCATCGTCCGTCCCCCGCCGTAGGGGCGCATCACGATGCGCCCGTCGTCCCCCCCAAGCCTCGTAGCGCCGAGCATTGCTCGGCGGCTCCTCGTCTCGGCGTCCCACACGGATTTGGCGCTGCTGGCGCGAGACGGTCGGCCCTTTGCCTCCCTCCCTGAGGGAGGTGTCGCCCGGCGTCTCACGCAAGCCGGGTGACGGAGGGAGTTCTTGCCTCCCTCCCTGAGGGAGGTGTCGCCCGGCGCGTCCCCTTCGCCCGCAAGCGCCGCGACCGTGACGGATGAGGTGTCCCTCGTGCCCGCTCGCAATCTTCTGTCCGCGTCCGTCTTCTCCGTAGGGGCGCTTCATGAAGCGCCCGCCGTCCCGCCCCCCCGTAGGGGCGCCCTCCGCTTCGCTCCGCCCTTTCGGTCGCCCGCCGCCCCCCGCTGTCATCCTGAGCGCCAGCGAAGGATCTTTTCCTCCTTGCACCCTCCGATCATCATGAGATGCTCCCTCTATGAGAAACAGTGAAAGGAAAAAACTGTCATCATAGAGGGAGCATTTTCATGTCAAGGAAGGGAAAGAGCTTACGGGGGAAGGGGGCTGGATCCGGCAAATCTCAGCCGTTCAGCCAGTCGTTGGCGTCGGGGTAGGCGTAGGGCAGCCCGTTTTCCCTGCAGTATGTCAGAGCATAAGAATCACGGCCAACGATAACGGTCTTCAGGCTGTCGCAGCCAGAAAACGTCCCATCCCCGATGGAGGTGACAGGCAAGCCGTCCAGCGTCTCGGGGATGATAAGGGTCTCCGCTTCTCCTGTGTATTTCGTAATCTCCGCCGTCCCGTCCTCCAGGATGGCGTATTCGTAATCGCCGGAGCTATAAACCTCCCGTTCCGGCTCCTCCGCATAGGCGCAAAGGCCGGACAGACACAGCGCCAGGCACAGCAAGAATGCAAGGGTTTTTTTCATGATTATTCCTCCTGAAACGAATGATGATGCATCACGAAGCCGGTCAGACGAGGCGCGGGATTCACCAGAGTCCGGATTGTTTTGCCGCGTCTGTGTTTTTCCAAAAGGAACTCCGTCCTCGGTACAGGCAGAGCGTGAATGCTTTGCAGAAAAAAATATCACATAATAATCTCCGATGTCAAATTGTTCTGCCCACCGTTTATGCGGTGCGCCGTCTCACGCAGGGCGGCTGTCGGATGAGGGAGAGCGTTCTCTTCCTGCCGCACTATAATCGCAGCTTCTCCCTCATTTGTCGCTTCGCGACATCTTCCCCCGCTGGGGGAAGAACAAACCGGCGGCCGACCAATCGTCTGCCCGACGGAAGAGTCCGGATCACGGCACGGCGCATGGCCTCCGCGCTTCATCCGAACTTCGAACTACGAACTACAAACTACGAACTACGAACTGCGAACTACGAACTACAAATACCCTCACACCACCTGGAACAGGTAAAACTTCAGATAATCCGTCTCCGGTACGTTCCAGAGGATGGGGTGGTCCGGCCCCTGCTGGCGCACCTCGATCTGCCGCAGCTGGACATTGGCGTCCCGGGCGGCGGTACGGAGCATCTGCACGAAGCGCTCGTTGGGCATGAAGTGGCTGCAGGAGGCCGTGGCCAGATAGCCGCCTCTCGGCAGGAGCTTCATGGCCAGGTAGTTGATCTCCCGATAGCCCCGCTCTGCCCGATCGGCGGTCTTGCGGGACTTGGTAAAGGCAGGCGGGTCCAGGATGATGAAGTCGAAGGGCTTGTGGGCGCGCTCTGCCAGCTCCGTGAGCCGGTCGAACACGTCATGCTGCTGGAAGTCCGCGATATGCTCCAGGCCGTTGCGCCGGGCGTTTTCCTTCGCCATCTCCACCGCGGCGGCGCTGATGTCCCAGCCCTCCACGTACTCCGCCCCGCCTTTGGCCGCGTTCAGGGCGAAGGAGCCGGTGTGGGTGAAGCAGTCCAGCACCCGGTGTCCCTTCGCCAGCCTCGCCACCGCCTGGCGGTTGAACTTCTGGTCCAGGAAGAAACCGGTCTTCTGGCCGTTTTCCACATCCACCCGGTAGAATATCCCGTTCTCGCAGATCTCCACAATGGGGCTCTCCGGGGTTTCAAGCCCCGGCAGCGGATACCAGCCCTTGCCCTGGGCCAGGCCCTCCAGCTCCCGGATGGCCGCGTCGTTGCGCTCGAAGAGGCCGCGGATCTCCTGCCCGTCCTCCCGCAGGACCTCCACCAAGAGTGGGAATATTACATCTTTTCGCTGCTCGATCCCCACCGATAGCGTCTGCGTTACCAAAATATCGCCGAATCGATCCACCGTCAGTCCTGGGAAGCCGTCGGCCTCGCCGAAAATGAGCCGGCAGCAGTCGGTCTGTCCGTCCATGACGGCCTTGCGGTAGTTCCAGGCGTACTGGATGCGCCGCTTCCAGAAGGCAGCGTCAAAGCTGTCGTTGGCATTGCGGGAGAGCAGGCGTACCCGGATCTTGCTCTGCTCGCTGAGAAAGCCGGTGCCCAGATAGGTCCCCTTGCCGCTGAAGGCGTCGATAAGCCCGCCGTTGGGGCAGTCCCCCTCCCGGCGGACCACTTCGCCCTCATAGATCCAGGGGTGCCCTGCCTTGACCCAGTCGGCCCCCTTGGAGGAGATGATGCACTTGGGATAGCTGCGTTCGCACTTCATGGCTCTGCCCTCGCTGTCTTTTTTTCGATTCTACCACAAGCGCGCGGTTTGCACAACGAAAAAGCTTCCCCTTTCCCGGGAATTATGCTAGAATGAGCTCAGGTCAAGAAGAGAAGGAGGTCTTCCCTTGAATTACGACGAGAAAACCAAGCTCAGCAAGATCCTGGACGAGCATCCCTGGCTGGAAAAGGAGCTTCCCCGGCGCTACCCGGATCTGAAAGCCATGGATAACGTGGCCGGCCGCTTCATGCTCCGCCGCATGACCGTCAAGGACGCCAGCAAGCTCAGCGGCATACCCGTGGAAAAGCTGCTGAAGATGCTGGGGGACCTGATCGCCGAGCACGAAAAGAACGCAGTCTGACATGATCCAAATCGAGAGGAGAGAGGAAATGCCATGAAGCAAGGTTACATTGCCAGCACCAGCGGTATCCAGACCAGGGACAAGATCGGCTACGCCATGGGCGACTTTGGTTCCTGCCTGCTATTCGGCCTGGTGCAGAGCGTCCTGCAGCGCTACTACACCGATATTCTGCAGATCGGCATCGTGGACATCATGCTCATGATGGTCATCGCCCGCGTCTGGGATGCCGTCAACGACCCCATCTGGGGCCGCATCATCGACCGGACCGCACCCGCCAGGGACGGGCGCTATCGCCGCTGGATCAAGTATTTCGCCATTCCCGTGGCCGTCTCCGGGGTGCTGATGTTCGTGAAGATCCCCGGCCTGACCCAGGGGCAGTACCTGGCCTACGCCTACGTCACCTACATTCTCTTCGGCATGCTCTATACCTGCATCAACATCCCCTACGGCTCCCTGGCCCAGGTGGTCACCTCCAATGACAAGGAGCGCTCCACCCTGTCCGTGTTCCGCTCCATCGGCTCCACCTTCGGGGCGCTGCCCGCCATGGCTCTGCTCAGCTTCTACGCTGTCGTGGGGCAGGGCGACGAGCGCCGCATGGTCTATTCCAACACTCTCACCGGCGTCGTCGCCATCGCCGTGCTGGCCGTGATCGCCTTCTTCCTCTGCTACCGCTGGAACAAGGAGCGCGTGGATTCCAAGCCCATGCCCCGGGAGAAGGGGCAGACCTGGAAGGTCATCAAGCAGCTCTTCAAGAGCCGCCCCTTTGTGGCGGTGTGTCTGGCCTCCATGCTCTTCCTGGCGGCTCAGATGTTCCAGACCGGCTATTACTCCTACCTCTTCGACTACTATTTCAAGAGCAAGATGTTCCTGGCGTCTCAGGCCTGCATTTATCTGCCCGTTGCGGTGATCATGTTCTTCGCCGGCAAGCTGGGCAACCGCTTCGGCCGCCGGGACGTCTGCGCCTACGGCATCCTCTTTGCCAGCGTCGTGAACTTCGTCCTCTTCCTCCTGCACACCCACAATGTATATGTCTACCTGTTCTTCTGCCTGCTCACCGGCATCGGCACCGCCTTCATCTTCCTGCTGGTGTGGGTCCTGGCCTCCGACGCCATCGACTACAACGAGGTCAAGCACGGCATCCACGACGAGGCCACCAGCTACTCCTTCTACTCCTTTATGCGCAAGCTGGGGCAGACCGTGGCCGCCGTCCTCATCAACTCCGTCCTGCTGAACATCGGCTATACCGACAACGTGCTGAACATCAAGACCATGGACGAGGCGGCCCAGCAGCCGATCCTGGACCACATGTACAACTCCTCCGCCCTGATCCCCGCCGTTCTGTTCCTGCTGGTCTTCCTCCTGCTCCGCTTTGTCTATCCTCTCTCCAAGCAGAAGATCGACGAGCTGCAGGTGGAGAAGGAGCGGGTCCTGGGGCAAGCCTGAGTTCTTTTCCCCAGGGGCTGTTGCAAAATAGGCGCATAGCCCAGTCACCACCGTAGGGGAGGGGCTCGCCCCCTCCCGGCAGCACGGAGTATTGTCTTGAGAAAATGTTCGGCGAATTCGCAGATTGTACGAATTCGCCGAATATTTCTTTG
>JAFWQQ010000031.1 GCA_017545165.1 Oscillospiraceae bacterium
ACTGGGCCTTCACAGCGACATGGCCATCAACGACAGCCTTCTTTACATCACCACCTGCAGCTGGATGACCACGGTGCCGGTAATGGCGGTGACGGTGATGGGGTGCTTGGTGACGGTGACCTTGCCGGCGTTCACATTGTCGATGGTCACAGCGTATTTGCTCTCGGTCACGTCCGTGCCCAGGGCGTCCTTGATGATGACGGAGGCGATGGTGCTGGGAACGGGGGAGGCGGTGACGTTGGTGCTGCCGCCCTCGTATTTCACCTCAATGGTGTCGCCCTCGGCCAGGGCGCCGCTGACCAGCTCATATTCCTCGGCGGTGATGGGCTTGCCGCTGTACTCGGCGGTCCGGTCCTTGGAGCGGATGGTGATGGCAATCTTTTCGGCGTCGGGCTTCACGGGCTGGCTGGCCACGTAGGTGATCTCGTAGTTTGCGGTGACGTCGGTCTCGCCGTTCTTGATGACGCCGTCCCGGGGGATGGCAACGTAGCTGCCGTCCTCGTTCTGCTTCACGTCGATCGCGATGCTCACGAAGGCGTCCCCTTCGCTGAGCGCGCCGGCGGAGAGCAGAGCGCCGTTCTGCTCATAGGTCTTGCCGCCGTCCTTGGTGACAGGCTCCCGGGCGGTGACGGTGAGCTTGATCTTCTCCGGCGCGGGAGGCGTTACGGGCTGGCTGGCCTCGTAAGTGATCTCGTAGTTTGCGGTGACGTCGGTCTCGCCGTTCTTGATGACAGCGTCCCGGGGGATGGCCACGTAGGTCCCATCCTCGTTCTGCTTCACTTCCACGGTCAGAGCGGTGAAGGCGTCTCCGTCGTTGAGGGCGCCGGCGCTGACGAGAGCGCCGTTCTGCTCATAGGTCTTGCCGCCGTCGTTGCTGATGGGCTCCTTGGCGGTCACGGTGATCTTCACCTTTTCCGGCGCTGGAGGGGTCACGGACTGGCTGGCCTCGTAGCTGATCTCGTAGTTTTCGGTGACGTCGGTCTCGCCGTTTACGATGACGGCGTCCCGGGGAACGGCCACATAGCTGCCGTCCTCCCGCTGCTGGACCTCCACTACCACACCGGCAAAGGCGTCGCCTTCGCTGAGCGCGCCGGCGGAGAGGACTGCGCCGTTCTGCTCATAGGTCTTGCCGCCGTCGTTGCTGATGGGCTCATTGGCGGTGACGGTGATCTTCACCGGCTCGACGGGCACGGGCTCGGGGCTGGGCTCCTCGGTGGGAGCGGGGGTAGGATCGTCCTGGGGAGCATCCTTCCGGACGGGGTCGCTGCCCACATAGCGGAACTCGTAATGTCCGGTGACGTCTTCCTCACCGTTCTTGATCACGGCGTCGGAGGGTACGGCCACAAAGCCGTCCTCCACCTCCTGGATCCACAGCGAGACGGAAGAGATGGAATCACCCTCGGCCAGGTGTCCGCGGTAAGAGTAGCCGTTGGGGGCAAAGCTCTCGCCATCCTCCACAGGGGCGTTGGCGGTGAAGGTGATCACGTCGATCCACTTGCCCTCCACGCGGCAGTTGGCATAGGGCTTGAAGCTCTCGCCGGGGTTCAGCTTCAGAACGCCGCCATTGGGGTACTTGACCTGCCAGCAGGAGAAGATCAGATCCTCGGTGTTGGGCACCGGCGCCTCGGGAGCGGTGAAGCTCTCGCCGGGATTGACCTGCTGCTCGCTGCCGGGAGCAGTGGCGTCGTTGGCCAGGGTGACGGTCAGGGCCTTTTCCTTTTCCATCGGGCTCAGGACCAGCACCAGGGTGTACACCTGGGGATCCACGGTGGAGGCGGTGGTCAGGAAGCTCTTGTCAAAGTTCTTGTCCTTGTCACCGACGGCGCCGGCCTTCAGGATCAGGTCGGTCTTTTCCCGGTCGGCGGTGAAGGGGAGGGGCTTGCGCTCCTGGGTCTCCACGGCGTCGCCCCGGAGATAGCTTTCGGAAACGCAGAAGCCTTCGGGAACCTTCACGAGCAGGCCCTTCTTCGCCAGATCCTCCAGCACGGCGGAACCGGTGCTGCGGGACAGGGGCGTTTCGGCTTCCTCGCTTCCCTCACGCAGAAGGGACACGGTGCAGCTGCCGCCCAGCTTCTCGTTCTCCTCCTCGGCGCTGAGGGGAGCGGACTTGCCCTCGGCGTCGGTCAGGCGCAGCTCGTAGACCAGCGCCTCCTTACCGGTGAGGGTCACATTCACATCGTCTGCCCAGGCCAGGCCGCCGGCAAACTGGAACACAAAGACCAGAACCAGCAGCAGGCTCAGCATCATGCGAAAATTCTTCTTCATGGTAATCACCTCGTTATGAAAAGGTTTGCTTGGATGCTTGCATTATAAGGGATGATGCTTCTTTTCCACAACATAAGAATTCTTAAGTCGCGGAAGAGGGATCAGTGGATGGGGACCAGCTTGCCCATGACCACGTAGCGCGCGTCGTAGTATTCATAGGAGCAGGTGGACAGGGTCACGATGCGGTCCTTGTAGGACACGTGCACGTTGCACTTGAAATCGGAATTGTCCGCCATGCGCTGCAGCCACTCCGCGTAGGCCTGATCGCTGTCGAAGCGGAAGGTGTAGGTCTCGGAGTCAGCGTCGCAGAGGAAGCCGGTGAAGAGCTCCACCCGGTAGTTCATGGTGGGGGTGCTGATGTACATGATGGGGTGCTGATCGTAGTAGTACTGCTCCTTGTAATACATGATGTCGGCAAACTTGGTGCCGTCGTTCATGTGGTGTCCGTAGATCACGGTGTTCTCGTCGGAGAAGTCCCGGGCGTTGTTGCAGTCGGCAAAGAGCGAACCGCTGACGCTGTAGCTGCCGTCATAGAAGCGGTGGAGATAGTAGTCGTTGTCCTCCGCCTCTACCACGCCGTAGTCCACCGCGGTATCGGGGCAGTAGATCCAACCGATGGCGTCGGGGTACTGGGCGTAGAATTTGTCCAGATCATACATGCTGTTGAGGGGGGACACTTCATCGTCCAGCTGGACCCCGCTTTCCACATGCTCCTCATAGGCGCGGGGGGTGGGGGAGACGGGAAATGCGATCACATAACTCTGGGTGGCGTCCTGGTCCTTGCTGCGGGCCTGACTGTGTTCCACCTTGTCGCTGATCAGCTTATAAGAGCTGTAGGCCATCACACCGACCAGGATCCCGGCAACAATGACCAACAGATATTTGAGCGGTCTTTTCAAACAGAGGCCTCCTTTCCTTTCTCTGGCATCATTATAGTACGATTCTTTCAAAAAAGAAACATAAGAAGTCTTAAGAATGACATGGGAAACGCTGGTAAATTGAACCAAAAAAAGCACGCCCCAAGGGCGTGCGGTATAAAGTATATCTCCTGTTCAGTTTGCCCCAGCCTTCTGCTGCTCCATGCGCGCTTTGGCGGTCCGACAGGAGGAAATTAGCAAGACACGCAGGATTGCGCACTGTTCGCGCAGAGATTTGTAGGCAGTATCGTCCAGATAACCGGTCTTGTTTAAGAGTTCCAGCCAATAACCGGTCTCACTGGCCTCCTTCAAAGCAATTTCATGCTTGGAGATGAAGTCCTTCAAGCCCTGTGCGTAGTTGGCCTCATAGATGTTGGCACCGATGGAAGTGCCCGAACGGCCGATCTGATTGGAAATCACGGACTCGTGCCTGGCCTTGAGTTCCTGTACAAGATGGATGATCTGCACGGAAAATGTCATCGATAAGTCTCGGAGTTTGGAATCGGACATATGGGATCCTCCTTGATCTATTTGGACGAAAAAAGCTCAGTGATGAGTGAAGAGATTCCTGCGGAATCGTGATGGCGCTCGCTTCGCTTGCGGTGATGTGATGTGTTCCGTAAAGAAATAACAACATCACGATCGAAGATCACATCACATGCGGAGCATCCTTCACGTTCCGACTTCGGAACACATCGCTCAAAAAAATCTCTTTTGTCAAAAACAAAAGAGATTTTTTTGGAGGCGCCACCCAGATTTGAACTGGGGAATCGAGGATTTGCAGTCCTCTGCCTTACCACTTGGCTATGGCGCCATATAACATATGCGGGCGATCGGCCCGCATATGGATTTTGTGGAGCGGGCAACGAGGCTCGAACTCGCTACCTCCACCTTGGCAAGGTGGCGCTCTACCGGATGAGCTATGCCCGCAGACGCCCCGCAGAATGCGGGGTGGTGCCTCCGGTCGGAGTTGAACCAACGACACGCGGATTTTCAGTCCGCTGCTCTACCTACTGAGCTACAGAGGCATATACAAACTATGTGGTGGGAACAACTGGACTCGAACCAGTGACCCCCTGCTTGTAAGGCAGGTGCTCTAACCAGCTGAGCTATGCTCCCGCGCTGACAGCTTGTATATATTACTAAATCCTTTTCTGTTTGTCAAGCGCCTTTTTTTGTTTTTTTCAGTTTTCTTTTTCCGCCCGGCGGAGCTTCAGAACTTCCTCCGGCGTGAAGGCGTATTCCTCTCCGCAGAATTGGCAGGAGACCCGGAGGGCTTCTCCCGCGGCGGCCATCTCCTCCAGCTCCTTCCGCTCCAGGCAGGCCAGGGCCTCCTCCACCCGGCTGCGGCTGCAGGGGCAGCGGTAGCCTACCGGCGCCTCGCCCACCAAATGATACTCCATGCCCTTGAGCACCTGGGCGAAGACCTGCTCCGGACCGTCCTCATCCAGGACGGTGGTGAGCTGATCCATGAGGAAGATGTTGTTTTCCAGCCGGTCGATCAGAGCCTCCTCCGCCCCGGGCATCAGCTGCACCAGGAAGCCGCCGGCGGCCTTGATGCTGCGGTCCGAGTCCACCAGCACGCCCAGAGCGCAGGCGGAGGGCACCTGCTCGCTGGAGAGCAGATAGGCCGTCAGGTCCTCGGCGATCTCGCCGCTGACCAGCTCGACGGAGCCGATGTAGGGCTCCTTCAGCCCAATGTCCCGGCTGACGGTGAGGGTGCCGTTCCTGCCCACGGCGCCGCCCACGTCCAGCTTGCCGTCGGCGCGCAGGGGCAGATGGACGGTCGGGTTCTCCGCATAGCCGCGGACATAGCCCTCCGAGTCGGAGACGGCCACCACGCTGCCGATGGGCCCGCCGCCGTTTACCCGGATGGTGAGACTGGCCTTGGCCTCCTTCATGCTCTCACCCAGCAGAGAGGCGGCGCAGAGGGTCCTGCCCAGCGCAGCCGCGGCGGTGGGGGAGCAGCCGTGGATCTCCCGCGCCCGCTGGACCGTGTCCCGGGCGGTGATGACGGCCATTTTCACCGCGCCCTCGGCGGCGGTGGCGTGTATGATCTTATCCATGTTCATCCTCCTCTT
Organism: Oscillospiraceae bacterium; assembly: GCA_017545165.1. Taxonomy (GTDB): domain Bacteria; phylum Bacillota; class Clostridia; order Oscillospirales; family Oscillospiraceae; genus Limivicinus. The sequence goes on from JAFWQQ010000031.1 coordinate 5,264, forward strand.
GCGGCGCTGATAAACAGACGCCCCTGATCGTGCTGGGGCCCGTCTTCATGCCGGATCACAGAGCCAAAGCCCGCCTGCTCCAGCAGGGCACAAAGCGCCTCCGGCTCGTGGGCGTATTCCACGTGCTCCTCTCCGCTGCGGCGCCAGAGGCGTCCGGCGCGCTCAAAGAGGTCCATGCCGTAGACCAGGCAGCGCTTTTCCGCCAGATAGTCTGCCCGCCAGACGCAGAAGACGTCTTCCTTTTCGTCCAGGAAGATCTGTCCGTCCAGAGAGCGGAACCATTCCGGCGTTTTTACGTCAAATATCACGAGGCCGCCGGGACGCACGAAGAGATGCAGCCGGCGAAACAGCTCCGGCAGCGCCTCTGGCGGGAGGTAGTTCATCCCGTCCAGAGAGCAGTAGGCCGCGTCCACCGTGCCGTAGAGATCCAGCTCCTCCGCCCTCTGATTGAGGAACAGCGGCATGACGGGAAGTGAGGCGCACTTGTCCCGAGCCTGCATCAGCATCTCCACCGAGGCGTCCGAGCCGATCATCTCATAGCCTCGCCGGGCCATCTCCGCCGTCAGCGTGCCGGTGCCGCAGCAGAAATCCAAAAGAAGGCGGAATTCACCGCCGCAGCGTGCGAATTCCGCCTCATAGAAATCTGCAAACGCGCCATAGGGAACGTCGCCTGTCAGCAGGTCATACCAGGCGGCCAGGGAAGCATAGCTGCTCACGGCTGCTTCTCTCCCAGGCGGTTGAAAACAAGCTCATACCCGCCCTTGCCGTACTGCAGGGAGCGGTTGACGCGGCTGATGGTGGCGCTGGAAGCGCCGGTCGCCGCGAGGATGTCGTTATAGATCATCCCCTTGTGCAGACAGGAGGCCACCTGATAGCGCTGCTCCATAGCCATGATCTCGGAAATGGAGCACAGATCTTCCAGAAACTGCTTGCACTCTTCTACGTTTTCCAGAGCCAGAATTGCCTCATACAATTTGTCGTTCCGAGGTTTTTTCAAAAGCTTATTCATACGTACCTCCTATACATACTTCCGCGCAGGATATTTTTGTTTCCTATATGTTACCGCAGATCGAGCAAAATGTAAAGAGAAAAAGTGGTAAATTCCGGAAAATTGTAGAAATAGAAAATACTTGCAGGATAATGTATCTCGGTTTATAATAGTCCTGGAAAGAATAATGGAAAGGAGAATCTGACATGTTTGCAGGAATCAGTATGACAATGTTTTGGCTGATCGCGTTTGTTGTTCTTCTGGTCGTCGAGGGAATCATCCCGGGCCTGGTCTCCATCTGGTTCGCCGCCGGCGCGCTGCTTGCGCTGCTGCTCTCCCTGGTTGTGGACGCGGTCTGGGCCCAGATCCTGGTCTTCCTGGTGGCTTCGCTGTTGCTGCTGATGCTCACCCGCCCCCTGGCCAAGAAGTATGTGAACTCGCGCATCACTCCCACCAACGCCGACCGGATCGTGGGATCGGACTGTGTGGTGGTGGAGGAGATCGACAATCTTCGCGGCACCGGCGCCGTCTCCGCCGACGGGAAGGTCTGGACTGCCCGCATGGATCGGGTGGACGGAAAAGCTCCCAAGAACTCCATCGTCAAGGTCGTGCGCATTGAAGGCGTCCGGCTGATCGTTTCGCAGTAACATTTTTTGCAGAATTAAATTATTAAAGGAGGAACAATTATGGAATTCACACCGGGAGTGGTAGCTGGCATCATTGCGATCCTGGTTATCGTCGTCATCATCATCCGGAACATCCGCATCGTCCAACAGGCAAGGGCATACGTCATTGAGCGTCTGGGCGCCTATAAGACCACCTGGAACGTGGGTCTGCACTTCAAGGTCCCCTTTATCGAGAAGGTGGCCAAGGTGGTGTCCCTGAAGGAGCAGGTGGCGGATTTCCCGCCCCAGCCCGTGATCACCAAGGATAACGTCACCATGCAGATCGACACCGTGGTCTATTTCCAGATCACCGACCCCAAGCTCTACACCTACGGCATCGAGCAGCCCATGGTGGCTATCGAGAACCTGGCCGCCACCACCCTGCGTAACATCATCGGCGACCTGGAGCTGGACCAGTGCCTCACCAGCCGTGACATCATCAATACCAAGATGCGCTCCATCCTGGACGAGGCCACCGACCCCTGGGGCATCAAGGTCAACCGCGTGGAGCTGAAGAACATCCTGCCGCCCAAGGAGATCCAGAACGCCATGGAGAAGCAGATGAAGGCCGAGCGCGAACGCCGCGAAGCCATCCTCCGCGCCGAGGGCGAGAAGCGGGCCGCCATTCTGGAGGCCGAAGGCGAGAAGGAATCCGCCATCCTGCGGGCCGACGCCAAGAAGCAGCAGCAGATCCTGGAGGCCGAAGGCGAGGCCGAGGCCATCCTGAAGGTGCAGCAGGCTACCGCCGAAGGTATCCGGCTCATCAACCAGTCCGCGCCGACGGAGGCCGTCCTGCGCATCAAGGCGCTGGAAGCCTTTACCGCCGCTTCCCAGGGCCAGGCCACCAAGATCATCATCCCCAGCGAGATCCAGGGTCTGGCGGGCCTTGCCACCGGCATCATCGAGGCCAGCAAGGAAAAGTAAAAAACTTCCGTATCCAATCACCGGGCGCCCGAGAGGGCGCCCGAATTGTTTCTTGCATTTTTCGCGGAGACATGCTAAGATGCTTTCAGATAGAGAGAAGGGAGTTGGAAGGATGAACCAGTTTTCCTGCTGATGGGACATAACAGCGCCAAGTGGCATGGACGGCGGCGCGGCCGTCTGTCTTGTTATGTCTGTTTGCGGGAAAGCACCGATCCTTTCGACGACTGTACGGACATAGCTATGCCCTTTTGTTGTTGGCTGCGGGAGCTTTCCTGCGGCCAATCTTTTTTTGCTAGGAGGACATAACAATGTCGTTGATTCAAGTATCCAATCTCACCTTTGCCTATGACGGCAGCTATGACAACGTATTCGAGGACTTAAACTTTCAGATCGACACCGACTGGAAGCTGGGCTTTACCGGGCGCAACGGCCGGGGCAAGACCACCTTCCTGCGCCTGCTCCTGGGGCAGTATGCGTATCAGGGGACGATCACGGCCTCCGTGCGCTTCACCTATTTTCCCTGCGAGCCGAAGCACCCGGAATGGCTCTCCTGGGAAGCGCTGGAGGAGCTGGAGCCGGATCTGCCCCGGTGGAAGCTCCTGCGGGAGATGGCCCGGCTGGAGCTGGACGAGGAGGTCCTCTACCGCCCCTTTGAAACGCTCTCTCACGGGGAGCAGACCAAGCTCCTGCTGGCCCTGCTCTTCCTGCGGGAGAACGGCTTTCCCCTCATCGACGAGCCCACCAACCACCTGGACGCCCACGGGCGCGAGGTGGTCAGCCGCTATCTCAACGGCAAGAAGGGTTTTATTCTGGTGTCCCACGACCGGGCCTTTCTGGACGGCTGCGTGGACCATATCCTGTCCATCAACAAGGCCAATATTGAGATCCAGCGGGGGAACTTCTCCTCCTGGTGGGAGAATAGGCGCCGGCAGGACGCCTTTGAGCTGGCGGAGAACGACAAGCTCAAAAAGGAGATCGGCCGCCTGCGGGAATCGGTTCGGGAGAAGGCCCAGTGGTCGGACACCGCGGAGAGCCGCAAGATCGGCAGAGACAAGGGCCGTGTGGAAAACGTGAAGGGCTGGCGTCCCCTCCAGGGAGCCAAGTCCAAGAAGCAGATGGCCCGGGCCATGGCCATCGAGAGCCGCCGGGCGGCGGCCATCGAGGAGAAGGAGCAGCTGCTGAAGAACATCGAGCATCAGGCGCCGCTGAAGCTGAGCCAGCCGGTCTACGCCAAGGAGCGGCTGCTGAGCCTGCGGGACCTGACCGTGGACTACGGCGCGGGGCCGATCTTCGAGCCGGTCAGCTTTGAACTGCTGCGGGGAGACCGCCTGGCCCTGCTGGGCCGCAACGGCAGCGGCAAGAGCAGCATCCTCAAGCTCCTGTGCGGCGAGGCCATCCCCCACGCCGGGCTGCTGGAAAAGGGGAGCGGTCTGAGCATTTCCTACGTACCCCAGGACCCGGGAAATCTGCGGGGCGACCTCTCGGACTACGCCAGGAAATACGGCGTCGACGAGAGCCTGTTCAAGGCCATCCTCATCAAGCTGGACTTTGCGAGAAAGCAGTTCGAGAAGGATATGGCGGAGTTTTCGGCCGGACAGAAGAAAAAGGTGCACATCGCCCGCTCCCTCTGTGAGACGGCTCATCTGCACATCTGGGACGAGCCCATGAACTACATCGACGTGATCTCCCGCATGCAGATCGAGGATCTGATCCTGCAGCACGAGCCCACCCTGCTCTTTGTGGAGCATGACCGGGCCTTCTGCCAGCGGGTGGCGACCAAGACGGTGGAGCTGAAGGAATGAAGGAATGAAGGAATGAAGAAATGAAGAAATGAAGAAATGAGGACGGATTTCGACGAATTCCGGTTTGCAATCCTGGGGGAGATCAGGTAATATAGAAAAAAAGCCCCCGGGCTTGCCCGGAGAAAGGAGCTGCGCCATGTTGACCTGTCATATCCTGCTGCTGGGCGGGGCTGTGGCCCTGGCCCTGTATCTGTCGGAGAAGCTGCGGCGCTATACGGTGAAGGCCGTGCTGCGCAAGGGGCTGGTCTCGGCCCTCTTCGTGACCCTGGCTGCCTGCGCCTGGTTTGTCTCCGCAAAGGACGGAGGACCGAAGATCCTTGGCCTGTTCGTTCTCGCCGGGCTGGTTTTCGGCCTGCTGGGGGACATTTGGCTGGACCTGAAATACGTCTTCCCCCAGGCGGACGAGCCTTTTACCTACGCGGGCTTTGCGTCCTTCGGGATCGGCCATGTGCTCTACTGCGCGGGTCTGGCCCTGCAGTTTGCCCTGCCGGGAAAGGCGGCCTGGATCTGGCTGCCGCTGCTTTTGGCCCTGGCCCTGGGGCTCAGCTCCATGGCGCTGGAAAAGCCTATGAAGCTGCGCTACGGCAGGTTCAAGCCCGTGGTAGCCGCATACAGCGCGCTGCTCTTTTCCACGGTGCTGCTCTCCGGCAGTCTGGCCCTTCTGCATGGCTGGGCCGAAAAGACGCTGGACCTCTTCTTCCTCGGCGCGATCCTCTTCGCCGTCTCCGACCTGATCCTCAGTGGCACTTATTTCGGCCAGGGGAGGGAGCGCCCCGTGGATCTGCTGCTCAATTATCTCACGTATTACCCCGCGCAGTTTTTGATCGCTTATTCTCTTTTGTATCTGTAAAGGAGGAGCACTATGCCGAAATTCACCTGCCTGCTTCCCGGGAAAGAGCTTCCCGATCTGAAGGAGGATTTCAAGAACGCGCAGCGCCTGGAGCAGTACCGTCTGGGCAGGCTGGCGCTCTATCTGCCCCGGGGCTTTGCCTGGGAGTATCTGCCGCTGAGCGAGATCACGAGAGCGGAACGCTCCCGCCGGGTCATCACCGCGGGGCATTGCGTCACCGTCCGGGAGGAGAAGCCCGCCGTGGACCTTCTGGCGGGGGAGAGCAGCTTCACCATAAATCTGGAGAAGCCCGCCAGCGCGCAGATCGTGCTGGACGCGCTGGGTATGAACGAGGAGGAGAGAACATGACTGACCTGGAAGCCATCCGCGCCCGGCATTCCGTCCGGTCCTATCTGGAGAAACCCATCCCCCCGGAGCTGCGCCGGGAGCTGGACGCCTGTGTCGAAACCTGCAACCGGGAGAGCGGACTGCATCTCCGCGTGATCTATGACGATCCGGCGGGCTACGACTCCTTCCTGACCCACTACGGCGTCTTCCGGAATGTGAAGAACTACATCGTTCTGGCCGGGAAAAAAGAAGATGATTTTGACTTCCGATGCGGCTATTACGGGGAAAAGCTCGTACTCCTGGCGCAAAAGCTGGGACTGAACACCTGCTGGACCGCCCTGACCTTCAACAAAAAGCGGGTGCGGGAGCTGATCCCGGAGGGGGAGAGCCTTTGTATGGCCATCGCCCTGGGCTATGGGGAAAACCAGGGGCGGCAGCACCGGAGCAAGCGGCCCGAGCGGGTGAGCGAGCTGGCCGGGGAGGCGCCGGACTGGTTCCGGGATGGCCTGGAGGCGGCGCTGCTGGCCCCCACGGCGGTGAATCAGCAGAAGTTCTGCTTTGGACTGGAAAACGGCGAGGCGACGGTCCGCGTAAAAGGCATCGGAAGCTATACCCGGGTGGACCTGGGCATTGCCGCGCTGCACTTCGAGCTGGGCTCCGGGAGAAAAGTAAAAGCCCTGGAATAAAAAGGAGAGAGAAAACATGGGATACAAGGTATTGGTGATCTGCGGCAGTCCCCATCGGTCGGGCTGCACCAACCGGGCCCTGGAGGAGGTCTGCGGGATCCTCAACGAGGAGGGCGTGGAGACGGAGTGGATCCGCGTGGCGAAGGACGACGCCCACGGCTGCATCGCCTGCCGGAGCTGCCGGAAAACCGCGCGCTGCGTCTTTGACGACGGGGTGAACCGGGCGGCGGCCCTCTTCGAGCAGGCGGACGGCCTGCTGATCGGCAGCCCGGTCCATTACGGCTCCCCCGCCGGGGCGCTGCTGGGCTTTCTGGACCGGCTTTTCTACAGCACCCCCTTTTCCAAGCAGCTGAAGGTGGGCGCGGCGGTGGTCAGCTGCCGCCGGGGCGGCAACACCGCCTCCTTCGACGTGCTGAACAAGTATTTCACCATCTCCGGCATGGCGGTCGCCTCCAGCACTTACTGGAACCAGGTCCACGGCTTCACCGCCGAGGACGTGGAAAAGGATCTGGAGGGCCTGCAGACCATGCGCAACCTGGGCCGGAACATGGCCTTTCTCATCAAGGCCATCGCCGCGCAGAGAGAAAAGGACGGCCTGCCCCAGACGGAGAAGGCCTTTTTCACCAGTTTTCCAGACGGAAAATAGAAGAATGACCAAAAAAACCTGTCAAAAGCGTATAAAAATGCGATTATTTTGTTGAAGATTTTTGTTGAAGCGTTTCGTTTTTCATGATAGAATGGCATTACCTTGAAATCCGAGCGGAAATCTGAGGAGGCAAGCATGAAAAAAGTACAGTTTACCGAGACCGTTCTGCGTGACGCGAACCAGTCGCTCATCGCCACCCGCCTGCCCTATGACAAGTTTGAGCCCATCCTGGAGACCATCGACCAGGCCGGCTTCTACTCCTGCGAGGTCTGGGGCGGCGCTACCTTTGACGTCTGCCTGCGTTTCCTGAATGAAGACCCCTGGGAGCGGCTGCGGAAGATCCGCGCCAAGATGCCCAACACCAAGCTCCAGATGCTGCTGCGCGGCCAGAATATCCTGGGCTACAAGCATTACAGCGACGACATTGTCCGCCGCTTCGTGCGCGCCTCGGTCCGCAACGGCATCGACATCATCCGCATTTTCGACGCCCTGAACGACGTGAACAACCTGAAGGTGGCCATTGAAGAGACCGTCAAGAGCGGGGCCATGGCCTCCGGCGCCATCTCCTATACCACCAGCCCCGTGCACACCCTGAAGAAGTACGTGGAGATCGTGAAGGAAATGAAGGAGATGGGCGTCAGCTCTGTCTGCATCAAGGACATGGCCGGCATCCTCTCTCCCAAGAACGCCTACGACCTGGTCTCCGCCATCAAGGACTCTGTGGATCTGCCCATCGTGATGCACACCCACTGCACCACGGGCCTTGCCTTCATGACCTACCTGAAAGCAGTGGAAGCCGGCGCCGACGTGATCGACACCGCCATTTCCCCCTTCTCCGGCGGCACCTCCCAGCCCGCCACCGAGACCTTGGCCTTCGCCCTGAAGGAGCTGGGCTACAAGGTGGATCTGGACGAGGACAAGCTCTTTAAGATCGCCACCTATTTCAAGCCCGTCCGGGCGGAATTCCTGGCCGCCGGCACCCTGAACCCCATCTCCATGAGCACCGATACCCAGTGCCTGACCTACCAGATCCCCGGCGGCATGCTCTCCAACCTGCTGAGCCAGCTGAAGAGCCTGAACGCGCTGGACCGCTTTGACGAGGCTCTGCTGGAGACCCCGCGGGTCCGCAAGGACATGGGCTATCCTCCTCTGGTGACTCCCACCAGCCAACTGATCGGCACCCAGGCGGTGCAGAACGTGCTGGCCGGCGAGCGCTACAAGAACGTGGGCGCCGAGCTGAAGGCCTACTGCCGCGGCGAATACGGCCGTACTCCCGCCCCCATCGATCCGGAGGTCCGGGCCAAGATCCTGAACGGCGAGGAGCCCATCAAGGGCCGCTATGCCGACAGCCTGCCTGCGGACATCTATGAGAAGGCCGCCGAGAAGCTGGGCGACACCGCCCGCTGCGAGGAGGACGTGCTCTCCTACATCTCCTTCCCCCAGGTGGCCGAGAAGTTCTTCGAAGAGCGTAAGGCCCGGGAGGAAAAGAAGGTCCGCTATTCCATCGCTCCGGTGGAGGAGGGCTAAACTATGGAAGATCTGGTGAACATTTCCATCCCCACGGCAGCCGGAACGGCGCTGCTGGGCTACCTGGTGGTGTTCTTCGGGCTGGTGCTGCTGATGTGCGTCCTGCTCATCATGGGCGCTATAGGCGCCAAAAAGCGCGCCAAAGAGGAAGCGGCGGCTTTGGCCGCTCTCCCGGTGCCGGATCAGGACGCCCCGCTGCTGAAGCTGGAGAACACGCTGCCCAAGGCCAAGGGCACCGCCGGCGAGCTGAAGCTCTACAACACCGATCCCAAAGACGCCGCCATGATCATGGCTATCGTGGCCGATTCCCTGGGCAAGCCCCTCAACGAACTGCGCTTTATTTCCATCCGGGAGGTAACTGACGATGAAGTATAAGGTCACACTCAATAACCGCGTTTACGAGGTCGAGGTCGAGCAGGGCGAGGCCATGCTGGTGGATGAATACGAGCTGGCCGCTCCCGCCGCTGCCGCCCCGGCTGCGGCCCCTGCCGCCGCCCCTGTCGCCGCGCCCGCACCCGCTGTCGCCGCTCCCGCGCCTGCCGCGGGCCTGGCCGCCGGCGAGGTGGTGAAGAGCCCCATGCCGGGCAACGTCCTGAAGATCAACGTCACCCAGGGCCAGCAGGTCAAGGAGGGCGACGTGCTGCTGATCCTCGAGGCCATGAAGATGGAGAACGAGGTGGTTTCCACCAAGACCGGCACGGTGGCCCAGATCGTCACCAGCAAGGGCGCCGTCGTGGAGACGGGATCTCCTCTGGTCGTGATCGCATAAGGAGGGCCCTATGAATATTATGGGTGTCCTTGGGAAGCTGGCCGGTGAGTCCGGCTTTGCCTCCTTTGTCTTGACCGAAGGCGGTTGGAAAAACCTGGTGATGATCCTCATCGCCTTCGTCCTTCTGTACCTGGGCATCGTGAAGAAGTTCGAGCCGCTGCTGCTGTGCGGCATTGCCTTCGGCTGCCTGCTCTCGAACCTGAGCTACTTTATCGAGATGGGCCAGAATGCCGTGTATCACCCGGATATCTGGGCCGAGTTCCTGAAAGAGGGCGGCGACCATTACCATAGCTATGGCTATATCATGCGGGAAGCCGGCCTGCTGGACTTCTTCTACATCGGTGTGAAGGCCGGCATCTACCCCTCCCTGATCTTCATGGGCGTGGGCGCCATGACGGACTTCGGACCGCTGCTCGCCAATCCCAAGAGCCTGCTGCTGGGCGCTGCCGCCCAGCTGGGCGTGTTCGTGGCCTTCTTCGGCGCGGTGCTGCTGGGCTTCACCGGCCCCCAGGCCGCTTCCATCGGCATCATCGGCGGCGCGGACGGCCCCACCGCCATCTTCCTGACCACGAAGCTGGCCCCGGAGCTGCTGGGACCCATCGCCATCGCGGCCTACTCCTACATGGCCCTGATCCCCATGATCCAGCCGCCCATCATGAAGCTGATGACCAACGACAAGATGCGGAAGGTCAAGATGGTCCAGAGCCGCGAGGTCTCCAAGACCGAAAAGATCATCTTCCCCATCGTGGTCTCCACCTTCGTGATCCTGCTCCTGCCCTCCACCGCTCCGCTGATCGGCTGCCTGATGCTGGGCAACCTCTTCCGGGAGTGCGGCGTGACCGACCGGCTCTCCGACACGGCCCAGAACGCGCTGATGAACATCGTCACCATCTTCCTGGCGACTTCTGTCGGCGCTACCATGGTTGCCCAGAACTTCCTGAATCTTGACACCATCAAGATCGTCGTGCTCGGCCTGATCGCCTTCGCCATTTCCACGGTGGGCGGCCTCTGCGGCGGCCTGGTGATGTACAAGACCTCCGGCGGCAAGATCAATCCCCTGATCGGCTCCGCGGGCGTTTCCGCCGTTCCCATGGCGGCCCGGGTTTCCCAGGACGTGGGCCGGCGCTACAACAAGAACAACTACCTGCTGATGCACGCCATGGGCCCCAACGTGGCCGGCGTCATCGGCTCCGCCATCGCGGCGGGCTTCCTGCTCTCCGTCTTCGGCTGAGCGAAGCGGGGAACAGCAAAAAACTCCGCTACAGCGTCAGATGACTGAGCAGCGGGGGAGCTCGAGGGGGCAAGGCCCGCCTCGAATACAATAGCCCGCCGCTCGAAAAGCCTTGTTTTGCAAGGCTTTTCGAAAACAGCATTTTGTGTACGGCCAAAATGCTCGGCGGGGAAGCGCAGTCAAAAAAGTCCCCAAAGGACTTTTTTGACAAGCTGAAAAAACTCCTGCACCAAACGGTGCAGGAGTTTTTTTCGTAAGAAAAGACACTGTCATTGCGAGCCGGTGCGCACACTGGCATGGCGATCCGTTTTACCGGATCCTGCGGCCCTCCAGGTAGTAGCGCTTCTCCCGGCTGTGGCCCATGGAGAAGGTCTTTCTGGGCAGTGCCCCGTCCCGGATGACGCCGCGGAAGAGGGAGCTCTTCTCCATGGCGGGCAGCAGGAAGCCGATGGCCTTGTCCTGCCTGGCCAGGGCGATGAGGGCGTCGTCGTCATGGATGTAGTCGATCTCGCCGGGCTGCTTGTCCTCCTTCAGGTACTTGTCCAGGAAGGCCTGGAGCACGCCCACGGGCAGCTCGCTCCTGGCGGGGTCCAGGGTGACGGTGCCGGTCTTGTCCCCGCTGTACCACTGGACGGGGTAGCCGCCGGGGGCGCAGTAGTCCTGCAGGGCAGCCAGCAGCTTTTCCGGCTCGGTGTTCACCACGACCCGGTGGATGGGCTCGAAAACCTGGGCCTCGTCGTGGATGTTCTCCAGCTCCACCAGGGCGTAGCGGGCGGGATGCTCGCTCAGATCCTCGCCGGGATGGGCGGCCTTCAGCTCCTCATAGCAGCTCTTCGCGGTGGCCAGGGAGTGGTTGCCGTCGCCCACGGCGAAGACCATGGGCACGCCGGGCAGGCCTGTGTACTTCTCGGCCACGTGGGCGCAGTACTCGGTGAGCGCCTGATCGAAGGCCCTGGCGTCCTCGTGGGCCACCAGCCAGCCGCGGATGCGGCCGCCGCCCTCCATGAGCTCGAAGTCATAGAGCTTCTTCATGCCGTCCTTCTTGGCGGCCACCGGCTCGATGAGCTTCTTCTCATGGTCGTCGCAGAGCATGAGAATGTGGGGCAGCTCGATGGGGGCGTCCCGCCGGACCCGCTGCCGGGGCGGGATGCGCTCGGGCACGGTCTTCTCCGTGGCGCGAACGCCGGAAACGGAGCCGGGATTGTAGTCATAGGCGTCCAGGTCGATCTTGCCGATCAGGCCCTTGCGGATCGTGCCGTTTTCCAGGGTCCGCTCCACGTAGACATAGCTGTCGGGATAGACGGCGAATACGCCCTGCTCCATGTAGTCCCGCATGGTGCGGTTGATCCGGGCGATGTGCTCGGCTTCGCCGGCGGAGCCCAGCTCGGCCTCGGGCAGGATCAGGTTGATGGTGGAGGGGGCGTCCCCGGCCTTGGCCCGGACCCGGTCCCAGTAGGCCTGGTCCGAGGTGAACTGGTCGCAGGCGATGACGGCCCACTTCTCCATATCGGCGTCCTTGGGCAGCAGGATATCGGCAGGCTGAAAAATGTTCTTGTTCATGGTCGATCTCCCGCTGTTGGTTTACTTGGCGAAGTCCTTGATGATCTCCACGATCTCCTGGCCGATGCGGGCCTGGGCCTCGGCGGTCTGGGCGCCGATGTGCGGCGTGCAGGAGACATGGGGATGGCCGTAGAGCGCGGCGTTGGGGGAGGGCTCGGCGGCCCAGACGTCCAGACCGGCGGCCCGGACCTTGCCGGAATCCAGAGCCTCCAGCAGGGCGGCCTCGTCCAGGTTGGCGCCGCGGGAGGTGTTGATGATCACCACGCCGTCCTTCATCTTGGCGATGGTCTCCGCATTGATGATGGGACCGTCGGCAGCGGGGGCGTGGACGGAGACAAAGTCAGAGCGCTCCAGCAGCTCGTCCAGGGTCACGTAGGGCACGCCGTCCCGGGTGGTGGTGCCCGGCTCGTGGTGGGCGCCGTAGGCGATGACGTTCATGCCCAGGGCCTTGCACATCTCACCCAGGCAGCCGCCGATGCGGCCGTAGCCGATGATGCCCAGGGTCTTGCCGCCGAGCTCCATGCCCTTGGCGTAGGTCTTCTTCTCCCAGGCGCCGTTGCGCATGGTGAAGCCGGCGTGAGAGACGAAGCGGGCGCAGGAGAGCATGTGGGCCAGAGCCAGCTCGGCCACGCTCCGGGAGGAAGCGCGGGGGGTGTTCTTCACGGTGATGCCCTTGCTTTCGGCATAGGCCACGTCGATATTGTCCACGCCGACGCCGCCGCGGATGATGAGCTTCAGCTTGCCCTGAGCGGCCTCGTCGATATGATTGGCGCGAACCTTGGTCTTGGAGCGGACCACGACGGCGTCGAAGTCCTTCAGCGCGGCGCCCAGCTGATCGGGCTCGTAGAACTGCTCCACGACCTCATGGCCCATTTCCCGCAGGGTGGCCATGGCCTTCTTGTCCATACCGTCGGTAACCAGAATACGCATGATAAAAGCCTCCTATTAAAAATTCGGAATTCGGAATTCGGAATGCGGAATTGACGCCTCATCCGCCCCCCAATTTGCGCGTCAAGCCTTCCCCTCGAGGGGAAGGTGGCACGGCGCGTCTCACGCAAGCGCCGTGACGGATGAGGTGCCGATAGCCTTCCCCTTGAGGGGAAGGTGGCTTGCCCCGATCCCCCGCGAGGGGCAAGACGGATGAGGTGTCAATAGCCTTCCCCCTTGAGGAGAGATCGGGCAGGGGAGCGCCTTACTTGTGCTCGGCCTCGAACTTGGTCAGGAACTCGACCAGGGCGACGACGCCCTCCTTGGGCATGGCGTTGTAGATGCTGGCGCGCAGACCGCCCACACTCTTGTGGCCCTTCAGGTTGTCATAGCCGGCGGCCTTGGTGGCCTTCACGACCTCGGCGTCCAGATCACTGCTCTCGGTGACGAAGGGGACGTTCATCAGGCTGCGGAACTCCTTGTCCACGGTGCCGCGGAACATCTTGGAGGAATCCAGGAAGTCATACAGGACCTTGGCCTTGTCCTCGTTGCGGCGGGCCATCTCTTCCAGACCGCCGATGCTCTTGAGGTACTTGAAGACCTTGCCGCAGCAGTAGATCGCCCAGCAGTTGGGGGTGTTGTACATGGAGCCGTTGGCGGCCTGAATGTCATAGCGCATGTAGACGGGCATCTTCGGGTCCAGATCCTCGCGGATCAGATCCTCGCGGATGATGACGACGCTCATGCCGGCGGGGCCCACGTTCTTCTGGACGCCTGCGTAGATCAGGCCGTAGTCTTCCACGTTGCAGGGCTTGGAAAGGAACATGGAGCTCTGGTCGGACACCAGGATGTGGCCCTTGGTGTTGGGCAGCTTCTGGTAAGTCAGGCCGTGGATGGTCTCGTTCTCGCAGATGTAGACGTAGTCGGCGTCCTCGGGGATGTCCAGATCGGAGCAGTCGGGGATATAGGAGAAGTTGCGGTCCTTGGAGCTGGCTGCCACGATGACCTCGCCGTACTTCTTGGCCTCGGCGATGGCCTTCTTGGACCAGGCGCCGGTCTCGATGTAGACGGCCTTGCCGTTTTTCATCAGGTTCCAGGGAATGGCGGCAAACTGGAGGGTGGCGCCGCCCTGCAGGAACAGGACCTTGTAGTTGGCGGGGATGTGCATCAGGTCGCGCAGATCCTGCTCGGCCTCATCCACGATCTGCTGAAAGACCTTGGAGCGGTGAGACATCTCCATCACGCACATGCCGCTGCCGCGGTAGTTCATCATCTCGTCCCGGATCTCCTCCAGGACAGGTTCCGGCATCATAGCGGGGCCTGCGGAAAAGTTGTAGGTTCTGCCGTAATTCATGGTTCTTCCTCCTATAAAATTGTATTAGGCACATATTTATCTGCACGGCGCGCCGCGCCGCTGCATACATATCAAGGCTTCCCCTTGAGGGGAAGCTGTCATCCGCCGTCTCACGCAAGGCGGATGACTGATGAGGTGGCTGGGAATGCAAGGCGTGCGGAGCAACACCTCATCCGTCACGGCGCTTGCGGGGGATGCGCCGCGACACCTTCCCCTCAAGTGGAAGGCAATACGCGAGGGGAAAGCCCCTGCCGCTCTCTTTACCGGGGCAAAGAAAAAGAGACAAAAAGACACTTCGTCTCTTTGCCTCCGTCCTTACCTGAGAGATTCCCTTCCGCCTTTGACGGCTTCCGGTTGCCCCTTTGGTGTGCGGGATGGCCCGCACTTTCCGAAGTGTCGTCCGGATCCGATCCTTTTGCCTGAGAGTTTTTGCATTCCCCTTCGGCGCCGCGGTCCACGCGGTCTCTCTCGGTATCCTTCATCCGACCCTGATTCAGTTTTTCCGTCCAGAAACCTGCACTTTCCGTGCATGCTGACCAAAAAACGCGGAATTCTCTCTGTGGATTTCGTACAGATCGAGTATAGCATCCCCGGATGGCAAAGTCAAGCCATATCCCGGAGAATTCCTCCATCCGGCAGTTCGCCGAAGCTTTGCGGAACATGTTTGCCCTCCTGCGCGTCAAACAGCATGATTCCCGCGGCGCTTACGGCGGCGGGACGATCCTCTTCGTGTCAGAAAAAAGCGCCAAAAATACAAATGGTTTAAGTAATCCGAGACATCACCTGATCCGGCGGGAGGCAGCGGCGAACACCGCAGCCGAAGCGCCTCTGCAGTTTACATAATTTTCCGCAGAATGACGGGCTTTTTGCATATGTGACGAATGATGGGAAGTCACAGGCGCCCAATTCGGAAATCTGCATAAATATCTCTCACCCGAACGATTTATCTTGACAAATCAGCGCTTTTGTATCATAATGATACCAAGTATAACTGTGCAATTTCCCTAGGCTTTCGGCCCATCGTTTCCTGTAGTTTATACAATCTGTTATAAGGAGGATATGTGGATGAAGAAGAGACTGACGAGGATCCTTTCTCTGGTCCTTACGCTGGTGATGTTCCTCTCCGTCGTGACCCCTGCTTATGCCGTGGGCGGCGACGGTGAGCCGGACGAAGGCTGGGACCGGGAGATCGGCGAGGACGAGATCCGCGATCTGGATTTCGAGCCGGACGAGGAATTTGAAGAGGAATTCGACTATTTCCAGGCCCTGGACGTGGAAAACAATGTCCAGGTGACCATCGAGGCCCCCATGGGCTCTCTGCCTTCCCTGGCGGAAGTGCGTCTGGAGCCCATCCCCGCGGAGGACCTGCGGGAAGCTGTGGACATGCTGGTGGATGGCAGCCCGGAGATCCTGGTGGCTATGGACATTTCCTTCTGGCTTGGCGAGGATGAGATCGAGCCTGAGGAGCCCGTGCGCGTGAAGATCTCCGCTCCCGAGCTGGAAGGGAAGAGCAACCTGCAGGTCATCCACTTCCCGGATGATGCTGAGGATCCGGAGACCATTCAGCTCATCGGCGGCGAGGATCTGAGCTTCGCTCTGGGCACCAACGAGGTCGCCTTTGTGGCAGACTCCTTCTCCGTCTACGCGGTCATCGGCGATCCCGAAGAGGAGTATTCGGCCCGTGCCACGGTGAACTTCTACAAGACCAAGGGCGACGCCAAGCCCATCGCGACCGTGTACGTGAAGGACGCGGATACCGCTGACGAAGTGGATCAGATCGTTTACGATCCCGGCGTTCCCGAGCTGACCGGCAACACGATTTTCCAGGGCTGGTGCAGACTGGACGGCGAGAATGACCAGGTCACCCTTGATACCGAGAAGCTGAGCATCGAGAAGGTCCGCGAGCAGCTGTTGGCGATGGATATTACCGAGGACATCACCGTCAACTACTACGCGGTCATCTACAAGTACTTCAACGTCAGCTATTATGCCGACGGGCTTTGCTACGGCTCCGAGTCGGTCATGCTGCTGCTGGAGGATGAGCAGGTACAGTACAAGGTCTCCATGCTCTACACCGCCGGCACCGAGCAGGACTTCAAGGGCTGGAAGGCTGCGGACGGCGTTGATCATATCGTCAGCGCCACCCTGGCCGACAACAACCACACGCAGCTCACCGCCGAACAGATCGACGGGAATACCGTCTTCCCGAACGACTCGATCATTATGATCAACGGCGACGTGAAGTTTGACGTGGAGGCGCCTGCCGGACACTGGCTGATTTTCCATGAGAACCCGGATAAGCAGCACAGCGGCGCGACCTACATCGCCCCCCAGTTCCTGGAGCAGAACGACCTTTCCAAGGATCCCCAGGCGGGCGAGGGCGGCATCCCCATGAAGTGCCCCGGCTACACCTTTGACGGCTGGTATCTCGGCACAACGGATGGCGAGGGCAACTTTACCGGCTTTACGACGAAGTACACCTTCGGCCAGACGGTCCCCTCGACCACCCACCTCTACGCCAAGTGGATCGATGCTACTTCGGCCTTCTACACGGTCATCATTTGGAAAGAGAACCTGGACGGCGACGGCTGGGACTTTGCCGAATCCAGACAGATCACCGGCCAGAGCCCCGGCGCGGCGATCACCTACAATCAGAACTCATGGAGCCTGGAGGGCTTCGAGTTCAAGGAGACCGATATCGGCACGGGCGAGAATGCCAAGAAGGTAAAGGCTGACAGCAGCACCATCGTTAACGTCTATTATCAGAGGAAGACTTATACGCTGACCTTCAACGATCCGGGCTCGAATTACATCTCCTATGTGTACAACAGCACCGCCTATGCAGATGCGACGGTCAGCAATTCGGCGGTGACCAATACGAACACGATCAATACGCTTGAGAGCACCAGCCGGAAAAAGACGATCAACGGTTATGAGGTCTCCTATACCGGTAATTACAATGCCACCTATTATATTAAAAAGGCTGACGGAAAGTGGTATCAGATTTCGAACTATGGACAATATGTCTACAATGCCAGCGAAATCAATGCTCTTCCCAGATCCTCCGGCAGCAAGATGATCGAAGCCAAGTATGGTGCCAATATTGCCAATGAGTTCCCCATCACCTGCAGCAACGGAGTGACGTATGACCACGGCGAACGTTGGAATCCGCAGAATGACAGCATCTGGAAGGAAGTCATGGTCATCATCGACCAGATGCCCTCCAGAAACGTCACGTTCACTCTTGACCTGGGCCAGCAGAAGAAAGATATCACGATGTACTATTACGTCGAGGCATTGTCCACTGATACAAACACCAGGACTTATGGCGGCGTAAAATACGTGCTGTATACGGCGAATCCTGTCAAGGCTAAGTATAACGGCGTTACGGAAGAGGACTATATCGAACTGAGCGGCTTCTCCAAGAAAGCCGTGGCTAATGAGAACGACGTCGCGCTGTCTCCCATATCGGTCAACAACAGCGCTGCTTTCTACCGCGTTAACTCAAGCAGTGATGCAGCCACCAACGTTTACTTCTATTACAGCCGCGACAAGTACACGATCGAGTACATGGACGGCTCCTATTTCGGCGGGAAAAACGGCACGACGCCGATGACTGTGGTTCAGCCCGATAAGGATTTGGGCACATCTTCTGAAGTTTTCTTCAACGCGGATATCAGCGCCTATGGGAATAAGAACAATACGACCTCTGATCCCAAAGTGGAAGGGTATTTCACGCCAGCGTCCAAGGTTGACGGTTATATCTTCGCCGGCTGGTATGTAGATGATTCCTGCTCGCAGGAGGTCACCTTTGACAAAATGCCCCTGCAAGGTACTCACGTCTATGCCAAGTGGGTCCAGGTGCGCTACCGTGTGTTCCTGCATCCCAACGCCGGCAGGGACAATACGCTGGACTGGGGCTCCGCTGACCAGGAGATGAACTTCGGCGTGGCCTGGGGCGACAAGATCAGCGCTCCCTTCGGCACCCGCGACGGGTATGTCTTCCTCGGCTGGACCCGCAAAGACGGCTCCGCCTTCAACTCTGACTTTATCGCGCTGACCGATTCCACGGTACCCGCTGACCCGGTATACAATAAGTCGACCGACTTTACGGATCCGATGGACAAGTTTGGCGATATCACCGGAACGGGCACCAACAGTGACGCAGAACGCTTCTGGGTCATCCGCAAGCTGGATCTGTACGGCAAGTGGCGCAAGGTGACGCCGGGCGCCGATGGTGTCGGCGTGGTTTACGACCTGAACGGCGGTACGGGCAAGGTCGAGGATACCTCCTTGTATCCGGACAATACCGATGCGGCCGCCCAGACTGCGCCTGCCACCGCGCCGAATGCTGCGGACGGCAGCGCACAGCACTTCCTGTACTGGGTCGTTCAGAAGTGGGATTCTGAACAGGAGAAGTATGTCGACGCTGTGGGCGAGGACGGCAATCCCATCCATGTTTCCCCCGGCGGCAACTTTACCGTTCTCGTCGATAATGCCAAGAAGGAGCCTAAGTATCGGACCGACGATGAAGGCAACCTTATCCTTGATGAGAACGACCAGCCCATTCAGGAGACGAAGACCGACGAACACGGCAACCCGATCCTGCAGTGGATCTACACCGTCCAGCTCCGCGCCGAGTATGGCCCTCTGGATACGCCTACTCCCACGCACATCACCTGGTATTCCAACGTCTATGACAATATGGGCGCGGAGATCCCCGATGAGAAGATCGATCAGCTGGTTCGCAAAGCTCCGTCTTCCAGCGCTGAAGAGCCTTACACTGCGGTTGATTTTGTAGAGTTTAAGGGCTATGGCTACGACCGTCAGAGCGTTCAGATCAACAAGGGCGTCAATATTCCCGCTGCTGACACCTACACGCTCCCCGGCTACGTCTTCCTCGGCTGGGGCCGTGTTGACAACGAGAACAAGCTGACAAAAGACTATTACATCGTTGGCACCATCGAGGGGAATAACGACTATTACGGGGATGATTATCTGATTCCCAAGGACACGGGCAAGTTCAGCGTTACCTTTACTGAGCACAACTATGTTTGTGTCAAAGATTCCGACGGCCAATGGTACAAGATGTGGTCGGGTGATCCGAATTGGTCTGAGAGCATTACCGAAGGGGATATGTTCGTAGCAGACTATAATAATCAGCAGAAGCTGCCTGTTCCCGCCGGTACTAAGGTCACCTTCTACCTGACTGAGCTGAAGAACCCTGACGGCAGTATCTATGGCGTGCATCTCAGCTATACCACCGCTTCTGCTTCGACTCCTTCCGGCATGGTTGCTCTTCGCGGCGAGTCCGGCATTAAGGATCCCAAGGATCTGACAGAGGAGAACCTGTTCCTGAAATGGGACAGCGAGAACGAGGTCTACCTGGCCAAGAACGACGCCGGCGAGTGGGTCGAAGTGACGCAGGTTGCCTGCGACGAAAAGCAGCCATACAACGATCTGTATGCTGTCTGGGGTAATGCGTTCTACGTGTACCACTCCGGTGTAGCTGATGGCGCTGTGGAGACTGTTCCTCTGACCAGAGCCAATGCGACCTATGACCTGACCCAGCATTTGGGCGGCGCGGGCCTGAACCGCGCGGGCGAGACGCCGAAGGTCCTTTACGGCGGCTACTATATTGCCAAGGAGGGCGGCTTCCAGCCTCCTGCTGCGGTTGTTGCGGAAGGCGAGACGGTAGCTAAGATCCCGGCCTACGACGGCACGAACTGGAACTGGGTCAACGGCGAGACTACCAACGGCATGAAGATGAATCCGCAGGCCGGCGTGACCTACTACGTCAAGGAAGTTCCCGCGGAGATGTATCTGCAGCCCTACTTCCACTACACCTACCAGAAGGCGCTCAATTCCGGTGATCCCGAACCCATCAAGACGGCCTGGCTGATTTCGGACATTGATGACTACCAGTATCGGCAGACCGGCTTCGCGATCATCGATGAGAACAACGAGGCAAAGGTGTGCACGGCTCTGACGGTCCAGAACAAGGTGGGCGGCGCGTCTGTCGTGCTGAAGCCGGAGACGATCTTCCGCGCGAAGGGCGTCACCAAGGGTTACCTGAGCTACCTGGAGGTCATCACGAACGGTACTCCGACGCTGATGGGGACCGGCGATACGGTCGTGCAGTACTGGGTCACACCCGACGGCCTGATCGTCACTGGCATTGCGGCCCGAAGCTATACCGGTTTGGACTATAAGGCGAATCTGACCAAGACGGACAAAGCTGTGGACTCCACCATCGCCGAGTTTGAGGAAGATGGCCTTCCGATCACGCCTTGACGGAACAGAGAGACAAAAGAGGTGAAATAAAATGGCTAAGAAATTCAATCCTTTTGTTCTGCTGACGATGCCTACCCCGGAGCCCACCACGGTGACGGGAGGCGGCACGGGCCAGTCCACCACGGACCCGTATGCCTGTGACTTTACCGACTGGATGAACCTGTTCGCCCAAGATTACAATGGCAACGGTATAGACAACGACGACTATATCCATTGGTTTTATGTTACATTCGGCGATGAAGCGGCTGAGCTTTGGGAATTCGTTAACGGCAGTACCCTGCCGGCCGATCCTCTGAATCCGAATCCGATCATCGATCCGATCATCGAGCCGATCATCGAGCCGGATCCCGGGATCGAGCCCTGAGATTCCAGCAGACTCTGACCACACAGCAAAACACACAGACAGCGCGGAGAGCAATCTCCGCGCTGTTTTTACGGTTTCTCCCCGCAGGGGCCAGGCCTTGGCGCCTCGGCGGCATGTTCGGAACTACAAGAATCTGCAAAAACCTTGGGTGAATCTGCGCGCCTGCATTATTGTTTTGCGTTTCCTTCGTTCTGTTGTTCGGAGACCAGGAGAGGCAGGGATGACAGGCCGGTGTCCTGCGGACCGTACGCATTGCTTTGAGGAGCGGGGCTGAGAGTGCGGCGGCGTCTTGACAGAACCGGGAAAACTCATTACAATAGCAAGCTGAAACAGGGCGGGCCGGGATCCCGGCGAACGCACACCGATCGGTAAGGAGAAGCAGCATGAAGAATTTTGACGTCGCCATTGACGGGCCCTCCGGGGCGGGCAAGAGCAGCCTGGCGCGGCGCTGCGCCGCAGAGCTGGGCTTTTTGTATGTAGACACCGGCGCCATCTACCGCACGGTGGGCCTGGCGGCGCTGCGCCGGGGTGTGGACTGTAAAAACGAGCAGGCCGTGGCCGCGATCCTGCCGGAGCTGGACATCCGCATGGGCTACGAAAACGGCGAACAGCGGATGGTCCTGAACGGGGAGGACGTTTCCCGGGAAATCCGGATGCCGGAGATCTCCATGTGCGCAAGCGACGTGTCCGCCCACGCGGCGGTGCGGGACTACCTGATGGAGATGCAGCGGAAGCTGGCGAGGGAAAACCGGGTCATTATGGACGGGCGGGACATCGGCACCGTGGTGCTGCCGGACGCAAAGCTCAAGATCTACCTCACCGCCAGTGCCGAGGCCCGGGCGGAGCGCCGGATGAAGGAGCTTTTTGCCAAGGGCGTGGAGACCGACTTCAACGAGGTGCTGCAGGATATCATCCGCCGGGACGAGCAGGACATGAACCGGGAGGTGGCCCCGCTGCGCCAGGCGGAGGACGCCGTGCTGGTGGACACGACTCACATTGACTTTGACCAGAGCTTCGAGCTGCTGTGCTCCATCATCCGGCAGCGGATGGAGGCGGAGGCATGAGGCAGCTCATCGTGGCCGAGAGCGCGGGCTTCTGCTTCGGCGTGCGGCGTTCGGTGGAGCTGGCGGAAAAGCTCATTGCCGCCGAGGGCAGCTGCGCCAGCCTGGGACAGCTGATCCACAACGAGGACGTGGTCCGCTCCCTGGAACAGAAGGGCATGCGCGTGGTGGAGCGGCCGGAGGAGCTGCGGCCCGGCGAGGCGGTGCTGGTCCGGGCCCACGGCGCGGCCCCGGCGGTATACGAGGAGCTGGAGCGGGTGGGCGCCCGGGTCACCGACGCCACCTGTCCCAAGGTCAAGGCCATCCACACCATCGTCCGCCGGGCGTCCGAGGAGGGGCGCTTCGTGCTCATCATCGGCATGCCCAGGCACCCGGAGGTGGAGGCCATCTGCGGCTGGTGCGGCGAGCACGCAGTGCTGGAAAATGCAGGAGAAACCAAGGATTTTCTGGAAAGAAATCCCGGACTTTGGGAAAAACCGATAACTGTTGTAGTCCAAACCACGCAGACCCGCAGTAATTTTAACGAATGTTGCGATTTCATAAAAAAAAGATGTACAAACGCGAAAATATCTGATACAATATGCCTTGCTACGTTTACGCGGCAGGAGGAAGCGGCTAAAATAGCCGCTGTCTGCGATGCGATGGTCGTCATCGGCGGCAAGCACAGCGCAAACAGCGTCCATCTCGCCCAGATCTGCGGCGAGCACTGCGCCGACGTCCAGTTCATCGAGCGGACAGACGAGTTGGAACTGGACAGGCTCAGAAGCGCTGATGTGGTCGGCTTGACGGCCGGAGCGTCCACCCCCGCGTGGATCATTAAGGAGGTAAGAAACAAAATGGACGAAATCAAAAATGAAGAAATCAAGGTTGAAGAGCAGCCCCAGGTGGAGAAGGAGATGTCCTTCGACGAGATGCTGGAGGAAACTCTGAAGCCTATCTATAATGGAGATAAGGTCAGCGGCACCGTCGTGGCGATCACCGGCACCGAGATCAGTGTTGACCTGGGCACCAAGCAGACCGGCGTGATCCCCACCGAGGAGTTCACCGAGGACGGCACCAAGCTGGAAGACGCCGTGAAGGTCGGCGATACCCTGGAGGCCGTCGTCGTCCGCGTCAATGACGTGGAGGGCGTTGTGACCCTGTCCAAGAAGCGTCTGGACGCCGCCAAGATCTGGAATGAGGTCGAGGCCGCTGTGGAAGACGGCACCGTGATGGAAGGCGTCGTTACCGAGGAGAACAAGGGCGGCGTGGTCGTGTCCGTCAAGGGCGTGCGCGTGTTTGTTCCTGCCTCCCAGACTGATCTGCCCCGCGAGGCTGAGATGTCTCAGCTGCTGAAGAAGACCGTTCGCCTCAAGATCACCGAGGTCAACAAGGCCCGCAAGCGCGTGGTGGGCTCCATCCGCCGCGTGGCCCAGGCCGAGCGCCGCGAGCGCACCGAGGCCATCTGGAACAACATCGAGGTCGGCAAGCGCTACCACGGCGTGGTCAAGTCCCTGACCAGCTACGGCGCATTTGTGGACATCGGAGGCATCGACGGCATGGTGCACGTCTCCGAGCTGAGCTGGGGCCGCATCCACCAGCCCTCCGAGGTCGTCTCCGTGGGCGACGAGATCGAGGTCTACGTCATCAGCTTCGACCGCGAGAAGCGCAAGATCTCCCTGGGCTACAAGGATCCCGACGGCAACCCCTGGACCCAGTTCACCAACAAGTACCAGGTGGGCAGCATCGCCCCCGTCACCATCGTCAAGCTCATGGACTTCGGCGCCTTCGCGGAAGTCCTGCCCGGCGTGGACGGCCTGATCCACATCAGCCAGATCGCCAACCGCCGCATCGGCAAGCCCGGTGACGTGCTGACCGTTGGCGACGTGGTGGACGCCAAGATCACCGCCATTGACGAGGAGAAGCACAAGATCTCCCTCTCCATCCGCGCTCTGTCCGAGCCCGCTCCCGTGGAGAAGGCTCCCGTGGAAGAGGAAGAGACGGCCGAGGAGCCTGTTGAGGACGCCCTGGTCTATGAGGTCGCCGCCGACGGCACCGCCACCGGCAACGCTCCCGAGACTGAGGAGTAATCCCAAAAAAGTAAAGCATGGGGAGATGGTTTGCAGATTCTGTGCAGATCATCTTCCTTTTTTTGAGAGGAGGAGCTGCCGGTGGAGTGGCTGATCATCCTGGCCGCGGCGCTGGCGGCGACGGCGCTGGGGCTCTGCTATCTGACGGCCTGCGTGGGCCGCTTCGGCCTGGTGCGGAGGCTATCCGGCGGAAAGAGCTGGGCAAGGAGACTGCTTTCCTTCGGCCTGATCGCCCTGGGCTTTGCGCTGCTGAGCCTCTGGCTGTCCCCGGTCAACGCCGTCGTCGTCCTGCTGCACCTGGTGCTGGCGTTCCTGCTCTTCGGCCTGCTGGTCCGGCTGGGAAAGCGGATCACCGGCCGCGAGCCGCGGATCAACTGGCAGGGCTGGCTGGCCCTGGGCTTCACGGTGATCTGGCTGGGAACGGGCTATGTGCTCTGCAGCCGGGTCTGGCAGAAGGACTATTCCCTGAAAACCGAGAAGGAGCTGGGCACGCTGAGGATCGCCCTCATCGCGGACGCTCACCTGGGCACCACCTTTGACGGGGAGGGCTTCGCGGCGCATCTGCGGACCATCGGGGAGCAGGAGCCGGATCTGCTGGTGATCGCCGGGGACTTCGTGGACGATTCCTCCGGCAAGGCGGATCTGGACCGGGCCTGCCGGGCTCTGGGCGAGCTGGAGCTGCCCTTCGGAGTCTGGTATGTTTACGGCAACCACGACGCCGGCTATTTCCGGGGCCGGGACTTCAGCCCCGAGGAGCTGGCGGCGGCCCTGGCGGAAAACGGCGTCCGCATCCTGCGGGATGAGGCGGAGCTGGTGGACGGGCGCTTTTATGTGGTGGGGCGGAAGGATCGCTCCCGGGGAGAGCGCAAGTCCATGGAGGAACTGCTGGAGGGCCTGGACCGGGACAAGTACATCCTCGTTCTGGACCACCAGCCCCGCGCCTACGAAGAGGAGGCGGCTGCCGGGGCGGATCTGGTGCTCTCCGGCCACAGCCACGGGGGCCAGCTGATCCCCATCACCTATGTGGGAAAGTGGTTCGGCATCCTGGACCGGGTCTACGGCTATGAGCGGCGGGGTGAGACGGACTTCATCGTGACCTCCGGCATCTCCTGCTGGGAGATCCTGTTCAAGACCGGGACCCGCTCGGAATATGTCATCATCGACGTGACGGGAAAATAAACGGAACAGCGCCTGAGGCCTCCTCGGGCGCTTCATTATTATGCTGATATTGAGATATTTCCCTTCCGATCCTGTCTATATGGGTGCAGGGGGAAGAGACAGACGCGCGTCGATCCTCTGAGAAAGAAGGTGCGAGCATTGACCGATCAAGAGATCGTGTCTCTGTTTCTGGGTCGATCCGAGCAGGCGATCTCGGAGCTGGACCGAAAATACGGCCGGCAGATCCGCCGGGTGGCGGAGCATGTGCTGCGGGATCCGGAGGATGCGGAGGAGTGTGCGGACGATACCTGCCTGCGGCTCTGGAACAGCATCCCACCGCAGAGACCGGAGCATCTGGGCGCATATGCCTGCAGGATCGCGCGAAACCTGGCCGTCAACCGCTATCATGCCAACAGCGCGCAAAAGCGAAACAGTTTTTATGATGTGGCGCTGGACGAGCTGGAGGAGACGGTCCCGGCGCTCTCCACCGTGGAGACGGAATACGACGCCAGGGAGCTGGCGGATTATGTAAACCGGTTTCTCCGCGGACTGGATCGGGAGGACCGGGTCCTGTTCCTGCGGCGCTACTGGTTCGGTGATTCGATCTCCGAAATCGCTTCGGCCCTGGGACGCAGACCCCACGCCCTTTCGGTCCGTCTTTTCCGCCTGCGAAAGAAATTGCAGGAGTATTTGAAAAAGGAGGGGATGATGGCATGAATCGCAAGCTGGTATCCGAGGCGCTGACCGAGATCGACCAGGCGTTGGTCGCGGAGGCGATGGAATTCCGGGCTGCCGGACGAGGCCGTTCCCCGGAAAGGAAAGGAAACATGGCAAATACGGATACGGAAAAACGCCGCGGCGCTTCCCGGCGGGGGCTGACGCTGGCTCTGGCGGCCTGTCTGCTGCTGGCTCTGGCGGCCACGGCCTATGCGCTGGATCTCTTTGGACTTCGGGAGCTGTACGCCGACCCCAACCGGGGCGAGATGCCCGCGGAGGCCCAGGGACTGATCGAGGAGCAGGAGGGCTTTGCCCAGGGCGAGGGCTTTAGCTGCCGGGTCACCGAGAGCTACTGCGACGAGAACAACCTGATCCTGACTCTGTCTGTCACGGCGGAGGAGGGCTACGTCCTGGCCGGGAGCGACGAGGATCCCGACACCGAGCTGCGGACCCTGGGCCTGGGTGGCGAGGAGACGCTGGCGGACTACGCTTTGGCGCAGCACCGGAAGCTCCTGTTCGTGGGCGCGAGCCTTCCCTGGGAGGAGCTGGAGATCCGGAGCGAGAGCCAGCGGATGCAGTACCTGTCCGACCGGGAGATGACGCTCTATCTGGAGGCGGCCAAGGGCGTCTCCGCTCCGGAGATCGAAACCGTCTGCCGGATTTCGGGGCTGGTCGTGGATCCGGAGGAGCCGGATAAGGACTACGGGTTGGACAGCATCCAGCGGCTGGAGATCCCGCTGCGCCTGCGAGAGGGCGAGGGCAGCGAGCTCGGCGTGTATCTGCCGGAGGAGCCGGAGGCTGTCCCCGGCCTGGTGCTGGGCGAGCTGACTCTGCGGGGCACGCCCCTGGGCATCACCCTGCGGCTGACGGGAACGCCCACAGATCTCGAGGCGCTGGAAAAGCTCCTGACGATCCGTGCAGACGGCCTGGAGTTCTTCGGGACCGGCTGCATGGGGATCGGACAGGACGGCGGCTTCCTGGCGGAATTCGAACAGGGCCGGGGAGAGCTCGGCGACAGCCTGACCGTCACCTTCCTGGACTGGGACAAGCAGCCCGTCGGAACTGTGACCTTTGTGAAAAAGTGATCGGAAGCAAAGCAAAGCTCCCCCGGCCTCGGCCGGGGGAGTGTTTTTGCGCGGCCAGGAGGGCTGACCGGAACCTTGACGCGGGAATGATTCCGCCCTTGCATCCGGGAAGAGAATAGTGTAAAATAATTATGTACGCGTTGTTGTGCGAAAACCAATTTCAAAATAGAGGGAGAGATTGCATCCATGGCTGAACTGAGACCGAAAATCGTCAAGCTCTGTCACATCGTCGGGGGACTGACCGGCGTGATCAACAAGATTGACGAGAACGCCCCCGAGTACTATTCTCTGGCCAGCATCGTCACCGACGATGAGGCCGACGTGGCCATCGCCGCGGGCCTGCGCAAGGAGCGGGACGCGGAATACCTGGCCAAGAAGACCGGCAAATCCGTGGAAGAGGTGGAGAAGCTGGCCCAGCACCTGGCCTGGATCGGCGTGTTCCGCTGGACCAAGGACGAAGCGGGTAAAAACAAGTATTTCATGCAGATCTTCGCTCCCGGCATCATGGAGATGCTGGTGAACAACCAGGAGCTGCTGGACACTCATCCCGAGGTGGGCCGCGCATTCGAGGAGTACACCCGCATCCGCATGGAGACCATGTCCCCCATGATCCCCAACGGCTACGGACTGATGCGTGTGGTCCCCGTGGAGAGCGCCATCCAGGACATCCCCAACGTGCACCCCTATGAGAAGCTGAGCTACTACCTGGACAAGTACGATACCTTCTCCGTGTCTCCCTGCTCCTGCCGCGCCTCCCGCAGCTCCATCGGCGACGGCTGCGGCCACCTGGCCGAGGAGATGTGCGTGCAGATGGGCAAGGGCGCGGAGCACTACATCCGCACCGGCCGCGCCCGTCAGATCAGCCGGGAGGAGGCCAAGGAGATCATCCTCCGGGCCGAGGAAAACGGCCTCATGCACGATATCCCCAACATCGAGGAGGCCGGCGACAGCGCCGCCATCTGCAACTGCTGCGCCTGCGCCTGCTTCGGTCTGCGCGTGGGCCTGATGTTCGGCGCCCGGGACGCCATCCGTTCCAACTTCCAGGCGGAGGTGGACGAGGCCAAGTGCGTCGCCTGCGCTCAGTGCGTGGAGGTCTGCCCCGCCAACGCCCTGAAGCTGGGCCAGAAGCTCTGCACCACCGTGAACATCGCCCCGGAAAGCTATGTGAAGCTCTCCGAGCACCTGGTGTCCAAGAAAGCCTGGAATCCCGACTACCGGGAGAACCGGGAAGACGTGGTGCCCACCGGCACCGCCCCCTGCAAGGTGGCCTGCCCGGCCCACGTGCCCATCCAGGGCTACCTGAAGCTGGCCGCCCAGGGCCGGTATAAGGAAGCTCTCGAGCTCATCAAGACCGAGAACCCGCTGCCCGCCGTCTGCGGCCGCATCTGCAACAAGCGCTGCGAGGCCGAGTGCACCCGCGGCGGCGTGGACGAGGCTGTGGCCATCGACGAGGTCAAGCGCTTCATCGCCGACCATGACCTCCAGAGCGAGCACCGCACCGTGCCCAAGATGGTCAACCAGACCGGCAAGCCCTTCACCGAGAAGATCGCCATCATCGGCGCCGGCCCCGCGGGCCTGAGCTGCGCCTACTACCTGGCCCTCAAGGGCTATCCCGTCACCGTCTTCGACCGGAATCCGGTCCCCGGCGGCATGCTCACCATGGGCATCCCCAACTTCCGCCTGGAGAAGGACACCCTGAACGCGGAGATCGACATCATCCGCGAGATGGGCGTGGAGTTCCGCTGCGGCGTGGAAGTCGGCAAAGACGTGACCATCCAGCAGCTGCGCGAGCAGGGCTTCAAGGGCTTCTATCTGGCCATCGGCGCCCAGAAGTCCGCCAAGATCGGCGTCCCCGGCGAGGAGCTGGAGGGCGTGCTGGGCGGCGTGGACTTCCTGCGGGAGGTCAACCTGGGCCGTGAGGTCAAGCTGGGAAAGAACGTGGCCGTCGTCGGCGCGGGCAATGTGGCCATGGACGTGTGCCGCACCGCCGTGCGTCTCGGCGCCGAGAACACCTATATCATTTACCGCCGCTCCCGGGACGAGATGCCCGCCGACCCCGAGGAGGCCGCCGAGGCCGAGGAAGAGGGCGTGGAATTCAAGTTCCTCAACGCCCCCGTGGAGATCCTGGGCGAGGACGGCAAGGTCAAGGCTCTCAAGGTGGAGCGCATGACCCTGGGCGAGCCGGACGAGAAGGGCCGCCGCAAGCCCCTGGGCACCGGCGAGTTTGAGGAGATCCCCGTGGACACCGTCATCGGCGCCATCGGCCAGCGGGTGGACTGGGGCAAGCTGGATCTGGGCGAGCTGAAGCTGGACAAGAAGGGACTGGCCGAGGCCGATTCCCTGACCTATCAGACCGCCCAGCCCGACATCTTTGTGGGCGGGGACTGCTACACCGGCCCCAGCTTTGCCATCAACGCCATCGCCGCCGGCAAGGAGGCTGCGATCAGCCTGCACCGCTTTGTCCATCCCGGCCAGACCTTGACCATGGGCCGCGACCGCCGCGTCTACCGCGCTCTGGACAAGGAGCATGTCCAGCTCACCGTGGGCAGCTACGACAAGGAGCACCGCCAGGAGCGGGGCTACAACAAGGAAAAGGCCAAGACCTTCTCCGACGCCCGGGTCACCTTTACCGAGGAGCAGGTCCGCAAGGAGACCGCCCGCTGCCTGGGCTGCGGCGCCACCAAGGTGGATCCCTACCTCTGCATCGGCTGCGGCATCTGCACCACCCGCTGCAAGTTCGACGCCATCCACCTGAAGAAGGTCCGCGACTGGCACGCCGGGTCCTTTGAGACCATGCCCATCAAGGCCGCTGCGGGCCTGGTCAAGAAGGCCGGCAGCATCGTCAAGCGCGTGGTGACGAAGTAATGCACGAGCTCGGGATCTGCGACGCCCTGCTGAAAATGGTGCGGGGCATCATAAAGGACGAGGAGCTGGAGCAGGTGGACCGGATCACGGTGGAGATCGGTTCCCTCAGCGGCGTAGTTCCGAAGTACATGGCAGACTGCTGGGTGGCCGTCTGTGACGGGACCGAGCTGGAGCAGACGGAATTCGTCATCGAGGAACTGGCCGGCACCGTCAAGTGTCTGGACTGCGGCATGGAATTCACCGCTGATCTGAACGATCTGAGCTGCCCCGGCTGCCGGAGCAAAAAGCTCCTGCCCCTGACCGGCAAGGATCTGACCTTGAAGGAGATCCTGGCGTCCTAGCGAAAAAACACCGTGAAAACCTCGGTTTTCACGGTGTTTTTCAGACTGTAGACAAAGTGCGGTTTACTGTCCGAGGGAGCTGCCCCAGTGCGCACACTGGGGCTGAGGGAGTCTAACCCGCGCCAAACCCAAGACCCTCAGAGCGGGACAAAGACGCGCCGACGTTCCGTCCTGCGTCGTAGGGGGGGCTTGCCCCTCCCGCCGTCTCGC
>JAFWQQ010000032.1 GCA_017545165.1 Oscillospiraceae bacterium
AAAGAAATATTCGGCGAATTCGTACAATCTGCGAATTCGCCGAACATTTTCTCAAGACAATACTCCGTGCTGCCGGGAGGGGGCGAGCCCCTCCCCTACGGTGGTGACTGGGCTATGCGCCTATTTTGCAACAGCCCCTTCGATGGTGCGCCCGGCGAGCGCACGTTCTATGGGGTGAAAGTCCCGAACGCGCCCGGCAGCGGGAAGCGATAGTCAAGGGCAAGGGTGTCCGTTGAGAGGCGAAATCTGAGGGAAGCCGGATATGGAAAGTTGAAAGGTCTCTCCATAGTATCCTTGGCCGGTTCGAGTCTCTGCACTTATGCGATTGAACCGCCGTGTACCGAACGGTACGAACGGTGGTGTGAGAGGTCGGGGCTTATTCAACTCCTCCTGCTCGATTATCCGTTTTTGTCTCTCGGTTTCCCGAGGAGGGCGGCCAGCAGGCCAAAGAGCACCGCTGCGCAGAGGCCGGCGGAGGCGGCGGTGAAGCCTCCGGTGAAAACACCCAGCAGGCCCTGCACCGCCACGGCCTTTCTGACGCCCTTGGCCAGGTTCCAGCCGAAGCCGGTCAGCGGCACTGTGGCCCCGGCTCCGGCCCAGTCCGCCAGGGGAGCGTATAGACCGAGAGCGCCCAGGAGAACTCCGGCGATCACGTAGCCGGTGAGGATCCGGGCGGGGGTCAGGCGCGTGTAGTCGATGAGAAGCTGGCCGACGACGCAGAGAAGGCCGCCCACCAGAAAGACCTTGCCATATTGCAGCAGCAAGTCCATTCAGTCCACCTCCCGTTCCAGGACAAGAACGTGGCAGATACCCGGGATGCTCTCCCCCTGCTGGGCGCTGGTGGGGGACATGAGCGCGCCCGTGGCGGCGAAGAGGACCCGGCCCCAGACCCCGTCCTCCATGGCCTGAAGGATGTGACCTCCAAGCACCGAGGCGCAGCAGCCGCAGCCGGAGCCGCCGGCGTTGACCTCCTGAGCCGCCAGGTCGTAAATCAGTACCCCGCAGTCCATGTAGCGGGGGCCCAGGTCCACGCCGTCGGCCCGAAAGAGCGCCTGGAGGATGTCGTGACCCAGGGCGCCCAGGTCGCCGGTGAAGATGGCGTCGTAATCCTCCGGGCCCCGGCCGGTGTCCCGGAAATGGGCGCGGAGGGTGTCATAGGCCGCGGGAGCCATGGCGCTGCCCATGCTGTTGGGATCCTTGATGCCTGCGTCCACGATCTTTCCGTGGGTCACGTGGGTGATATGCACCTTCCCTCGTGTCCCCAGCACCACTGCGCCGGCGCCGGTGACGGTCCACTGGGAGCTGGGGGTGCGCTGGCCGCCGTACTCCAGGGGAAAGCGGTACTGCCGCTCGGCGGTGCAGAAATGGGAGCCGGTGAGGGCGCAGACATGCCGGGCGAAGCCCCCGTCCAGCAGCAGCGCGCCCAGGCCCAGCCCCTCCGCCATGGTGGAGCAGGCGCCGTAGAGGCCCAGGTAGGGCACAGCGCTCTGCCGCATGGCAAAGGCGGAGCTGACGCACTGGTTCAGCAGATCCCCGGCCAGGATATAGTCCAGCTCCGAGGGCGGGAGCTTGGCCTTGTCACAGGCCAGCTCGAAGCACTGGCGGAGCATGTGGCTCTCCGCCTTCTCCCAGCTGGCCTGGCCGAAATAGCTGTCCTCCGAGACGAAGTCGAAGCGCTTGCCCAGCGGGCCTTCGCCCTCTTTCTTGCCCACCACCGCGGCAGAGCCCTCCACCGCCGGGGCGGAGGGGAGGACGATCGTCTGTTTTCCGATGCGTTTTGACACGAGCGCAGCCTCCTTGTGTTTTCTGCGCTTAGTTTACCCGGCAGACCGGAAAATATGAAACGGGAGAACGTCTTTCGGCGTTCTCCCGTTGAGACTGTAGACAAAGCTATGCGGAAAGACTTCGACACGCATGGGGGGATTGTGAAGGGGGGAGGGTATGCCCCCCTTCACGTTCAATCCTGCAAAAATGGAAACTTTTTCGGAAGTTTCCATTTTTGTCTCTCAAGCTGTCGACACTTTGTCGACAGCTTGAACGGGAGAACGTCTTTCGGCGTTCTCCCGTTTGCGCTTCGTTTTGCCGGGTTTTCAGCTGCGGACCTTGTGCCAGAGCTCGGAAATGTATTCCAGCATCTCATTGCTCTGGTTCAGGAAGCCGTACTGGTTATAGAGGGTTTTGAAGTTCGCCACATCCATGTAGAGGATATCCATGGCCTCTTCGCCCATCTCCTCCTGGTAATCCGGGCTGTTGTAAACCACGGAGTTGGGGCTGGCGTAGTAGATATACTCGGCGTTGGCGATGGCCGGCTCCTCGGAGAGCATGTAGTTGATGAAGATCTCCGCGAGCTTCTGGTTCTTGCAGCAGGAGGGGATGCACATGGCGTCCACAAAGTAGTTGGTGCGATCGGGATAGTAGAAGCGAAGATCCACATCCTCCGCCTGGGCGTCCACCATGGTGAAGTAGTCGCCCGCGTAGTAAACGGCGATGGCGGCCTCGCCGATCTCCATCATGTTGTAGATCTCGTCCATCACGTACTTCTGGACCAGAGGCTCCTGCTTCTTCAGCTCCTCGTAGGCCAGGTCCCAATCGGCCTTGTCAGTGCTGTTCACGTTCAGATCCAGCTTGTACTGGGCGGTGCCGAAGGCGTCCCTGGGATTGTTGAACTGCAGGATCTGCCCCGAATATTTCTCGTTCCACAGCAGGTCCCAGCCCTGCGCGTCGGCCTCGTCCACCACATTGGCGTTGTAGATGATGCCCACCACGCCATAGGTGTAGGGCACGGTGTATTTGTTGTCCGGGTCATAGTTCAGACCGCGGAAATTCTCGTCGATGTTGGCATAGTTGGGAATGTTGTCAAAATTCAGGGGCAGGAGCATGTTCTCTTCGATCATCTTGGCGATCATATAATCCGAGGGGATGACCACATCGTAGCTGACGGCGCCGCTGGAGAGCTTGTTGTACATGTCCTCATTGCTGGCAAAGGTGGTGTAGTTGACCTTGACCTTCTGGTTGTACGTCTCCTGATACCAGGCTTCGAAGGCCTTGACGGTGTCCAGGCTCCCCTCAGAGCCGTCGGAGATGTATTCGCCCCAGTTGTAGACGTTCAGGGTCACGGTATTGTCCCCGCAGGCGGAGAGCATCCAGCCCACGGAGAGAAGCATGGCGGCGCAGAGCAGAACGGAAAGCAGCTTTTTCATGGTTTGTTCCTCCTTGTATCATCAGGCGGCGGCCTGTTTTCTTGTTTCTTTCTTCTTTCGGGCCTGCTTCATCGCCTTGTTCGTATCGCTGTCGATCAGATTGGTGGCGGTGAGCAGGGCAAGGATCACGAAGAAGATGATGGTTGCCAAGGCATAGATCGTGGGCTTTACGGTTTTCTTGGTCATGCTGTAAATCAGCACCGGCAGGGTCTGGAAGCCCGGGCCGGAGGTGAAATAGCTGATCACGAAATCGTCCAGTGACAGGGTGAAGGCCATGATCATGCCCGTGAGGATGCCGGGGAAGAGCTCGGGGAGCTCCACCTTGAAGAATGCCCGCAGATGGGTGCAGCCCAGGTCCATGGCGGCCTCGGGCAGGGCCTTGTCCATCTGCTGGAGCTTGGGCAGCACCTGCAGGATCACATAGGGCAGGCAGAAGGTGACGTGGGCGATGAGGATGGTGCCGAAGTTCAGGGAGTTTGTCAGCCCGAAGAGACGGCCGGCAAAGACAAACATCAGCATCAGGGAGATGCCGGTGATGATGTCGGGATTGATCATGGGGATATTGGTGACGGTATCCAGCGCGGCGCGCAGATATTTGCTGCGCAGACGGAAAATGCCCACCGCGGCGGCGGTGCCCATGACGGTGGCGATCAGCGCGGAGGAGACCGCCAGCAGCAGGGTGTTGCGCAGAGCCTCCAGAATATTGGAATTGTGGAAAAGCTCCTCATACCACTGGAAGGAAAAGCCGTTCAGAACGGCGGTGCTGCTGCTGCCGTTGAAGGAGAAAATGATCAGGATCAGGATGGGGGCAAAGAGGAAAAGCAGGATCAAGCCGGTGTAGATTCTCGACAGTGTTTTCATCCCGACACCTCCTTATGCGACAGAGCGCTTGGTGGCCCGGTGCTGCAGCAGCGCCATGACCACCAGCAGCAGAACCATCATGATGAAGGCAATGGCCGCGGCGCCGTTGAAGTCGAAGTTGGCGTATTTTTCTTCGATCTCGTCGCCGATGAGCTTCATCTTGCCGCCCAGCTTCTGGGAGATATAGAAGGTGCTGACGGAGGGGATGAGCACCATGTTGACCCCGGAGATGACCCCCGGCAGGCTCAAAGGCCAGATGACCCTTCGCAGCACGCCGAAGCCGTTGCAGCCCAGATCCCGGGCCGCCTCCAGAAGCCGGTTGTCCATCTTGGCCATCACGGAGTAGATGGGCAGGATCATATAGGGCAGATAGTCATAGACCATGCCGATGATGACGGCGGTCTCGGTGCCGATCACATGGATGGGACCCAGGCCCAGCAGGCCCAGGCCGCCGTTCAGGATCCCCTTGTCCTGGAGGATGACCATCCAGGCGTAGGTGCGGATCAGAAAGTTCATCCACATGGGGATCATGATGACGGTGATGAGAACACCCTGCACCCGGGGCGAGGCGTGGGCAATGCGGTAGGCGAAGGGGTAGCCCAGCAGCAGGCAGATGAGGGTGGAGATGACGGCCAGCTTGAAGGAGCGGCCGAAGACCATCACATAGTAGGGCATGCTCCTGTCCTGACTGGTGCGGTAAGTGAAGACCTTGCGCATGTTGTCCAGCGTGAAGTGCATCTGACTGTCGGTAAAAGCGTAAAAAGCGATGAAAAACAAGGGAACCACGATGAACAGGATCGCCCAGATGGAGTAGGGCGTGAGAAGCATGCGCTGGAGGAATCCGTGCTGGGCGCTGACGGTGTTTTTGCTCTTCATGTCACAGCCTCGCTTTCCGGCGCGGCCGCCTCGCCCAGCTCCTCCAGATTCTCCTCCTCCAGCTCGCCGATCTCGTCCAGCTCCATGGAGAAGCTGGAGTAGTCGCCGAACATGCCGGAGTACTGAGACTTCTTCATGATGTGGATGGCGTCCGGCTCGATATACAGGCCGATGTGCTCATCCACGTCCCAGAAGTCCGTGGTCTGGATCATCCACTTAAAGCCGTCGATGTCCACGATGATCTCATAGTGTACGCCCAGGAAGGTGACGGAGGTGACCACGCCCTTCAGCATGCCCTTTTCCTCGGGCACGATGTCCACATCCTCGGGCCGGACCACCACGTCCACCGGCTCTTTGGGCGCGAAGCCGGAGTCCACACAGTCAAACACGTGGCCGGCGAAGCTGACCTTTTTATCCCGCAGCATGACGCCGTCCAGGATGTTGCTCTCGCCGATGAAGTCCGCCACGAAGGCGTTCTCCGGCTCGTTGTAGATATCCACCGGGGTGCCGATCTGCTGGATGCGGCCCTCGGACATGACCACCACCGTGTCCGACATGGACAGGGCCTCCTCCTGGTCGTGGGTGACGAAGACGAAGGTGATGCCCGTGGCCTTCTGGATCTTCTTCAGCTCCTGCTGCATGTCCTTGCGCAGCTTCAGGTCCAGGGCTGCCAGGGGCTCGTCCAGCAGCAGCACCTTGGGCTTGGAGACCAGGGCCCGGGCGATGGCTACCCGCTGCTGCTGCCCGCCGGAGAGAGAGTTGACGCTGCGGTTTTCAAAGCCGCCCAGGGCCACCAGCTTCAGCATCTCGGTGACCCGCTCGTTGATCTCCGCCTTGGGGAAGCGCTTTTCCCGCAGGGGGAAGGCCACGTTTTCAAACACATTCAGGTGGGGGAAGAGAGCGTAGCGCTGGAAGACGGTGTTCACGTTGCGCTTGTAGGGCGGCACGTCGTTGATGCGCTCGCCCAGGAAGATCACGTCTCCCTCGTCGGCGCTCTCAAAGCCGCCGATGATGCGCAGCGTAGTGGTCTTGCCGCAGCCGGAGGGACCCAGCAGGGTCAGAAATTCGTTGTCGTAAATATCCAGATTGATATTGTCCAGGACGACTTCTCCGTCAAACGACTTGGTGATGTTCTTCAGCTCTATGATCTTGTTCATGCCTGCCCTCCAAAAGAAAAAACGTATGCCAAAGGCATACGTCCTTATGATGTGACCCTATGGGCGCCCGATCCAATACCGGCGCCGGGATCTCAATGGGTTTGAGAGTCTATATAGCAAAACACTTTTACTACTCTTATTGACCATTTCACAAGTTGTATGCTCTTCAAAAGCATCGGTTTCCTGTGAAAGCTCCGCTTTCCCAGGAAACATTTGATTCAAACACCTGTTCCTCGCCCCTGTCGGGGCAACCGGAACAGATGTGTAAAAATCCCCATGCTGCATGTGCATCATTTTTTTGTACTGCGATTTTTCGCATGGGGATTTAGGAACCAACTTATAAAACTTGCGCTCCTAACGCAATCAATAAGGCAACAGAAGTTGCCGCCGCACCTGCGGAATTCGGCATTCGACCCGGCTGTCCGTGTGGCCTTGGCCCCGAAAGGGGCGGTCGCTATCTTGCTTCGGATAAACCCTATCCAATTGAGACGACTTATTTTAACAAGTTTCCCCTGTAATGTCAAGGTAAACGATGATGAAATCGGCAAGAGCAGATTTCGTGAGAAACTGAGCGTAGAGTCTGATGAAGGCACTTTTTCGCAGGAATACTTTGTGTATTGCAAGAAAAAGGCTCAAAATCAGAGCGCCATCTAAGGGGCTCCCATCAAAGCCTTCGCTTTGATGGGAAGAGGAGGCACAGCGAAGGGAGCGAGCTTTCGGCACGCTTGCCGGAAGCGAGATGATCCGAAGCTTGTGCCGACGACCGGAAGATGCCGAAGGCGATTTGATCAGCGGTTACCAAGGACTTGTCCCCGTTCAGGATACAAAAAGAGAAGGGCGGCTCTCAATAGCGGACCTCCCAAAGCGTGAGGCCCGCGGCGGGAGCGGTGGGGCCGGCCTGGGTGCGGTCCCGGCTCTCCAGGATCCGGGCCATGTCCTCCGGTTCGCGCAGGCCCAGGCCCACCTCCAGCAGCGTACCCGTCAGGATGCGCACCATATTATAAAGGAAGCCGTCTCCGGTGAAATAGATCCGCAGTTCCTCGCCCTCCCGCCGGAGCTCAATGGAGCGCAGCTGACGCACTGTGGACTTCTTGCCGTTTTTCAGCGAACAGAAGGCGGCAAAATCATGCTCCCCGCACAGGAGCGCCGCGGCCCGCTCCATGGCGGCTTCGTCCAGAGGCTCCGGCACCCGGTACTGGAAGCGGCGGGTGAAAACGTTGGGGCCGGGACTGTTCCAGACCCGGTAGAGATAGGTTTTTTCCCGGCAGTTGAGCCGGGCGTGAAAGCGGGGAGGCGCCTCCTCCAGAGAAACGGCGCCGATATCCTCCGGAAGGAAACGGCGAAGTTCCTCCAGGAGCGCGGCGGGGGAGAGGGCCGTCTCCGCGTGAAAGGAACAGACCTGCATCCGGGCGTGGACGCCCGCGTCGGTCCTGCCGCTGGCGGCCAGCTCCACCGGCTGCTCCAGGATCCGGCCCAGGAGGCTCTCCAGCTTCTCCTGAATGGCGCCTGCGGTGTTGCCCTGGCGCTGCCAGCCCTTGTAGCGCGTCCCCTCATAGGAAAGGATCAGCTTGTAATTCGACATGGTCCCGCCCTCCCTTCTCTTACAGTATAACAAATCCGCAGCGGCGGCGACAAGTGCTTTTTCGTCTTCGCCGCGACAGCGTTTTTACACTTTTTTAACTTTTACTCCTTGCGGCGAGGTATAATCGGTGTATAATACAAAAGATATAAGAATTCGGAGGGAGCAATATGAGTAAAAGAGCATTGGTCGTGGAGGACGACGCCAATATCGCGGAGCTGCTGCGCCTGTACCTGGGGCGGGACGGCTTTGAGGTGATGATCGTGTCCGACGGGGCCAAGGCCGGCAACAGCTTCGATCTGTTCACGCCGGATCTGGTGCTGCTGGATATCATGCTGCCCGGGAAGGACGGCTGGCAGATCTGCCGGGAGCTGCGGAAGAAATCCGCGGTCCCCATCATCATGCTGACGGCCAAGGGCGAGACCGTGGACAAGGTCAGCGGCCTGGAGATGGGCGCGGACGACTATGTGACCAAGCCCTTCGAGATCAAGGAGCTGCTGGCGCGCATCCACGCCGTCATGCGCCGCGCCGACGGGGACGGCCCCGTGGAAAAGAAGCTGAGCTTTGACAAGCTGGTCATCAATCTGGATTCCTACGAGCTGATCGTGGACGGGAAAAAGGTGGACACGCCTCCCAAGGAGATGGAGCTGCTGTTCCATCTGGCCTCCTCGCCCAACCGGGTGTTCACCCGCAACCAGCTGCTGGACGAGGTCTGGGGCTTTGATTACTTCGGCGACTCCCGTACCGTGGACGTGCACATCAAGCGCCTGCGGGAGAAGCTGGAGGGCGTGTCCGACAAGTGGAGCCTGAAGACCGTCTGGGGCGTGGGCTACAAATTCGAGCTGCTGGCGGACGATCAGGGATGAAAAGCATCTATCTGCGGAATTTCGTGGCCATCGCAGCGTTGGTCTCCATCTGCTTTCTGGTGATCGCCCTTTCCTTTGTGGGCATCGGCAGGCAGTATATGATCAGCGAGTTCAGCAAGAACATGGAGCGCAGCGCCGCCGAGGTGGCCCATACCACCGCCGCTGTGGCCCAGTCTGACGAGCTGGACAGCTGGGTGCTGCGGATGAACGTGTGCTCCGTGGCCAGCGCCGGAGGGAACCAGATCTTCCTGGCGGATCCGGAAGGCCTGGTGCTGTGCTGCTCCGACCGGGATCCCCGATGCGAGCATATCGGCATGGTGGTCCCCGCGTCGATCCTGGAGCAGACAGAGGAGGGGACCCTTCCCAGACGCAGCGATCTGGGCGGCCTGTTCAAAGCCCGCCGCTATGTGGCGGCGAGGCCGATCTACGCTGCCGGGGAGGAGCTGCTGGGCTATGTGTTCGTCAGCAACCAGGCGGGGAACATGCTGGGCGCCTGGTCCACCTTCCTCACTGCCGCCTCCGGCATCGCCGTGGTGGTCTTCGGCATCGCCCTGGCGGTGACCATGATCTATACCCGGCATATGGCCCGGCCGCTGGACGAGATGGCCGCAGCCTCCCGGAAGTTTGCCCGGGGCGACTTCTCC
This sequence comes from Oscillospiraceae bacterium, assembly GCA_017545165.1. Lineage (GTDB taxonomy): Bacteria > Bacillota > Clostridia > Oscillospirales > Oscillospiraceae > Limivicinus. The sequence continues at coordinate 9,184 of JAFWQQ010000032.1, forward strand.
GTGCGCGTCAAGCAGACGGAGGATCCGACGGATGAGATGGGCGCGCTGATCGAGTCCTTCAACAAGATGGCGGACTCTCTGGAGCAGGCGGAGAAGCGGCGCAGCGAGTTTATCGCAAACATCTCCCACGAGCTGCGCACGCCCATGACCACCATCTCCGGCTTTGCCGACGGGATCCTGGACGGCACCATCCCCCGGGACCAGGAGGATAAGTACCTCCGCTCCATCCGGGACGAGACCAGGAGACTCTCCCGCCTGGTGCGGGAGATGCTCACCGTCTCCCAGGCCAGGGCCAAGGCGGCCAATCCCTCCACGAGGACCAACTTCGATCTCACGGAGCTGGTGCTGCAGATCCTGCTGAGCTTTGAGAGCCGCGCCACCAAAAAGAATCTGGACGTGGATCCCCAGCTGCCCGACGATCATCTGATGGTCCGGGCGGACAAGGACGCCATCACCCAGGTGATCTACAACCTGCTGGACAATGCCGTGAAATTCGCCAGCCCCGACAGCTGCCTGGTGGTGAAGCTCTACAAGGATGACGGCAAGGTCTACGTCTCCGTGAAGGACAGAGGCGAGACCATCCCGCCGGAGGATCTGCCCTTTATCTTTGACCGCTTTCACAAGTCAGACCGCTCCCGCAGCCTGGACAAGGACGGCGTGGGACTGGGATTGTATCTGGTCAAGACCATCCTCAACAGCCATGACGAGGATATCGCAGTAAAAAGTCAGGACGGCGAGACGGAATTCGTTTTCACGCTCCCGCTGGCCACATAAATACAAATGGAGAAAAGAGCAAGAGGTATCGTATGAGCAATCACGATTGGTATCAGACAAAGAGTTGGTACGCTCCCCTCAAACGGGTGGAGCCTGAGGGCAATCTGCAGGAAACGGCGGCGATCCCCGCCGAAGCGCAGACCAAGCCCCGCAAGAGCTTTCGGACAGCGTTGACTGTGCTGATCGCTCTGACCCTGGTGACGGCGCTTCTGGCCGGGATCATCCTGCCGGTACACATCCAGCGGATGCGAAACGGCGGAGCTTCGGTTTCCGGACTGGTTCCGGGTTCTGCCCAGGCCTTTTCGGACGGACGGCAAAAAGACAGCGGCCAGGATTCTCGCTTCGGAAACGACGCCGGTCTGCCCGGCAGATCCAGGTCGAGCGAAGGGACCGGACTGGACCCGCTGCCGAAAGGCGACGGGGATGAGGACGAAGACGGAGACGATGAGATGCCCGAGAGCCCCGAGGACTTCTTCGAGAATTTCTACGAGGAGACGGACACCTCCAACGCGGTCGTCAATATCCCCCGGACGGAGCTGCCGGATGATTTCTCCCTCACGCTGACGCCCTCCGACAAGCGGGAGCTGAGCCTGCAGGAGCTCTATGAGCGCTGCTCCTCCTCCATTGTGGCCATCTCCGGCTATACCGACGGGATGAGCGGATATAACTGGGGCACCGGCGTGGTTCTCTCTTCCGACGGGCTGATCCTGACCAACACCCACGTGATCGACGCCTGTGACCGGGCTACCGTTACCCTTGCGGATGACAGCGAGTACGAGGCAAAGCTGATCGGCGCGGATACCTTCAGCGACCTGGCGGTCCTCAAGATCGAGGCCGAGGGCCTGAGTCCCGCCGAGTTCGGCGACAGCAACGCCCTTCTGGTGGGCGATCCGGTGGCAGCCATCGGCAATCCCCTGGGAAAGAGCTTCCGCTGCACCCTGACAGATGGTATTATTTCCGCGATCTCCCGGGATATCAGCTACAAGGGCCGGAGCATGACCCTGCTGCAGACCAACGCCGCGCTGAACGAGGGCAACTCCGGCGGCGCTCTGTTCAACAGGCAGGGCCAGGTGATCGGCATCACCAACATGAAGATGATGTCCTCCTATTCCAGCATCGAAGGCATCGGCTTCGCCATTCCGTCCAGCACGGTGGAGGAAGTGGTCAACAGCCTGGTCAATGTGGGCGAGGTGCGGGGCAGACCCTCCATCGGCATCACGGTGGGCGCCATCCCCGAGGAGGCGATGAAGTTCTATTCGCTTCCCGAGGGCCTGTATATCACCGATGTGCAGAAAAACTCTGACGCCTGGGCCAAGGGCATCCGTCCCGGCGATGTGCTGACGGCGGTCAATTCCATCCCCGTCACCACCACCTCCGAGGTCAGCGCCATCAAGGACGCCTACGGCGTGGGAGACAGCCTGCATATGACCATCTGGAGAAACGGCGAGTATCTGGAGCTCGATGTGGAGCTGATGGACACCAACGATCTCTACGGCGGCTGAGACGGTTCTCAATCAGAGATCCGCGTGAGTCAGTGACGTAAACCGAAAGGAAAAATCATAGCTCCTTCCCTGGACTCCGGGGAAGGAGCTGTGCTTTTTATGCTCTCTTTTTGACGCGGGAGCCTTTGATCGGCTTCGACTTCCTGTTTTTCCGGAAGCTCAGGACCAGGGCGAGGGCCGTAAGGACCATGGCGGCCATCAGCGCGATCGCTCCGTATTTCATCGGCAGGAGATAATGTGGCTGCATGCCGGGGATATAAAAGCTCATGTATGCGAAATAGCCCAGGAAGGAGGCAAAGACCACCAGCGGGGCGGTGAGGCAGAAGAGCGGCGTGGACAGGGCCAGCGCCAGAGACAGAATGTCCGCCGGATAAAAATACCGGTCGTGCATATGGGGGAGGAAAAAGGGGATCCCGATGCTCATGAGCAGCGCCAGGCAGAGGACGGACCGATCCGTAAGCTGCCGGCGCTTGAGCCAGGCGACGGCCAGAAGATTCAGCAGGAAGAACACGGCTGCGACGATGCCGATGCGCGAGGCGTTCTCCCATTGCTCCTTGGGGATGCTGTCAAACAGGGCGAAGATCGAGGAGGAGTTGTAGTTGAGCCCGGTCCCGATGGTGTCTGTCTGCTTGAAATAGAAAAGGATCGTGTCCCAGAGCGGAAGGCCCATACACACGCCGGGCAGAATGACTGCCAGATAGGCCAGAGGGAAAACCGGCAGGTGATACCAGCGGTACTTTCCGTAGATCCACAGAACGACGATGGCGGGCAGGACAAAGACGGACTGAAGCTTGAAGCTGAAGGACAGGGCCCACATGACCAGGGAGAGAATGGGCCGATCCTCCAGCGCCAGCCAGAGGCCCAGAAGCGCGAAAGCCGTGTAGATACTGTCACACTGACCCCAATAGGCGCCGTTGAGGACAACCGTGGGCCAGAAGAGCAGGGCAAAGAAGCTGCCTGCGCGCAGCAGAGCGTTCTGCGTGATCCGCCCGACCAGCTTCATGGAGGTCCAGGCCAGGACCAGATCAAAGAACACGCTGAGCAGCTTGATGAGGTACAGATCGCTGACGGACAGATAGGAGAAAAAGGCCAGAAAATACAGGTAGGGCGCGTGGTAGTTGCAGCCGTAGGGAATGGTCCCGAAGGCGCGGAAACCGCCGTTTTGACGGTAATAGTCCACCCATCTGGCCAGAAAGTCCTGATAATCTCCGGTCACGCGGTCGAAGAAGGAGGCACGCAGCGAGAAGGCGGCGGCCAGCAGGACCGCACAGGCCAGAGCCGGCCAAGGTCCCTTGACCAGACCTTCCCGCATGAGCAGAAAGAGCGCCGCGGCGGCGAAGAGCAGCATGAACAACAAGACGACGATATCCATATATTCCTTCCGAAAAAAACGGGAGCACTGCTCCCGCGATAAGGTGTCGAATAGGATCTGTCAAAAAAAGAAAGAAACCTGCCATTTTCTTCTTGACAAGTCCGGCAGGCAGATGGTAAAATATCTTGCTCTATGTGCAGAAGGAGGGGGACAATCCCCCATAATCCATCTGTATGCAGTATAACAGTTTTCCACCCGTAAATCAATGCCGGGGTATGCAAATTTGACAACAGCCCCGGGCGTTCGTAAAAACGATAAGGAGAGTGCACCTATGCCAAAAGATGTTCTCTACGGCAAGACTCTGCGCAAGAGCTTTGCCCGCACCCCGGAGATCCAGGAGATGCCCAATCTGCTGGAGATCCAGAAGAGTTCCTACAAATGGTTTTTGGAGACCGGCCTGCGCGAGGTGTTCCGGGATGTGGATTCCGTCACCGACTACTCCGGCAATCTGGAGCTGAGCTTCATCGACTACTCCATGGAGGATAAGCCCAAGTACAACGAGGAGGAGTGCAAGGCCAGAGACGCCACCTACGCCAAGCCCCTGAAGGTCCGCGTCCGCCTGCGCAACAAGGAGACCGAGGAGATCAAGGAGCAGGAGATCTTCATGGGAGATTTCCCCATCATGACCGATGGCGGCACCTTCATCATCAACGGCGCCGAGCGCGTCATCGTCTCCCAGATCGTCCGTTCTCCCGGCGTGTACTTCGACAGGACCCTGGACAAGTCCATGATCGCGATCTACGCCTCCACGGTGATCCCGTATCACGGCGCCTGGCTGGAGTATGAGACCGACGCCAACGACACCTTCAACGTCCGCATCGACAAGAACCGCAAGCTCCCCATCACCTGGTTCCTGAAGGCCATGGGCGCCTATGACGAGCAGAAGCCCGCCACCTGGCTCAGCTGTGTCAGCGACCCCTTCGTGGGCGCCGTCACCAACGAGCGGCTGAAGGAGATCTTCGGCGAGGACGAGCGCATGATCTCCACCCTGGACAAGGACACCGCCGCCTCCCGGGAAGAGTGCCTGATCGAGATCTACAAGAAGCTGCGCCCCGGCGATCCTCCCACGGTGGAGTCCGCCGAGACCCTGCTGGACGGCCTGTTCTATGACCGCCGCCGCTATGAGATCTCCAATGTGGGACGCTACAAGTTCAACAAGAAGCTGTCCCTCTATCCCCGCATCGCCGGCTTTGAGCTGGCCGAGGCCGTGGCCGATCCCTTCACCGGCGAGCTGCTGGCCGAGCCAGGCGAGATCATCACCCGGGACAAGGCCCGCCAGATCGCCGACGCCGGCGTCAACGGCGTCACGCTGAAGGTGGAAGGCAAGAACGTGCGCGTGTTCTCCAACGGCATGGTGGACATCCGCCGCTACATCGACTTCGATCCCGCCGAGGTGGGCGTCAAGGAGCTGGTCCACGGCTGCTACATGGCGGAGCTGTGCAGGCAGTTCGAGGGCGAGGCCCTGAAGGACGCCATCCGTGAGAATATCGACGTGCTGGTGCCCAAGCACATCGTGGCCGACGATATCTTCTCCTCCGTCAACTATCTGAACGCCCTGGCCCACGGCATCGGCGAGGCCGACGACATCGACCACCTGGGCAACCGCCGCGTCCGCTGCGTGGGCGAGCTGCTGCAGAACCAGTTCCGCATCGGTTTCAGCCGCATGGAGCGCGTGATCCGCGAGCGCATGACCCTGCAGGATCTGGACATTGTGACCCCCCAGAGCCTGATCAATATCCGCCCCGTCACCGCGGCCATCAAGGAGTTCTTCGGCTCCTCCCCCCTGAGCCAGTTCATGGACCAGACCAACCCGCTGGCCGAGCTGACCCACAAGCGCCGTATGTCGGCCCTGGGCCCCGGCGGCCTGAGCCGCGAGCGCGCCAGCTTCGACGTGCGAGACGTGCACTACAGCCACTACGGCCGCCTGTGCCCCATCGAGACCCCTGAGGGTCCCAACATCGGCCTGATCAACTATCTGGCCTCCTATGCCCGGGCCAACGAGTACGGCTTCCTGGTGGCCCCCTACCGCAAGGTGGAGAAGGGCAGCTGCCGCCTGACCGACGAGGTTGAGTACATGACCGCCGATCAGGAGGACCAGTATATCGTGGCCCAGGCCAACGAGCCTGTGGACGAGAACGGCGTCTTCATCAACAAGCGTATCACCTGCCGTCACCGCAACGATACCGTGGAGGTGAACAGGGAAGATGTGGACTATGTGGACGTGAGCCCCAAGATGATGATCTCCATCGCCACGGCCATGATCCCCTTCCTGGAGAACGACGACGCCAACCGCGCCCTGATGGGCGCCAACATGCAGCGCCAGGCCGTGCCTCTGATGACCACCCAGGCCCCCATCGTGGCCACCGGCATCGAGCACAAGTGCGCGGTGGACTCCGGCGTCTGCGTCCTGGCCGAGGGCGACGGCGTCGTCACCCGGGTGGACGCCAACTATATCACCGTGCGTTACGACGCCGGTGAAGTCAAGGATTACAAGCTCATCAAGTTTGCCCGCTCCAACCAGGGCACCTGCATCAACCAGCGGCCCATCGTCTCCGCCGGGCAGCGGGTCCAGAAGGGCGACGTTCTGGCCGACGGCCCCAGCACCTCCAACGGCGAGATCTCCCTGGGCAAGAACATCCTGGTGGGCTATATGAACTGGGAAGGCTACAACTACGAGGACGCCATCCTGCTCAACGAGCGCCTGGTGATGGAGGACGTGTTCACCTCCATCCATGTGGAGGAGTACGAGTGCGACGCCCGCGACACCAAGCTGGGACCCGAGGAGATCACCCGGGACATCCCCGGCGTGGGCGACGACGCGCTGAAGTATCTGGACGAGCGCGGCATCATCATGGTGGGCGCCGAGGTCACCGCCGGCGACATCCTGGTGGGCAAGGTCACCCCCAAGGGCGAGACCGATCTGACCGCCGAGGAGCGCCTGCTGCGCGCCATCTTCGGTGAGAAGGCCCGCGAGGTCCGCGACACCTCCCTGAAGGTGCCCCACGGCGAGAGCGGCATCATCGTGGACGTGAAGGTCTTTACCCGCGACGCCGGCGACGAGATGAATCCCGGCGTGAACCAGGTGGTCCGCGTCTACATCGCCCAGAAGCGGAAGATCTCCGTGGGCGACAAGATGGCCGGCCGCCATGGCAACAAGGGCGTCGTGTCCCGCATCCTGCCCCGTGAGGATATGCCCTACCTGCCCGACGGCACCCCGCTGGACATCGTGCTGAACCCCCTGGGCGTGCCCTCCCGTATGAACATCGGTCAGGTTCTGGAGGTCCACCTGGGCTACGCGGCCCAGGCCCTGGGCTGGAAGGTGGCCACGCCGACCTTCAACGGCGCCAATGAGACCACCATCCGCGAGACCCTGAAGCTGGCCGGACTCCGCGAGGACGGCAAGAGCGAGATGTACGACGGCCGCACCGGCGAGAAGTTTGACAACGACGTCACCGTGGGCTGGGTGTACTTCCTGAAGCTGCACCACCTGGTGGACGACAAGATCCACGCCCGCTCCACCGGCCCCTACAGCCTGGTCACCCAGCAGCCTCTGGGCGGCAAGGCCCAGTTCGGCGGCCAGCGCTTCGGCGAAATGGAGGTCTGGGCCCTGGAGGCTTACGGCGCTGCCTACACCCTGCAGGAGATCCTGACCGTCAAGTCCGACGACGTGACCGGCCGTGTGAAGACCTATGAGGCCATCGTCAAGGGCAACAACATTCCCCAGCCCGGCGTGCCCGAGAGCTTCAAGGTCCTGGTCAAGGAGCTGCAGAGCCTGTGCCTGAACGTCCGGGTGCTGGACGAGCAGGGCGAGGAGATCGAGCTCAAGGACGACGATGACGACGATTTCATCCCCGATATGAAGGATGAGCTGTACGCTGCCGACGACGGCGAGATCGAGGCCGGCGGCTTCAGCATCGAGGACGTGCCCGAGGACGAATTCGGCGCGGACTTCGGCCTGGATTTTGAGAACGAAGAGGAGGATCTGTGATGAGCTACACACCTTTTGACGCCATTCAAATCGGCATTGCTTCTCCGGAAATGATCCTCAGCTGGTCCCACGGCGAAGTGAAAAAGCCGGAGACCATCAACTACCGCACCCTGAAGCCCGAGCGGGACGGCCTGTTCTGCGAGCGCATTTTCGGACCCACCAAGGACTGGGAGTGCCACTGCGGCAAGTATAAGAAGATCCGCTACAAGGGCAAGATCTGCGACCGCTGCGGCGTCGAGGTCACCAAGAGCAAGGTGCGCCGTGAGCGCATGGGCCATATCGAGCTGGCCGCCCCCGTGAGCCATATCTGGTACTTCAAGGGCATCCCCAGCCGCATCGGCCTGATGCTGGATCTGACCCCGCGCACCCTGGAGAAGGTCCTGTACTTTGCCAACTATATCGTCATCGACCCCGGTTTCACCCCGCTGCAGAAGTGCCAGATCCTCTCCGAGCGCGAATACCGCGATATGCGCGAGAAGTATGAGGACGACTTCAAGGCCGGCATCGGCGCCGAGGCCATCAAGGAGCTGCTGCAGCAGATCGACTGCGAGCAGCTTGCCCAGCAGCTCCGCGAGGATCTGCGCAACGCCAGCGGCCAGAAGAAGGCCAAGATCGTTAAGCGCCTGGAGGCCGTGGAGGCCTTCCGCATCAGCGGCAACCGGCCCGAGTGGATGATCATCGACATCCTGCCGGTGATCCCGCCGGAGATCCGCCCCATGGTCCAGCTGGACGGCGGCCGCTTCGCTACCTCCGACCTGAACGACCTGTACCGCCGCGTCATCAACCGCAACAACCGCCTGAAGAGGCTCCAGCAGCTCAACGCCCCCGATATCATCGTGCGCAACGAGAAGCGGATGCTCCAGGAGGCGGTGGACGCCCTGATCGACAACGGCCGCCGCGGCCGTGCCGTCACCGGCGCCAACTCCCGCGCCCTCAAGTCCCTGAGCGACATGCTCAAGGGCAAGCAGGGCCGCTTCCGCCAGAACCTGCTGGGCAAGCGCGTGGACTACTCCGGCCGCAGCGTTATCGTGGTCGGCCCCGAACTGAAGATGTACCAGTGCGGCGTGCCCAAGGAGATGGCCCTCGAGCTGTTCCGGCCCTTCGTTATGAAAAAACTGGTCAAGGACAACCTGGCCAACAACATCAAGTCCGCCAAGAAAAAGGTGGACCGGCAGGAGCCGGTGGTCTGGGACGCCCTGGATGTGGTCATCAAGGAGCACCCCGTGCTGCTCAACCGGGCGCCCACGCTGCACCGTCTGGGCATCCAGGCCTTTGAGCCGGTGCTGGTAGAGGGCCGGGCCCTGAAGCTCCACCCCCTGTGCTGCACCGCCTACAACGCCGACTTTGACGGCGACCAGATGGCCATCCACGTTCCTCTGAGCGCGGAGGCCCAGGCCGAGGCCCGCATTCTGATGCTTTCGGTGAACAACCTGCTGCGGCCCCAGGACGGCCACCCCCACTCCATCCCCACCCAGGACATGGTGCTGGGCTCCTACTACCTGACCTATGTCCGGGAGGAGAAGGGCACCGGCATGTGCTTCTCCACCCAGGAGGAAGCGCTGATGGCCTATCAGGCCGGGGAGGTCACTCTCCACAGCCCCATCAAGGTGCGCATGTTCAAGACCATCGGGGGCAAGGAGGCCCATCGCACCATCGAGACCACCGTCGGCCGCATCATCTTCAACGAGCCCATTCCTCAGGATCTGGGCTTCGTGGACCGGAGCGATCCGGAGCAGGCCTTTGATCTGGAAGTCCAGTTCAAGGTGGGCAAGAAGCAGCTGGGCGAGATCATCGACCGCTGCATCCAGAAGCACGGCTTCACCATCGCCACCGAGATGCTGGACAAGGTGAAGGCCCAGGGCTACCGCTACTCCACCAAGAGCGGCATCACCATCTCCATCGCGGACATGGTGGTTCCCGCCGGCAAGAAGCAGCACATCGAGGAGACCGAGAAAAAGGTCCTGCAGATCGAAAAGCATTACCATCGCGGCACCATCACCAATGACGAGCGCTATCGTCTGGTGGTGGCCGAGTGGGAAAAGACCACCAAGGTGGTGTCCGATGAACTGATGGGCAACCTGGACGAGTTCAACCCCATCAACATCATGGCCACTTCCGGCGCCCGTGGTTCCTCCAACCAGATCCGTCAGCTGGCCGGTATGCGCGGCCTGATGGCCAACACCTCCGGCAAGACCATCGAGATCCCCATCAAGTCCAACTTCCGGGAGGGCCTGAGCGTGCTGGAGTACTTCATCTCCACCCGCGGCGCCCGGAAGGGCATGGCGGATACGGCTCTGCGTACCGCCGACTCCGGTTATCTGACCCGCCGAATGGTAGACGTCAGCCAGGACGTGATCATCCGGGAGGACGACTGCGGCACCACCGAGGGCGTGCCCGCCACGGCCATCGATAATCGGGGCTATGCCGTGCTGAAGCTGGACCCCGAGGATCCCAAGTACAAGGACTATATCCGCTCCTTCGGCGAAAACATCCACGGCCGCTTCCCGGCAAAGCCCGTGGTGGATCCCGCCACCGGCGAAGTGCTGTACGACACGGACACGCTGCTCATGTCCTCTGACGCCATGGATCTGGCCAAGCGGGGCATCTCCAGCGTGGAGGTCCGCAGCGTCATGAGCTGCGAGGCCCGCACCGGCGTGTGCGCCCGCTGCTACGGCATGAACCTGGCCACCGGCAAGGCGGTGAACGCCGGCGAGGCCGTCGGCGTTATCGCGGCCCAGTCCATCGGCGAGCCCGGCACCCAGCTGACCATGCGTACCTTCCACAGCGGCGGCGTCGCCGGCGACGATATCACCCAGGGTCTTCCCCGTGTTGAGGAGCTGTTTGAGGCCCGCAAGCCCAAGAAAATGGCGATCCTGGCCGAGATCAGCGGCAGCGTGACCGTAGAGGAGACCCGCAAGAATCTGATGGCCATCACCCTGACCAATGAGCAGGAGGGCGAGACCCGGGTTTACCAGGTCCCCCTGAGCGCGGGCATCCTGGTGCAGACCGGGGACCATGTAGACAAGGGCCAGGAGCTGACCCGCGGCGCTCTGAGCCCCCACGAGGTGCTTCGCATCCGGGGCATCAACGACGACGAGTTCGGCCGTCCTGGTGTGCGCAACTACCTGGTGCAGGAGGTCCAGAAGGTCTACAAGCAGCAGGGCGTGGACATCAACAACAAGCATATCGAGGTTATCGTGCGTCAGATGATGCGCAAGATCCGTGTGGACGACGCGGGCAGCACCGATCTGCTCTCCGGCTCCACGCTGGATATCCACGAGTTCAAGGACGCCAACCGGGCGGTCCAGAAGCGCATCGACGCCGGGGAAGAGGGACTGAGTCTTGCCACCGGCAGCGTCATTCTGCTGGGCATCACCAAGGCCTCTCTTGCCACCGACAGCTGGCTGTCCGCCGCCTCCTTCCAGGAGACCACCAAGGTCCTCACCGAGGCCGCCATCAAGGGCAAGGTGGACCACCTGGTGGGCCTGAAGGAAAACGTGATCATCGGCAAGCTGATCCCGGCCGGCTCCGGCCTGGAGGTATATCGGAACTTCAAGCTGAACACGGACGAGTCCGTGGAGGAAGAAGCCGAGTATATCGACCTGAGCGAGCTGAAGAAAATGACCAACGCTCTTTGATTTTTGGGCGTTATGAGCAAAATTCCGGGACGGGATCGTCCCGGAATTTTTGCAGAAATTTCTTGACTATTTTTGTTCAATGTGCTAAAATCCTTATTCGCCTGGGTTTGTAACCCGGAGCTTATGGGAAAGGAGGAAAACCATGCCTACTTTTAACCAGCTCGTTCGCAAGGGAAGAGAGCAGGTGACCTACAAGTCCACCTCTCCGGCCATGCAAGTCGGTCTGAACACCCTGAAGAATCGCGAGACCCAGTTGTCTTCTCCCCAGAAGCGCGGCGTGTGCACCGCTGTGCGTACTTCCACGCCCAAGAAGCCCAACTCCGCTCTTCGTAAGATCGCCCGTGTGCGTCTGACCAACGGCTATGAGGTAACCGCGTATATCCCCGGTGTCGGCCACAACCTGCAGGAGCACTCCGTCGTCATGATTCGCGGCGGCCGTGTCAAGGACCTGCCCGGTGTCCGTTACCACATCATTCGCGGAACGCTCGACTCCCAGGGCGTCGACGGACGTCGTCAGGGGCGCAGCAAGTACGGCGCCAAGAGACCCAAAGCGGGTAAAAAGAAGTAATTTTGCCCAACAGTGCCCTGTTGGTTAATATATTTTGATATATTACCTTTAAGGGCGCAACGGCAGCTTGTCTGTCGAGTACCTGTGAGATCATTTCATAATGAAGGAGGGAAGTAAAGTGCCCAGAAGAGGTAACGTTCCCAAAAGAGAAATCCTGCCGGATCCTGTTTACAACAGCGTGCTGGTGACCAAGCTTACCAACGCTGTTATGCTGGACGGCAAAAAAGGCGTAGCCCAGAAGGTGGTATACGACGCCTTTGACATCATCGAGAAGAAGATGGACCGCAATCCCCTGGAGGTCTTCACCGAAGGTCTGAACAACATCATGCCTTCGCTGGAGGTCAAGGCCCGCCGTGTGGGCGGCGCCACCTACCAGGTGCCCATCGAGGTCCGTCCCGAACGTCGGCAGACCCTTGGCCTGCGCTGGCTGGTGGGTTATTCCCGCAAGCGCAGCGAAAAGACCATGAAAGAGCGTCTTGCCAATGAGATCATGGACGCGGTGAACAACACCGGCGCCTCCGTGAAGAAGCGCGAGGACACCCACAAGATGGCTGAGTCCAACAAGGCTTTCGCGCATTATCGTTGGTAATTTTTATTAGAGGATTATTAACCAATGCCCAGATCAGTATCATTAGAGAAAACCCGTAATATCGGCATCATGGCCCATATCGACGCCGGTAAGACCACCACGACAGAGCGCATTCTGTTCTATACCGGTGTCAACTACAAGCTTGGCGAGACCCACGAGGGTACCGCCACCATGGACTGGATGGCGCAGGAGCAGGAGCGCGGCATTACCATCACCAGCGCCGCCACCACCTGTTTCTGGCGGGATCACCGAATCAACATCATCGACACTCCCGGCCATGTGGACTTTACGGCGGAGGTGGAGCGTTCCCTGCGTGTTCTGGACGGCTGCGTGACCGTTCTGTGCGCCAAGGGCGGCGTTGAGCCTCAGACAGAGACGGTGTGGCGGCAGGCTGATCACTACAATGTCCCCCGGATGATCTACATCAACAAGATGGACATCACCGGCGCTGATTTCTTCAACGTGCTGGACATGATCTACGACCGGCTGAAGGCCAATGCCGTACCCATCCAGCTGCCCATCGGCAAGGAAAATGACTTCCGCGGGATCATCGATCTGGTGGATATGGACGCGGACATTTACTATGATGACCTGGGCAAGGACATGCGGGTCGAGTCGATCCCCCAGGACATGCTCTCCATGGCGGAGGAGTACCGGGAAAAGCTGATCGATGCGGTCTCCATGTTTGACGACGAGATCGCCGAGATGTATCTGGAAGGGGAGAGCATCCCCTCCGAGAAGCTGATCGCCGCTATCCGCAAGGCCACCATCGCCGGGGAAATGGTTCCTGTCACCTGCGGGACGTCCTACAAGAACAAGGGAGTCCAGAAGCTGCTGGACGCCATTGTGGATTTCCTCCCGTCCCCGCTGGACATTCCGGCCGTCACCGGCATCAATCCCAAGACGGAAGAGAAAGTCACTCTGCAGGCCGACGAGAAGGGCCCCTTTGCCGCGCTGGTCTTCAAGATCATGACCGATCCCTTCGTGGGTCGTCTGGCCTTCCTGCGCGTGTATTCCGGCTCCATCAAAGCCGGTGAGACCGCCATCAATCCGGGCCGCGGCCAGCGGGAACGCCTGGGACGGCTGCTGCACATGCATGCCAACCACCGGGAGGACGTGGACGCCATTTACGCCGGCGAGATCGCCGCGGTGGTGGGTTTAAAAAATACCCGCACCGGTGATACTCTCTGCGGAGACAGGACCCAGGTGGTCCTGGAGTCCATGGAGTTCCCGGAGCCCGTGATCCGGGTGGCCATCGAGCCCAAGACCAAGGCCGGCCAGGAAAAGATGGCCGTAGCTCTCTCCAAGCTCAGCGAAGAGGACCCCACCTTCAAGACCTATACGGACGAGGAGACGGGACAGACCATCATCGCCGGCATGGGCGAGCTGCATCTGGAGATCATCGTGGATCGGCTGCTGCGTGAGTTCAAGGTGGAGGCCAATGTGGGCAAGCCCCAGGTTTCCTACAAGGAGACCATCAAGCGCGCGGCCGAGGCCGACACCCGCTACGTCCGCCAGACCGGCGGCAAGGGCCAGTTCGCCCACTGCAAGATCAAGATCGAGCCCAACCCCGGCAAGGGATACGAGTTTGTCAACGCCATTACTGGCGGAGCGATCCCCAAGGAGTATATCCCCAGCGTGGACCAGGGCATCCAGGGCGCCATGACGGCCGGCATCGTGGCCGGCTATCCGGTGGTGGATGTAAAGGTCACCCTGGTGGACGGAAGCTTCCACGAGGTGGACTCCAGCGAGCTGGCGTTCAAGATCTGCGGCAGCATGGCCTTCAAGGAGGCCTGTGAAAAGGCCCAGCCCACGCTGATGGAGCCCATCATGAAGGTCACGGTCACCTCTCCGGAGAGCTATATGGGCGATGTCATCGGCGACATCAACTCTCGCCGGGGCCAGGTGTCCGGCACGGACATCCGCAACGGTGCCGCCATTGTCACCGCCGAGGTGCCTCTGGCCAACATGTTTGGCTATTCCACCGATCTGCGCAGCCGTACCCAGGGCCGCGCCAACTATAACATGGAGCCCCACACCTATGTGGAGCTGCCAAAAAATCTGCAGGAAGGCGTGATCGGCAAGCGCGGCAGATAATTTTCCTGTTGCAAATGCTGTGCCAATCCTGTAGAATAGCTTCAACACAAAAAACAAATTCATAGAAAAAAAGTATTAGGAGGATGTTTTCATGGCTAAGCAAACTTTTAATCGCACCAAGCCCCATGTGAATATCGGCACCATCGGTCACATCGACCATGGCAAGACCACGCTGACCGCCGCTATCACCAAGGTCCTGGCTTTGGCCGACCCCAACAGCGCCGAGTTCATCGACTACTCCGCCATCGACAAGGCTCCCGAGGAGCGCGCTCGTGGCATCACGATCAACACCGCTCACGTTGAGTACCAGACCGACGACCGTATCGGCAAGAACGGCGAGAAGATCCAGGGCCGTCACTACGCCCACGTCGACTGCCCGGGCAGCTTTGCGGGCACCCCG
>JAFWQQ010000002.1 GCA_017545165.1 Oscillospiraceae bacterium
CTTCAGCTCTGAGGGCGAGGGCAGCGCCGAGCTGCGCCTGCACCTGGGCAAGATCACCCCGAACCCCGACAATGCGGAAGACACCACCCCCGAGAACTTCACCGTGACCATCGACAAGATCGAGATCTACAAGATCACCGGCGAGGAGAATGAGTTCGAGGTTCTCAGCTCCGACCTGACGGCTGCCGACGCGGTGAGCGTCGAGACCGGCGACGGCGCGGCCGCTTCCTTTGACGGCGGCGTCCTGACCATTGACAGCTACCCGACCGACGGCGGCGTGTGGAGCATCAAGGCCAACATCGGCCTCGGCGGCGAGACCATTGCCAACGGCACCAAGTACTTCTACCGCTTCACCGTGAACGCCGAGAACGGCCTGAGCGGCGAGGCGCTGGTGGAGAGCCAGAGCCTGTACCACGAGGCCCGCGTGAACTTCAACGGCCTGAACGCCGCTCCCGGTGAGGACGCGGTCATCTCCGCCGTGTTCACCGCGGACCGCGACATCAGCGATCCGGTCATCCGCCTGCAGATCGGCAACGTCCCCGAGGGCGCGACCACCAATAAGATCACCGTCAAGGATCTGGTCTTCGGCACCCTTGAGGGCGACAAGGAGACCGTGAAGACCATTGACAGCTTCAGCGTTCCCTTTGCCGGCGAAGAATACAGCTGGGACACCTTCAACGGCACCGACGAGGACAACGAGCGCGGCGTCGGCACCATCTGGACCGAGAACGGCAGCCTGTTCTACCGCATCGACCAGGGCGGTCTCACCGACTGGCACAACAAGCTCTATCTGAACCTGGACCTGCCCGCCGACAACTACTTCACCGTTGAGATCACCGGTAAGGCCACCAAGCCCGTGTCCTGCGGCTTCTTCCTCAACCCCGCCGGCAGCTGGGAGCCCAGAGTGTCCGAGGGCATCGACTTCACCACCGAGGAGCAGACCTTCCGCTTCAACACCACCGATACGCTGATTCTGGATATGCCCTTTCAGCTGCTGTTCCAGTTCGGCTCCGCGGATCTGGCGGAAATGGGCGACGTGACCATCGAGATCTCCAACGTCGTCATCTGGGCGAGAAGCGCCGCATAAAAAATCAGCATGAAAACGGCAGGGGGATGAGCGGCTTGCCCCCCTCTGCTTTGCACCATCTGGTGCGTTGAAATCAGAATCATTACAGGAGCGTGACCGAATGAAAATCAAAAAGATCGCCAAAAGCTTCGTACGAGTCCTCACCATCTGCGCCATGTTCCTCTCCCTCCTGTCCGGGACGGCGATCGTGGGCCATGCGGAGAGCCCGGTGGAGATCTCCGATTCCTCCGTCAGGCTGATGGAAAACTGCACGGCTGACATCAGCGGAGATACCCTTGTCGTCACGGACCTGGACGACAACAACGATGTGTGGAGCTCCAAGCTCCTGCTGGACGCCGGCCTGGAGCTGACGCCCGGCGAAGAGTACAAGCTGAGCTTCGCCCTCAGCGGCGACAACGGCGTGGGCGAATTCTTCCTCTGCAAGAGCGAGAATCTGGACGACCGCTATGACGAGACCTTCGCCTCTGAGGCGGGGGATCGGAGCATCACCTTCACCGCCGCCGGGAACAGAGCTTATTTCGGCATGCAGGTGGGCAATCTGGGCAAGGGGAATTCCGTCACGGCCACGGTCTCCAGCCTGGGGCTGCTCTCTGAGTCTGCTTGTCCGGCCCTGCTGCGCACCGAGAACTGCAGCGTAGATATCAGCGGCAGCACGATCGTTGCCACCGATATCGGCGACAACAACGACGTTTGGAACTCCAAGCTTCTGTATGACGCCGGTGCGGAGCTGGAGATCGGCAAGACCTACACCCTGAGCGTCGAGCTCTTCGGCGACAAGGGCGTGGGCGAATTCTTCCTCTGCAGATCCCGGGATCTGAACGACCGCTATGATGATACCTTCACGAACGCCGCCGGCGCCAGGAGCCTGCGCTTCACCGCCGAGAGCGACAAGCTCTATATCGGCATGCAGTTCGGCAACATCGGAAACGGCAGCACTGTCACCGCCGTCATCGGCGAGCCCGGCGAGTCCGCAGGGGCCGCTCCTTCCGCGGGCTCCTGGAGCGAAGCCCCCGCCGCCGCGGGGGGCTCCAACGCGGTCAACTGCAGCTACACCGTAAACGGCAATGTAATCACCGTTACGGATCTCGGCGGCAGCGATGACGTCTGGGACTCCAGGCTGCTCTACGACGCGGGCATCCAGTTGGAGGTGGGCAAGAAGTACGAGATCCACTTCACCCTCTCCGGCGACAATGGCGTGGGCGAATTCTTCCTCTGCAAGTCCATGGATATCAATGACCGCTACGACGAGAGCTTTACCAACGCCTCCGGCGAGCGCACGGTGGTCTTTACCGCCGAGAGCGAGCGGCTCTACATCGGCATGCAGGTCGGCAATGTGGGCAGCGGAAACAGCGTGACCGCCACCGTTGGAGAGGTGAAGGAATACGACGAGTCCGCCCAATCCGATCCCAAGGTGATCATCGCGGAGAACTGCGACTACCAGATCGACAATGCCGGTGAGCAGACGGTGATCACAGTTGTCGACACGGAGGACAACAACGACGTCTGGAACTCCAAGCTTCTCTACTTCCTGGGCGATATCCTGGAAAAGGACAAGTTCTATGCCGCCGCCTTCTCGCTCATCGGTGAAAACGGCGTGGGTGAATTCTTCTTCTGCAAAACCGACGATCTGAATAACCGCTACTCCTTTGACAACACGGCCGGCGACCACGTTGCGAAATTCACGGCGGAGGACTGCGCGCTCTACGTGGGCATGCAGTTCGGCAACATCGGCAGCGGGAGCGAGCTCGAGGCCATCATCCAGGGCATCTTCCGCATCCCCGGCATGCAGAAGAGCAGCGAGAGCTGCTCCGAGGCCTTCAGCCAGGACGCCATCACCATCACGGATACCAGCGACGAAAACGACGTGTGGACCTCCAAGGCGGTCTACGACACCGGCATCGTGCTGGAGCCGGGCAAGACCTATACCGTCACCTTCACCCTCAGCGGTGACAACGGCGTGGGCGAATTCTTCTTCCTGAAATCGGACAACATTGACGACCGCTACTCCTTCGACAATGTCTCCGGCACCCACACCATTACCTTCACCGCGGAAAGCGCTGCGCTGTTCTTCGGCGTCCAGTGCGGCAATCTGGGCAACGGCAACAGCGTGACCGTGAGCAACATCTCTGTCAGCGCCTCCCCGGAGGAGGGAACAGACAGCGAGCCCGCAGCGGAGACAGCGGCTCTTTCCCCTGAGGAGCCCCAGGGCGAGACCCTGACGGAGCCCGCGGCCGAGGAGACCCCGGAGACCGAGACGGAGCCCGATGCCGAGACGGCCCCGGAGACCGAAGAGGCTCCGGACGCGGGAGAAGACGCCGCCACGGAGAAGGGCGGAGAATAACGCACTGTATCAAAAGCAAGGAATAGGCTCGCTCCCTCCGAGCTGAGGCGCTGACCCGTCGTGCGGGGGAGCGGGACGTTCACACAATCTCGCGGAAAGGCGGAGAAAAGAAATGAAAACGACCAGATCTGTCGCGCTGCTGCTGGCGCTGTGCCTGCTTGCCTCCCTGCTTGCGGGCTGCGGGCAGAGCTACACCGTCCGGCTGGACGCCAACTTCCCCGGCGCTGAGGAGCCGGGCGAAATCAGCGTCAATTCCGGGAAAACCGTTACGGCGGAGCCGCCTGTTCGGGAAGGCTACGTCTTTGAGGGCTGGTTCGCCGATGAGAATCTGACGCAGGCCTGGGACCTCAAAACGGACAAGGTCAAAGCCGATTTGACGCTCTATGCCGCCTGGGACAAGGACACCGGCGACGCGATCACCGAGGGAAGCGGCGACAAGGATTTCTCCCGTCTGCGCACACCGGGCAGTCAGGAGGAGGCCTATGACTATGATCTGTTCTTCCTCCCGGAGGTCGATGGCAGCAGCCAGCCTTTCGTGGGCGACACCATGCCCTACTATGAGGACGGCGTCTATTACATCTACTACCTGAAAGAGGCCGGCGACTCCTACAATCACTCGGCCTATCTTGTCACTACCACGGATTTTCTGACCTATACCGAGTATGACGATCCGGTGCTGGAGGCCAACCGCAGCGGCGGGCAGGACAGCTGGATCGGCACGGGCTCCGTGGTGAAGCTTGACGGGAAGTATTATTTCTTCTATACTGGGCACGGCAGCGCCGCCACGCTGGAGTATGCCGAGAAGGTCATGGTCGCCGTGGGCGACAGTCCCTTTGCCTTTGAAAAGCTGGAGGGCTGGGAGATCACTCCGCCGGCCTCCCTGGGCCAGAAGAACGACTTCCGCGACCCCCAGGGCTACGTGGACCCGGAGACCGGCGACATCATCCTGACCGTCACCGCCTCCCAGCAGGGCACGGCGCGGCTGCTGAAGTACACCCTGAGCCCCGATCTTCAAACCGTTACCTATGACGGCATCATCTTCACCGACCCCACCGGCTCCTTCTGGAATCTGGAGTGCAGCGACACCTTCCGGATCGGCGACACCTGGTATATCAGCTACTCCGGCCAGGACGACACCCTCTGGTATGCCGGCTCCGAGAGCCCTTACGGTCCCTATGGCGAAGCGAAGCGCCTGGACGACAAGCTCTTCTACGCCGCCAAGCACGTGGAGGATGGGGACAAGGCCTACATGGTGGGCTGGGCCAGGCGCTCCGAATCCGTTTCCTCCACGCAGGATGTGAACGGCTGGGCGGGCAACCTGGCCGTGCAGGAGATCATCCAGCTCGACGACGGCAGCCTGATCCTTGACCCGGTGGACAGCGTGCAGAACAGCTTCACCGCACGCCGCGCGCTGGCGGTGGACGGCAGCCATATCTATCTGGAGTCCGGCTCCCGCTACAGCTATACCGACGCCTTTACCTGCTATGAGAGCTTCATGCTTACCGGCGATTTCGTCTTCACCGGCGAGGGCAGCTTCGGCCTGAGCTTTGACTACAACGGCCGCACGGAAAAGAACAAGCTCATCGTGCTGGATCCCGCGGCGGATACCATCAGCCTGGTCTTCAACGAGGGCAGCACCCACATCACCGAGACCGCGGCCATCCTGGAGCCGGGAGAGAGCTACTCCTTCACCTATATCCAGGACGGCTCCGTGGGCATCTTCTATCTGGACGGCCAGGCCTCGCTGACCGTGCGTCTCTACGGCGTCAGCGGCAAGCCCATCCAGCTCTTTGCGGAAAACAACGCCATTCAATTTACCTCGCTGCGCGAGTATACGCGCGGCTAAGCAACAGGGGGAGGGACGAGCATGAAACGCATCTTTGGCATAGACAGCCCCCTGGTCGGGGCGCTGATGAAAATCGGAGACTGCGTCTGCCTGAGCGTGCTCTGGCTGCTGTTCTCCCTCCCCATCCTAAGCATCGGGGCGTCCTCCGCGGCGCTGTATGCGGCGGTGCATGGCTGCCTGCGACGCAATGAGGCGGGCGTGTGGAAGCACTTCTGGAACGCCTTCCGGGAAAACCTCAAGCGCTCCACCCTCGCCTGGCTCATCGAGCTGGCCGTGCTTGCGCTCTTGACGCTGGACGCTGCGGTGTTTCGCAGCATCAAGCTCTCCGGCGACGCTATGGGGAATCTGTACTGGGCGGCGCTGGCGCTGGACGCGATCGCCTTGACCTGGACGGTTTACGTGGCGGCCTACGCGGCGCGCTTTCAAGGCAGCGTGAAGGAGGTTTTGCGCTTTGGCCTCATCCTGCTGCGCCTGCACCCTTTGAAGGCGCTGGGCGTGATGCTGCCGCTCCTGTTGGGGCTCGCCCTGGCCCTCGCAACGCCGTTCATGCTGCTGCTGATGCCCGCCGCGGTCTTCTGGGCATGCAGCTTCCCGCTGGAGCAGGTATTCCGGCTCCACATGCAGCCGGAGGATCTGGAGAGGGAAGCCGCGAAGGATGCCCTCGACCGGCAAAACAATTCCTGAATTTCGGCGGCGGGGGAGAACAGCTTCTCCCGCGGCCAAGAGAAATCCGTGAACACACAACGAAAGAAATAACGAGGATGTAAACATGAAGCAGAGACTGCTCTTCGCACGGGCCTATGAGGAGGACGCGCTGCCGCGGATCCCGAAGGAAGCGCGCCCGCAATTCCATCTGACGCCCTGCGTTGGCTGGATGAACGATCCCAACGGCTTCTCCTTCTACAAGGGCGAATACCATCTGTTCTATCAGTACAACCCCTACAAGGTCGAATGGGACGATATGCACTGGGGCCATGCCGTGAGTCCTGACCTGCTGCACTGGCGTTATCTGCCGGCCGCGCTCGCCCCGGACGAGTGGTACGACGCGGACGGCTGCTGGTCAGGCAGCGCCATCGAACTGCCGAACGGCAAGCAGCTTTTGATGTACACCGGCATCCGCAAGCTCAGCCACAACAGTGAGGACGCCCTGCAGGTGCAGTGCCTCGCGCTGGGCGACGGGCTGAACTATCAGAAAGTGGAGCACAATCCGGTCATCAGCGGCGACACGCTGCCCGAAGGCCTCAGCCCCTTTAATTTCCGCGATCCGAAGATCTGGCGGGAAAAAGACGGGAGCTATCGCTGCATCGTCGGAAGCTGCGATGAGGAACAAAGGGGAAGATTGCTGCTCTATCGCAGCGACGACGCTCTGTCCTGGCGCTTCGAGAGCGTGTTCATCGAAAACGACGGGCGCTTCGGCTTAATGTGGGAATGTCCGGATTTCTTCGAGCTGGACGGGAAAAAGCTGCTGCTCATCAGCCCCCAGTTCATGCTGCCGGAGGGCTTCGAGTACCACAACGGCAATGGTACGGTCTGCCTGATCGGCGACACCGACGAGGCCGGGAGGCACTTTGCCTATACGCGGCATCAAGCCGTCGATTACGGCATTGACTTTTACGCCGCGCAGACCATTTTGACGCCGGACGGCCGACGCGTGATGATCGGCTGGCTGCAGAACTGGGACGCCTGCCAGAACAGCCGCAAGGAGCAGGTCTGGTACGGGCAGATGACCCTGCCGCGCGAGGTCTTCCTGCGAAACGGGCGCCTCTGCCAGCGCCCGCTGCGCGAGCTGGAGCAGTACCGCCGGAACAAGGTGGAGTATCACAGCATCAGCGTCGGGGACGACACCGTGCTCTACGGCATCGAGGGCCGCTGCGTGGAACTTTTGATCACGGTGCGGCCGAAGGATCCCGAAAAGCTCTTCCAGAAGTTTTCCCTGCGCTTTGCGCAGAATGAGAAATACCACAGCAGCCTGAGCTTCCGGCCGCACGAGCGCATCGTGAAGATCGACCGCAAATGCTCCGGCTCGCGCCGGGCCATCATCCACCAGCGCCGCTGCCTGGTGCCCAACGACAGGGGCGAGATCACGATGCGCGTGATCCTTGACCGCAACAGCATCGAGGCCTTCCTCAACGACGGCGATCAGGTCATGTCCGCCGTCATCATGACTGAGCAGGCGGCGCAGGGCATTTCCTTCCATGCCATCGGCGAGGTGGAAATCGACGTGGTGAAATATGAGCTTTGTCTCGGGGAGGAAAGACATGAAAACGATTGACGTGACCGCGCTGGGCGAGCTGCTGATCGACTTTACCGACAGCGGCCTCAGCCCGCAGGGCAATCCCTTGATGGAGGCGAATCCCGGCGGCGCGCCCTGCAACGTGCTGGCGATGCTGGCAAAACTGGGACGCAAAACCGCCTTTATCGGCAAGGTCGGCAATGATCTGTTCGGCCGCCAGCTTCGGCAGGCCGTCGAGGCTGTCGGGATCGACACGCGGAACCTCCTGATGGACGACGAGGTGCACACCACCCTCGCTTTTGTCCACAAAAAGCCCGACGGCGACCGGGATTTCTCCTTTTACCGCGATCCCGGCGCGGATATCATGCTGCGCGCGGAGGAAGTGGACGAAAGGTTGATCGCGGACTCCCGCATCTTCCATTTCGGCTCGCTCTCGCTGACGCATCCGGCCGTGCGTGAGGCGACGCACAGGGCCGTCGCGCTGGCGAAGGAGCACGGCTGCCTGATTTCCTTCGACCCGAATCTGCGCGAGCCGCTCTGGCGCACGCTGGACGAGGCGCGCGAGCAGATCGCCTGGGGCTTCGCCCAGTGCGACGTGCTGAAGATCTCGGACAATGAGATCCGCTGGTTCACCGAGAAGGAGGACTTCGACGAGGGCGTGCGCGCCCTGCGCGAGACCTTCGGCATCCCGCTGATCCTGCTGAGCAAGGGGCCTGAGGGCAGCAGCGCCTATTTTGGGGAAACGCGCGTCGACGCGGCTCCTTTCCTGATGCCGAACACCATCGAGACGACCGGTGCGGGGGACACCTTCTGTGCCTGCGTGCTCAACGCCGTGCTTGAGCACGCTCTTGCGCTTGACAAAGAGAAGCTCGCGGCTATGCTGCGCTTTGCCAACGCGGCCGCTGCGCTGGTCACAACGCGAAAGGGTGCGCTGCGCGTGATGCCGACACGCGAAGAGGTCGAGGAACTGATCGACTCTCGGCAGAGAGAATGATTCCACATAGTCGTGCTTTATATACGGAGAAGAAGGCATGAAGCGCCAGGAGATCGTACAGCAGGCAGGAAGAGAGATTGAGCTTCTATCGAGACTGCACATCATATACGGCTTGAAAGACGAGCCCTGCTTCGCAGCGCAGAAGAAAAAGATCGTTGATTTGATCACAGACGGGAACATCAACGTGAAGCGGGATCTCGATCCTCTTTCCGTCAATCTGTATCGCAGATACTTCGGGTAACCGTCAAAGCATCACCTGTTGCGGTGAATGCTGCCATACCGGCAAAAGAGCGCAGGATTTTTCACTCCTCCTCACTTCCTTTTCATGGGTCGCGGGCTGCATGAAACCATGCAGCCCGCGATTCATATGAACAAGGTCGCACCCTTCGCATCCTCAAAAGCGGATCGGGACTGCACGTTTTCATGTGCGGTCCCGATTCGCTTTTTCATTTTCGGGAGCGGTCAAAAAAGCACAGTTGCGTTTTTGCAGCACGCGGGGGAAAATGAATACCGGCAAAAAGCATTTCCGTCCGACGCACGGAAGTGGTGTTGCCGATACCCGGGAGGTTTCCAAAGGAGGGCCGGGAGGCCTGCCTTTGGCACACGATCTTGCTCGCAAGGTCTAGTGTGTTATACTATTCTTCAATTAAAACAATTGATAATCCAAGAGCGGCCTGTGATACTCCGTATAGTAGCTGCAGTTAGATCACAAATCGTATCACAAAGCCGGAGAACCACTTTCTCCAGTGTTGCGAAGACCTCGTTGCGAAAACCCATCTTACGAAGTTCTTTCCAGATTTGTTCGATGGGATTCATTTCGGGCGTATACGGAGGGATCGAGGTAAGCTCTATATAATGGGGAACTCTCAAAGACTTTGACTTATGCCAAGCGGCGCCGTCACAGCAGAGCAGAATAATATCGTCTGGGAATTGCTTTGAGAGTTCATCCAAATATACATTCATGCAAGCGGTGTTGCACTGAGGCATGACCCAAAAGCACGATTCACCGGTCAAAGGCTCCACAGCTCCGTACACATACCGGTACTCCCGAATGTGATGGCATGGCACTGCTGGACGTATCCCTTTTTCACACCAACAATACTTTGGTTTGTTGATTCGACCGAAACCTGCTTCATCCTGGAACATTAAGCGCACCGTCTTGGTTGCATTGTGGAAAACTAATTCTCTGACACGGTCGTTAATTTTTTGAGGGCTCGATGGCCTCTTCGCTGGCTTTCTTGGGATGACGGCTTCTCGGCATGATTTTTCGCCACCCATGTCTATGGAGAACGTGATAGATCTGAGCTGATCCTATGTCATGTCCTACAGCTTCTTGATACACTGCTTTTATTTCGCTCACAGAGACAATTTGACCAGCCTCTGCTGCCTGACAAAACGGCTCGAGCAGCTCAGCCTCTTCCTCAAAGCTGAGATTTCGCCTGTTTCCGTGATAATGATTACCTGTTATACTTTGTATCCCGTTTGCCTTATATCGAGACACAAGCACCGTTATATACTGCGTGTGAAATCCGGTCTTCTCGCTGATTTCGCGATTCCCTTTCCCTTCCGCTCGCAGCATCAGTGCTTCTAATCTCTTCTCTATCTTCTTGTCCCGGTTCTGCTTCCTATATCTCTGAAGTTCTTCTTTTTCTTCTTCTGTAAATGTGTATTTCTTTATTTTGCATCACCGTGAGAATTATACCACAGTGATTGCTTTAGCTCAATCTTTTTAATTGAAGATTAGTATTACATACAGAAGCCGCGGGCCTGTATCTTCCCGGCAGAAGACTCACGCCCGCGGCTTTTTCTTTTTGTTCTGTTCCATTCCCCAAAATCAAGAAAAAATCGTTTTTGGGGAATGGAGGATCGCTTCAATTCTTCAGCGCCGTAAGCGGAACGACAAAGACGCCGTCCGGCCTTCTGTAGGCCGCGTTGGACAGGCCGCAGAGGACGACCAAGGCAGAGGGCGCCGTCCCGCCGTCCTTGACGATCTCATCCCGGATGCGGATCAGGTTTGACGCGGCTTCCTCGATCTTGTTCGCGCCGAGCTTGATCTCAATGCCGCACCAGCCGCCGTCCGGCAGCTCAATGACGGCGTCCATTTCATTGCCCGCGTAGTCCTGATAGTGGTACAGCTTTGCACCGAAGCTCTCCGCGTAGATCTTCAAATCGCGCTCGCACAGCGCTTCAAAGAGGAAACCGAAGGTCTCCAGATCGCCGATCAGCCTTTCCGGCGTGGCCCGCAGCAGCGCGCAGGCCAGAGAGGGATCGCAGAAATGCCGCTTCTCCGCCTGCTTGACGCGGACGGAGGAACGCAGCTTCGTGGCGAAAGGCTCCTGGTTCTCGATGAGGAACAGACGTGTGAAGACATCCAGATAGGCTGCCACCGTCTCCACGTCTATATTCTCGTCGTCGATCTCCTTGATATCGTTTTTCAGCGTCTTGTTTGAAACGGTCGTGCTTTCGTTGCGAGCAAGGGAGCGCAGCAGCAAGCGTACCTTTCTGCTGTCGCGCTTGATACCGTCGATGCGGTTCACATCGTCGTCGATCACCGCGTTCAGGTATTCGTTGGGGAGCAGGGAAATATCCTTCTCGTCTGTCTCCAGATTCCCCGGCCAGCCGCCGCGCACTGTCAGCATGGCCAGCGTACGCAGATCAACCTCACCGGACATAACGGGAGACAGCCTTCCGGCACAGAGCTCCTGCAGACTGATCATGCCGCTGGAGTCTCCGGATTCATAGAGAGACATGGGTCGCATCCGCAGCTTGCCGATCCTGCCTGCCCCGCTGTGAAGGACGCCCTTGCGTTTTGGCGTAGCCGATCCGGTCAGGATGAACTGCCCCTTTTTCCCGCGCTGATCCACCGTATAGCGCACCGCGTCCCAGAGAGGCGGTACTTCCTGCCACTCGTCGATGAGACGCGGCGTATCGCCCTCAAGCACCAGCGCAGGGGACATCTCCGCCAGCGCGCGGTTCTGAAAGTTATTGGCAGGATCACCGATCATGATCTCGCTGTTGCAATGATAAGAGGAGGTCCATGTTTTTCCGCACCACTTCGGCCCTTCTATGCAGACCGCGCCGATCGTAGCCAGATAACGTTCCACGGTTTCATCGATCAGACGGGCCTTGTATTTCGTTTTGTCCATGATTTTTTCCATGTGCATCACCTCATGCACCAACAGGATAACATAACCCGATGGATTTTACAAGCTCAATCCGAGAGATTTTCACTTTTTAATCCGATAGATTTCGACAGACCTCTCCCTAAAAACATGCAGCGACTGAAATCATCCGTCCATCCGTCCCAGCGTCCTGCTGTCATGTTTTTTGAAATCGGCTTGTCCTGCCATTAGCCTGTTTTTTCGCTTTTTCCTCATAATATTCGTGGAGGGACAAACAAATCGTCCCTAAATCAGTTAACCAAGATACTTGGAAGGAAAATTTGGCAGGGAGCAAACCGCTCCCTGCCGTTTCATATCCCTCCAACAGCCCGATATATTTCTCGACGTGGCCTTTCTATTGTCGCAGAGCCAAAACGGGCGCTTCGTGAAGCGCCCCTACGGGCAGATGGAACGCGCCTTTCTTTTTTGCGGATAATGGCGAAGGAAGTAAGCGGCAAGCTTGTCCTCGTCCAAAAGGGCAATACAGCAGTTTGTGACACGCCGCTGCGTCAACCTTTATGGCCTGGATTTACAGCGGGATTATGCGCGGCTGAACCCCTTGGATTGCCGTCTGAGACAGGATCCATCATCATTTTTCAACAACCATCCTGCCTGCAGAACCTTGACATCCTAGTGAAAAAAAGTGTATATTCAGGTTGCCGGCGACAAAAGGGCGAAGCGCCGCGGCGTCTTGTCGTTTCAGACAAACGGCGTCGTTTGCTTTTGTACGCAGGCTCTCGGAGGGTGGGTCCTCTGAGGGAAAAGGCCGAAAAGAGCCTGTTACCGCGCGGTTTTGCTCTTCTCCCCGGGATCAAAACACAGGAGGCGCATTTCCATGAAAAAACGGATCCTGAGCATTGTCCTGACGCTGCTGATCCTGACGTCCCTGCTGCCCGCCGCCTTTGCGGACTGGACCGAGCCGGAGGGCTACGACGAGTACGAGTATAATCAGCTCGCCGCCTTCCTCGAAACCGAGGACGCCGACCAAGTGAAGAACGGCACGAAGTTGGATGATGAAGATGAAGAAATTGAAACGTTATATGACGTCAACGATCCCTCCACCTGGGCCGACGGCTGGGTCTTCATGCCCTACGGCGACACGCCCTATCACGTCATGTTCATCAGCTGGAGCGACCGCAGCCTTGTCGGCTCCCTGGATGTGAGCGGCTTCACCGAGCTCAGCGGCCTGTATCTCTCCGGCAACCGGCTCACGGCGGTGAACGCGTCGAACTGCCCGGGGCTGGGCGACGTGGAGGTGTACAACGACACGGTGCAGAGCCTGGATTTTTCCAACTGCGGAAGCCTCAGCAACCTGCTGTGCAACAACAATCAGCTGACGAGCCTGAACGTCAGCGGCTGCACGGGCCTTACCGGCAGCATCTTCTGCGACCACAACCTGCTGACTGAGCTGGACGTCAGCGACTGCACGCAGATG
The DNA here is from genome assembly GCA_017545165.1 of Oscillospiraceae bacterium. Lineage (GTDB taxonomy): Bacteria > Bacillota > Clostridia > Oscillospirales > Oscillospiraceae > Limivicinus. The sequence continues at coordinate 13,098 of JAFWQQ010000002.1, forward strand.
GGGTCTCTGGTCTGCAGCGACAACCTGCTGAAAAACCTGAACGTGCGCAACTGCGCGGGCCTCTCGACGCTGAGAGCAGAGAATAACGCGCTGACCGAGCTGGATCTGAGCGACTGCGCGAGCCTGCAGGTGCTGAACCTGGCGGGCAACCGCTTTACGTCCATCGACACCAGCGCCTGCCCCAAGCTCCACCTGGACAGTGTGACCGCGGAAGGCCCCGGCGCCGTGGGCTATTTTGAAACCCTGGCGGGCGGCTCTTCCCGGGTCATCCTCTATGCCTATCCCGACGAGGGCGCGAAGTTCCTCGGCTGGTACGACGCCAACGATGCGCTGCTGTCCACGGAGGCGGAGTGGAACGCCTCCTCCGAGCTTGACAGCATCGGCGCCGCCGTGACGGCAAAGTTCAAATGGGATCTGGCCGACGGCGTGTATCTGGTCGGGACCGTGAACGACTGGGCGCCGACGCCCGCGAATCAGTTCGCGCCCAACCCGGACACCGAAGGCGAGTACAAGCTGGAGACGACCCTCACCGCCGGCGACGAGATCAAGGTCATCCAGTCTGTGGGCGGCAACTGGACCTGGTACCCCGGCGGGAACAACTACGTGGTGGACGAGGCCCATGCCGGCGATGTGACGATCTACTTCAGAAACACCTATCAATCCGCCTGGGCGGAGTTCGGCGGCTACTTCTACATCGCGCCCAAGCACAGCATCAGCCTGACCACGGTGGGCGAGGGCACGGCCAGCTTTGCGCCCGTGTCTCCCTCCACCGGCGAGACGGTCAAGCTGACGGTCACGCCCGCAGAGGAGAATGGCTACGATTACACCGAGATCTACCGGAAGACCGGCGAGGGCGAAAACGACAAGGAGCTGGTCGAGCTCGGCTCCCTGCATTGGGATGACGAGGAATTGAGCTTCGCCATGCCGGACTATGACATCCTCATCGTGGTGTATTTCAAGGGGAACGCCGTCACCGTGAGCTTCGACGCGGGGGAGGGCACCGTGGAGCCTGCGAGCATCGAGGTCAACGCGGGCGAGGCCGTCGGCGAGCTGCCTACCCCGATCCGCGAGGGCGGCTGGAAGTTTATCGGCTGGTTTGCCGAGCCGGCGGAGAGCGATCTGCTGGCCGGCCAGGGCACCCAGGTGACCGCCGAGACCACTTTTGACGAGGACACCACGGTGTACGCCCACTGGCGTCTGCCCGGCGACATCAACGGCGACGGCAAGGTGAACAACAAGGACGTGACCCGTCTGCAGAACTATCTGAATGGTGACGAGGTGGAGGTTATGACCTTCAACCTGGACACCAACGGGGACGGCAGGGTCAGCAACAAGGACCTGACCCGTCTGCAGCGCTTCGTGAAGGGCGCAGCCGTGGAGCTGAGCTGACTGCGCCCCTGCTTCTGCAGGAAGCGTGTTGACCTGGACTGCCAACCCGGTTACGAACACGTTCAAGCAAAACAGCACTCCGTATTCCCTGGCTATCTCATCGTCTTGGGAATCATCCTGAATAATTCTCATGAGGGTTCTGATTCTTTCGTCAGAGCCCTCAAAGCGCGTCTGCGGATAAACCGCGTCTCCAATGGCCCCAAACCACAAGAAAACGCAGAAAGTGGAAAGCTTGGCTGCCGAAATCGCGGTAATAACGAAAAAGAAGTTTTTCTTCAGGTTGAGTTAAGGTTAAGCTATTACCATATGGATCAGAAAGAGGAAAGGAGAGACCGAACATGAAAAAAACCATAGCCCTGATACTCGCAGCGCTGATGGTGCTATCCACGCTGACCGGCTGCGGCAGCACCGCTCCCGATAAGACGGCGCAGTCCGAGACGGAGCAGACCGAGACGACAAACAGCACAGATCCGACGGAAGCGCCTGAAGCACCAAGCGCTGACTCGCCCGAGGGCACGCCTCCCGGAGATCCCCCCGAGGGGATGGGCGCGCCGCCCGATGGCACGCTTCCCGGAGATCCCCCCGGGGGGATGGGCGCGCCGCCCGATGGCACGCCTCCCGGAGATCCCCCCGGGGGGATGGGCGCGCCGCCCGATGGCACGCCTCCCGGTAATCCCCCTGAGGGGATGGGTGCGCCGCCCGAGGGCACGCCCCCCGGTAATCCCCCTGAGGGCATGCCAGGCGGCCCTGGCGGTACACCTCCCAGCGGCTTCGGCGGCGGCCCCGGCGGAAGCAGCGCGGACGTCAATTACAGCGCCTCCGTGGAGATCACCTCTGCCGAGAGCCAGAGCGGCCAAACCTACGCCAGCACCGCCGCCGATGAGAGCGCCCTGCTGATCAGCGCCTCCGACGAGGTGTCGATCACCGACCCCACCGTCACCAAATCCGGCGATTCCGACGGCGGAGACAGCTGCAGCTTCTACGGTCTGAACGCGGCAGTCCTCGTGAAGGATGGCGCAAGCGTCACCATCAAAGGCGGCACGGTCACTTCCGACGCCAACGGCGCCAACGGCGTCTTCTGCTACGGCGGCAACGGCGGGCAGAACGGCGCGGCGGGGGACGGCACGACGCTGCACATCTACGACACCACCATCGTCACCACCGGCGACGGCTCCGGCGGCATCATGACCACCGGCGGCGGCGTGACCTACGGCTATGATCTGGACGTGACCACCAGCGGCCGCTCCAGCGCGCCGATCCGCACCGATCGCGGCGGCGGCACCGTGGTGGTGGAGGGCGGCAGCTACACCTCCAACGGCCTTGGCAGCCCGGCCATCTACTCCACCGCGGACATCACGGTTTCCGACGCCACGCTGACCTCGAACCTCTCCGAGGGCGTGTGCATCGAGGGGCTCAATTCGATCACGCTGAATGACTGCGACCTGACGGCCAACAACACCCAGCGCAACAGCAACGCCGCCTTCCTGGATACGATCATGATCTACCAGTCCATGTCCGGCGACGCCGCCAGCGGCACCAGCCACTTCACCATGACCGGCGGCAGCCTCACCAGCAAGAGCGGCCACGTCTTCCACGTGACCAACACCAACGCGGTCATCACCCTGGAGGGCGTGGAGATCGTCAACGAGGATGCGGACAACATCCTGCTCTCCGTCTGCGCGGACGGCTGGAGCGGCGGCTGCAACGTCGCAGAATTCAAGGCCATTGCCCAGAAACTCGTCGGCGCGATCAAGGTCGGCGGCGATTCCAGCCTGACCCTGGAGCTGACGGACGGCTCCTCCTTTGAGGGCAGCATTGACGGCAGCATTATGAACGCCAAGGGGGAGACCGTCTCTACCGAGGTCGGCACGGTGTCTGTCACGCTGGATGCCACCAGTACCTGGACGCTGACCGGCGACAGCTGCGTGACCGAATTCAACGGCGACGCGGCGAGCGTCGTCTCCATGGGCTACACGCTCTACGTCAACGGCGTGGCCCTGACCGGGACCAGGTAAAACGATACGAACAGACAAAAACCGGCGGCCAGTTATGGCTGCCGGTTTTTGCCCTGCAAGCCTGCGGACGGACGAGGGCGCGCCTTTTCATTGCAAAATTGCGGGAAAAGTGATACGATATCAAAATACAGCAGGATCGTCAGTGCGGGAAATGCTGCCAACAGCCTGGACCTGGGGGCTGCGGAGCAGCTGCGCCGCGCCGGAGCGCCTGGCCGAGCGCAAGCGGAGGATCCATACAAGGACCATCTGTTTACGTAAGCATAAAATAATTATAGTTATGTAAACCTACGCCGGCACAAGCAAGAGGAATGGCGCGAGCATCAGGAAGATAGGGCGTTCCCGGACAAATCCTGCGTCAGGAGGCTGCAGACCTATGAAATACAGACACACTCATCGGCCCGGTTTCCTTTTCGGCCTGGTCGATTTTCTCACCGCGGGCCTGTTCTTCCTGCTGTATATGCCCCTGAGCGGACTGCAGGAGGAGCTGGACGGGATCCTGGGGCGAAAGACCCTGCCCTACTGGAAGGCCTATCTTCGCGGGATCCCGAACCTGTTTCTCTACCCCCTGTTCTGGATGGGGCGCATTGCCGAGGAACTGAAGGAGAAGGCCGTCGCCCTGGGGGTGGAGGGCCCCTATACCTCCCGGCGGCATATGATCGGATGGAATACCCTGGGACTGCTGCTTTTCGGCCCCGCCGTGGCCACCGGCCGTTTTTTTTCCACGCTGAACCGGGTGGAGGCGGAGCTGAACAGAAGAGACAAGGAGCAAGCATGATCATATACTCAAAAACGGAAGAACGCTTTCTGAAATACATCGGATATCACCCTTCCGTGGAAGAGGGCGTTACCTGGAAGGCGATCCGCTATTCCGCGCTGCAAAGCTTTGCGCCTTTTTTCGTAAAGCTGGACCATGTCTATGAGAGAGGCCTGGACGTGGAGGAGCTGAGCCTCGCCCTGTCCGGCGACGCTGATCAGGCCTGGGAGACCGCCGTTGAGGCCGGCCCCCATGGGATGAGAGCGAAAAAGCGGAAAGAGGCAGAGAAGAAAAACGCGCATCAATATGAAAGAATATCCCCCCGGGGGGCTTGCGAGGCGCTTCCCGGGGGATTATTATTTTGCCTATGAGAGAACATGCTGATCTACTGAAAAAAAGAAAAAAGAACACGGCGGCAATCGGCCTTCTGGCCCTTGCCGTCCTTGTGCTGGCCGTTGTCTGCCTGATGGTGGGCGTATCCCGTCTGACCGTGGGAGAGTGCTTCGCCGCCATAGCCAAAAAGGGCAGCGCCGCCAATATCCGGATCATCTGGAACATCCGGCTTCCGCGGGTCCTGGCGGCCATCATCGCGGGGGCGGGTCTTTCCGTGGCCGGCCTCGTGATGCAGACCGATCTCAATAACCCCATGGCCTCGCCCTCCACCCTGGGCGTGTCCAACGCGGCGGTGTTCGGGGCGAACCTCTCCATCATCGTCTTTGCCGGAGGCTTTCTCTCCACCGGCAATAACCTGACCAACTATACCTCGGGGATCAATCCCTATGCCGCCTCGCTGATGGCTTTCGTGTTCTCCACCGTCTCGATCCTGATGATCCTGGGGCTCTGTCGGCTCCGGGCCTTCCAGCCCGGCGTGGTGGTGCTGGCGGGCATCGCCCTGGGCTCGGTGTGGACGGCGGCCACCACCATCCTCCAGTTCTACGCGACCGACGTGGGGCTTTCCGCAGCGGTGGTCTGGTCCTTCGGCGACCTTGGCCGTGCCAAGTACCGCACGGACCTGATCATGGCCATCGTGGTGCTCATGGGGATCGGCTTTTTCTCCGCCATGAGCTGGAAGCTCAACGCCCTCCTGAGCGGGGACGCCGCGGCCAAGAGCATGGGCGTGCATGTGGACCGGCTGCGCTTCTGGACCATGCTCTTCGCCTCGATCATCACGGCGGTCTGCGTTTCCACCCTGGGCATCATCGGTTTTGTGGGCATCATCTGCCCCCATGTGACCAAAAAGCTCCTGGGGCAGGACCACCGGGTCTCCATCCCGGCCTCGGCCCTGAGCGGGAGCATCCTGCTTCTGCTGGCGGACACTCTCTCCCGCAGCATCGGCAAGGGCTCGGCCCTGCCCGTGGGCGCCATCACCTCGCTGCTGGGCGCGCCCTTCTTCCTGGCCATCATCTTCGGACGGAAGGGGGAGCATGACTGATGCTGGAGATCCAAGATCTGCGTTCTCGCTACGGGAAGCGCTCTCCCGCGGTGCTGGACGGGCTGGAGCTGACGCTGCAGGACGGCCAGATCGGCGTGGTGCTGGGCAAGAACGGTTCCGGCAAGACCACCCTCTTCAAGAATATCCTTGGGATCAAAAAGCCGGACAGCGGAAGCATCCTCTTTGACGGGGAGGACCTTTTGAAGATGAGCCGGAGCGCCCGGGCCCGCCGGGTGGCCTATGTGCCCCAGAGCATCCACTTCGGCGCGCTGAGCGTTTTCGACACGGTGCTCATGGGCCGGGTGTCCTACTTCGGCTTCAAGGCCGGGAAGGAGGACGAGGAGGCCGTCTGGCGCATCCTGCGGGACATGCAGCTGGAGGCTTTCGCCGCGCGGAACGTGGAGCAGCTCTCCGGCGGCGAGCGTCAGAAGATCGCCATCGCCCGGGCCCTGGCCCAGGAGCCCCGGCTGCTGGTCTTTGACGAGCCCACCGGCAACCTGGACGTGGCAAACGAACAGCTCATCATCGAGGAGGCCCGGCGGGTGTCCCGGGAGAAGGGCATCGCCATCCTGACCTCCCTGCACGATTTCAATCAGGCCCTGGAGCTGGGCGACCGCTTCTTCTTCCTCCGGGACGGCAGGATCCGCCACAGCGGCGGCGCCGAGATCGTCACGGAGGATGTGATCCGGGAGATCTTTGACGCGGAGGTCCGCGTCGTGGAAATAGAAGGCAAAAAAATCATTGTGAACGGAGGAAAGAAAACATGAAAAAGACGATTTCCCTGCTGCTGACCCTCGTCATGCTGCTGACGCTCTGCGCCATGAGCGGGATCACAGCCTCTGCCGAGTCGGAGGAAGTCACCATTACCGACATGATCGGCCGCGAAGTGACCGTCAAGCCCGGCAGCTACCAGCGGGTGGTCTGCATCGGTGCCGGCGCCCTGCGCATGTACAGCTACATCGGCGACGTCAGCCTGCTGTGCGGCGTGGAGGACATCGACAACACTTCTCTCGCCGAGCGGCCCAGGATGTTCGATTCCGTTGCCCGCCCCTATATGCTGGCCTACGGCGAGAGCTTCCAGACGCTCCCGTCCTGCGGCGTGGGCGGCCCCCAGGCCCAGACGGCCGAGGCCGAAAAGATCCTCTCCTGCGAGCCGGACATCGTCATTTCCGAGTATGAGGACGTGGAGAAGGAGGACGCGCTGCAGGAGCAGCTGGGCGTTCCCGTCATCACCCTGAAGGCCGGCCCCGGCGGCGTGTTCGATGAAAACTTCTTCGGCACCATGCGTCTGCTGGGCCTGATCTTCGACAACGAGGAGAAGGCCGAGGCCCTGGTGAGCTTCATTGAGGCCGAGCGGGCCGAGATCGAGAAGCGCACCGCGGAGATCCCCGAGGAGGAAAAGCCCGCCGTCTACATCTGCGGTCTGGGCAACTGGGGCACCACCAATCACCTGATGACCGCCCAGAACTACATCTCCTTCAAGGTCGCCAACGTCAAAAACGTGGTCACCGATCTTGCGGCCCCCGGCATCCAGCCCATTGAGGAGGAGCTGTTCGTGGCTCTGGGCGAGGACATGGACATCATCATCATGGACGCCGCTGCCGTGAAGAACATCAAGCCTCTCTTTGCCGAGGATCCCACCATGTTCGACGCCTGCAAGGCCTGGCAGAACGGCGAGGTCTATCTGGAGATGGCCTACAACGCCTATTACACCAACTACGAGATCGCGCTGATCAACACCTGGTTCATCGCCAAGACGGTCTATCCCGATCTCTTTGAGGACATCGACATCACCGAAAAGACCAACGAGGTCACCCAGGCCTTCTTCGGGCTGGATCTGGCCGAGGAGATCGCGGCCGCGCCCTCCAGCTTCGGCGGCTATCAGAAGATCGACACCGAGACCTTCTTTGCGGAAGAGCCGGCCAAGGCGGCCTGAGAAGAGCCTATGATCCAGACACGGGACGTCATCGAATTCTTTGACCGCCTGGCCCCGGGCTGGGACGCGGAGATGGTCCGCAGCGACAGGATCATCGCCTCGATCCTGGACCGGGCCGGCGTCAGCGCGGGCAAGGACGTGCTGGACGTGGCCACGGGCACGGGGGTCCTGATCCCGGACTATCTGGCGCGGAACGTGGCCTCCGTCACCGCCATCGACATTTCCCCGAAGATGGCGGAGATCGCCCGGAGCAAGTTCCCCCAGGAGCAGGTGACCGTCCTCTGCGGCGACGCGGAGGAGACGGACTTCGACCGCCGCTTTGACTGCGTGGTGGTCTACAACGCTTTCCCCCATTTCCCCGAGCCGGAGCGGCTGATCCGGCGTCTCGCCTCGCTGCTGAAGCCCGGCGGCACGCTGACGGTGGCCCACGGCATGAGCCGGGAGAAGATCGACGCCCATCACCACGGCGCGGCGAGTCATGTCTCCAACGGTCTCATGAGCGCCGAGGACCTGGCCGCGATCTTTGCCCGCTATCTGACCGTGACGGAGCAGATCTCCGACGAGCGGATGTATCTGGTGGTCGGCAAGGCCTGAAAAAACGCAAAAAACAGGAGCTCTGCAAGACGGATATTTTGCAGAGCTCCTGTTTTTGGTGCGCCCGGCGAGCGCACGTTCTAACGGGTGAAAGTCCCGAGACCGCCCGGCAGCGGGAAGGTCATAGCCAAAGCCAAGGGTGTCCGTCGCGAGGCGGAATCTGAAGGAAGGCGGCGGCAAAACTCTGGCCCGA
>JAFWQQ010000078.1 GCA_017545165.1 Oscillospiraceae bacterium
AAGAAGACAAAGATTTGCGAGATGGATTTGTGTCAGGCGAGGCGCTTTTCGCAGCGAATAATGGAGATATATTTGCAAGGAAAGCAACGAAGCATGGCGCGAATCCAGCCGCAAAGATTGTCTGATTTCTATTAGGTTTTAGTATTACAGCAGCGGCGCCAGCGCCTTCATCAGCACGCCCTCCAGCTTCACCCGCAGGGGCAGCTTCCGCAGGCTCTCCGTCGTCACGGTCCTGCACTGCTCCTGGGTGGCCAGAAAGTCCGCCTCGATCTCCCGGACGCAGTCGGTCTGCCGCAGGTAGGTGCCGCACTCAAAGTGGTGGTAGAGGCTCCGATAGTCCAGGTTGACGGTGCCCACCGTGGCCTCCCGGTCGTCGCTGACGAAGACCTTGGCGTGGACGAAGCCCGGGCTGTACTCATAGATCCGCACGCCGGACTCCAGCAGGCTCCTGTAATAGGTCTTGGCCAGGGCGTAGGGCAGGCGCTTGTCCGGGATCCCGGGCAGGATCAGGCGCACGTCCACGCCCCGCCCGGCGGCAAATTTCAGGGCAGTCTCCATCTCCTCGTCCAAAATCAGGTAGGGGCTCATGATATGCACATAGCGCCTTGCCCGGTTCAGGATGTCCAGATAGACCCACTCGCCCACCCGCTCCCGGTCCAGGGGGCAGTCGGCATAGGGCAGCACGAAGCCGCCGGCTCCGCTCTCCCGCTCCACCGGGGCGCTGAGGCGCTCCGGCTCCAGAAGCTTTCCCTCCTCCAGGTCCCACATCTGCAGGAACATGAGGGTGAAGCTCCGCACCGCCGGGCCCTTGAGCATCACGGCGCAGTCCTTCCAGTGGCCGAAGCGGCGCACCCGGTTGATGTACTCGTCCGCCAGATTGATCCCGCCGTTTACCGCCACCCTGCCGTCGATCACCAGGATCTTCCGATGGTCCCGGTAATTGTAGTGGGTGGACACGAAGGGCATCACCGGGGCGAAGGCCTTGGCCTGGATCCCCAGCTTCGCCAGGCGCTGGGAATAGTCCCGGGGCAGGGTGAAGAACTCGTTGGTGCCGTCGTAGAGCAGCCGAACCTCCACGCCCGCGGCGGCCTTGCGGGCCAGGATCTCCAGGATCCGTCCCCACATCTCCCCCTCGGCTATGATGAAGAATTCCAGATAGATGAACCTCTCCGCCTTTTCCAGCTCCTCCAGCAGGGCGGGAAACAGCGCGTCTCCCAGGGGAAAGTAGCGCACCGCCGTCTCGTCCCAGACCGGGAAGCAGCCGGAGCGGTTCACATAGCGGGCCAGGCCCTTCATCTCCGGGGCCTCGTCCTCCAGGCGCACCAGGGTGTCTACCGGCTGGGGAAGGCTGTCCCGGGTCTCCCGGGAGATGGCGGCAAAACGCCTCTGGAGGATCCGGTGGCCCAGGTTGCTCTTGGTATAGAGGTACAGCAGCCCTCCGAAGACCGGCAGCAGCAGGATCACCAGCAGCCAGGTGAGTTTGGCGTTGGGCTCCCGCCTGCTGTTGACCAGGAACAGGCCCATGGCCCCGGTAAAAATCAGGGAGAAGGTGTAGTAGTGGGGAATGAAGTTCTGCAGAGAACGGACGCCCGCCAGCAGCAGGCCCAACTGCAGCAGCAAAAACAGCGTGATAAAGCCCGCGCGGCTGAAGGCCGCGCGCCACAGGCCCCGCCGCCCCTGCTTCAGCAGGCGCAGTCCCCGGGGATCCGTTTCCACGCTGATCTTGTTCTTCATGCTCCTCTCCGTTCTTGACGCGGCAGCTGTGTGATGCTATCATAAAGGATACTCTTATCAGAGAGCAAGATTATACCCCCTTTCCCCCTCCTCGTCAAGCGACGGGAGGGAGACGGGGCAGAAAGCGAGAGAGAGCATGATCATCTTCTGGACCATTCTGGCGCTGGTGCTGCTCGGTCTGGCCATCGCCTTCGGCGCCTATCTCTATGCCTATTACTCCCCCAACCGGCACCAGAACAATCCCTATATGGACCCGAACGGCAAGCTCTACAGCCCGAAAACGGAGATCTACGGCCTGATCCGGGACATGGAGTCCCTGCCCTTCGAGTCGGTGTGGATCCGCTCCCGGGACGGGCTGCGTCTCCACGGCCGCTACTACCATGTGCGGGACGGGGCGCCCCTGCAGATCCAGTTCCACGGCTACCGGGGCCATCCCCTGCGGGACTTCTGCGGCGGCAACAAGCTGGCCCGGGAGGCCGGGCTCAACACCCTGGTCATCGAGGAGCGGGCCCACTGCGAGAGTCAGGGCCACACCATCAGCTTCGGCATCAACGAGCGCTATGACTGCCTGGCCTGGGCCAAATACGCCGCCACCCGCTGGCCCGGAACGCCCATCTCCCTGGCAGGCATCTCCATGGGCGCGGCCATCGTGCTCATGGCCTCGGACCTGCCCCTGCCGGAGGAGGTCAAGGGCATCCTTGCCGACTGCGGCTATACCTCTCCCCGGGCCATCATCAAGACGGTCTGCTGGAGCCTGCCCAAGAAGTTCCGGGTGCTCTATCCCTTCACCAGCCTCAGCGCCAGGCTCTTCGGGCATTTTGACCCGGACGCCGGCAGCGCCGTCGGCGCGGTGAGCAACACCACGCTCCCCATCCTGCTGATCCACGGCGAGGCGGACGATTTTGTCCCCTGCTCCATGAGCCGGGAGATCCGGGAGGCCTGCAAGGGTCCCGTGCAGCTGGAGACCTTCCCCGGCGCGGGCCACGGCGCCAGCTATCTGACGGACCCGGAGCGCTACCGTGAGATCGTGCTGGACTTCCTCCGGGGCTGCGGCGCATTGTGAAACGAAAAGAAATTTGCCATTTTTCTCCTGATATGATATAGTTTGACAGAAGCGGCGGTTTTCCGCCCGCCGCAAGAACAAAGGGGGAAATCCGCCGCCATGCAGATCAATCGATTGCTTTCCGGACTGCTTTTGGCAGCCATTCTGCTGCTGCTCTGCGCCTGCTCTTTCCCGCCCACCGTGCCGGCGCTCGAACAGCTCTCCTCTCCCGCGGAGGGGACGCCGGAGCCCACGCCGGAACCCACGCCGGAACCCACGCCCGAGCCCACGCCCGAGTCCACACCGGAACCCACGCCCGAGCCCACGCCCGAGCCCACGCCTGAGCCTACGCCCGAGCCCACGCCCGAGCCCACGCCCGAGCCCACGCCGGAGCCCACGCCCGAGCCTACGCCCGAGCCCACGCCGGAGCCCACGCCCGAACCCACGCCCGAGCCTACGCCCGAGCCCCTGCCGGACGAGTGGTTTGACGACGCGGTGTTTTTCGGAGACTCCGTCTCCGTGACGCTGAAAAAGTACTGCGAGCAGAACGGGCTGCTGGGTGACGCGCTGTTCCTCTGCGAGAACTGTTTCTCGGTGCACAACGCGCTCTCCGGGAATCTGAAGATCTGGTATCAGGGCGGGCAGTATTTCCCCGAGGATGTGCTGCCTCTCACCGGCGCCAACAAGGTGTTCATCATGCTGGGCGTCAACGACGTGGCGCTATACGGCGGTCTGGAACGGACGATGGAGTACTGGGAGATCTTCATCAACAATCTCCTGGAGGCCAGTCCCAATGTGACCATTTTCCTGGAGTCCGCCTTCCCGGTCTACTACACCCAGTGCTACTCGAGCTGGAACAACGACATCTTTGACGAGCACAACCGGCGGCTGCAGGAGCTCTGCGAGAAATACGACCTGGTCTATGTGGATCTGGCCCACTATTTCAAGGACGGGCACAACGGCCTGGCCGCGGAGTACACCTCCGACTTCTACTGCCACGTGAACTACGATGCCACCCAGCTTTGGGCGGATCAGCTGAAAAACCCGGAAAACTACTCTGTGGATCCAAGGAGCATCGACTATGAAAAAACTGACTGAATCGGCGCTGCTTTGCGCCCTGGCCCTGCTGATCGTCCTGCTGTCCGCCTGCGGGGGGACAGCGGCCAAGGACGCGGATCTGAGCGCCGTCTGGGCCAGGATGGAAAAGAAGTTTGACCTGCCCGCGATGTCCGCCCTCTCGGAGCGGCAGCTGGAGCGCTACTACGGGATCGACACCGCCGCCTGCCCCCAGCTTGTTGCCATGCAGTGCGACGATGGGCTGCGGGTGGATGAGATCTGGCTGATCCAGGCTGCGGACGAGGAGGCGGCGGAGAAGCTGCTGGCCCTGGGCCGGAGCCGGCTCGACCAGCTGGCCGCCGAGACGGAGAACTACCTGCCCGAGCAGTACGCCGTGGTGCAGAATTCCCGGGCCCTGCGCATCGGCTGCTATGTGGCGCTGCTGATCTCCCCGAACGCGGCGGAGATGGAGGAGCTCTTCCGCGGCGCCTTCTAAGGAAACGCTGAGCGACTCGTCTTCGGCATCTTCCGGAAAAACTGCTCTCGCCGACTGAATCCCTGTTTCCCCAATCGTCGTTTCCCTGCGTATCGGAAGGAGCGATCCCTTTGGTTTTTTCCAGCAACATTTTTCTCTTTTTCTTCCTGCCGATCACCCTGGCCCTGTATTATCTGACGCCCCGGCGGGGCCGCAATCTGACCCTGCTGCTGGCGAGTCTGGTGTTTTACGGTTGGGGGGAGCCGGTCTATCTGCTGCTGATGGTCTTCACCATCCTGCTCAACTATCTCTGCGGCCTTTGGATCGCCGCCCGGCAGGCCCGGGGGCGCTCGGCAAAGGCCGCTTTGGCCGTTTCCGTGGTCCTGAACCTGGCGCTGCTGGGCTATTTCAAGTATGCCGGCCTCTTTGCGCGCACGCTCCGGCTCCTGCCGGGGCTGGGCGGGCTGCCCATTCCCCAGGTGGTGCTGCCCATCGGCATCTCCTTCTACATTTTCCAGTCCATGAGCTACGTGATCGACCTCTACCGGGGCCGGGCCGAGCTGCAGCGCAGCCCGCTTCGCTTCGGCGCCTACGTGGCCATGTTCCCCCAGCTCATCGCCGGCCCCATCGTCCGCTACCGGGACGTGGCGGAGCAGCTGGAGGGCCGGCGGGAGAATCTGACCCAATTTTCCGCCGGTGTCAGCCTCTTCATCATCGGCCTGAGCAAGAAGCTGCTGCTGGCCAACCCCATGGGCGCTCTGTGGGAAAATCTGCAGACCCAACCGGGCAGTCTCTCCGCCTGGTGCGGCATGTTCGCCTACACCCTGCAGATCTATTTCGACTTCTCCGGCTACTCGGACATGGCCATCGGCCTGGGCCGGATGCTGGGCTTTGAATTCCTCAAAAACTTCGACTACCCCTACATCTCCCGCAGCGTCACCGAGTTCTGGCGCCGCTGGCACATCTCCCTGTCCACCTGGTTCCGGGAGTATGTGTACATTCCCCTGGGCGGCAACCGCCGGGGCCTTCCGCGGCAGCTGCTGAACCTGCTGATCGTCTGGGCGCTGACGGGGCTCTGGCACGGGGCCAGCTGGAACTTCCTGCTCTGGGGCCTGTATTACGCGCTGCTGCTGATCGCGGAAAAGCTCTTCCTGGGGAGGCTGCTGGAGAAGCTGCCTGGCGTTCTGCGGGCGCTGGCGGTGCTGCTGGCGGTGGCCCTGGGCTGGATGCTCTTTTATTTCGAGGACAGCGCCGCCCTCTTCGCCTTCCTGGGTCGGCTCTTTACCCCGGCGAGCAGCGGCCTGCCCGCCCTGCACCGGATCCTGGCCTATCTGCCCACCGCCCTGATCGCCGCCCTTTGCGCCACGCCCCTGCCCGCCCGCCTCTGGGCGCGGGTGCAGCAGCGCCCCTGGGCCGACTGGGGACGGATCCCTGCCCTGGGCGCTTTGCTGCTTTTATGTATCGCCGCTCTGGCCAGCCAGAGCTACAATCCTTTTATCTATTTCCGGTTCTGAACGATGAAGACGAAACTAGCCAAAACAAGCGATAAGCTCCTCGTCCTGCTCTTCTGCCTGTGCCTGGGCGGGATGCTGGCGCTGTTCCTGCTGCTGCCCAAGGAGGAAGTCTCCCTGAAGGAGAAGCGGGTACTGGCCGCGCCCCCGCGCCTGACGGCCGCGGAGCTGCTCTCCGGCCGCTTTGCCGCGGACGCGGAGCGCTTCACGGCGGACCACCTGCCCGTCCGGGACTTTCTGGTAGGGCTGGACGCCCGGGCCGCCCTGCTGCTGGGCCGGCAGACCGCGGGAGAGGTCTATCTCTGCCGGGACGGCCGCCTGGCGGAGGCCCCCGCGGCGTATGACGAGGACAGGATCCGCCGGAACATGGACGCGATCCTGGACTTCGCCGCGGCCGCCCCCTGCCCCGTGGATCTGCTGCTGGTGCCCTCGGCGGGCGCCGCCGCGGAGGAGGGGCTGCCCGCCCTGGCCGACCCCTACCGGGATGGGGAGATCATCGCCGCGGCCTATCAGATGGCGGAGGGACAGCTCCGGACGCTGGAGCTGCTGCCGCTCTTCCGGGCGGCGGAGGACCCTGCTGCCCTCTACTACCGCACGGACCACCACTGGACGAGTCGCGGCGCGCAGTTGGCCGCCTCCGCCTATCTGGCCTCCATCGGCTGCGAGGCCGGGTCTCCGGAGGACTACGAAGTGCGGCGGGAGCCGGATTTCCGCGGCAACACCTACGCCCGGGCCGCCCTCTGGGACATCCCGGCGGAGGAGCTGGAGCTCTGGGACGATGGCGGGCGCTATCTGGTGGAGAACGCCGAGACGCCGGGGCTCCACCAGGGGCTCTTCTACGAGGAGCGGCTGGCCGAGAACGACAAGTATCCCGTGTTTCTGGACGGGAACCACTCCCTGGTGCGCGTCCGGAACCAGGAGGGTGCCGGAAAGGGCCGCCTCCTGCTGATCCGGGACAGCTTCGGCAGCTCCTTTGCCTGCTTTCTGGCGGAGGATTTCGAGGAGCTGGTGCTGGTGGACCTGCGCTATTACCGGGAGCCGGTGTCGGAGCTGCTGGCGGCGGAGGATTTCGACCGGGTGCTGATCCTCTACAGCGTGGGCAATTTCATGAGCGACAGCAACATCGTCAAGCTGGACTGATACTAAAACCTAATAGAAATCAGACAATCTTTGCGGCTGGATTCGCGCCATGCTTCGTTGCTTTCCTTGCAAATATATCTCCATTATTCGCTGCGAAAAGCGCCTCGCCTGACACAAATCCATCTCGCAAATCTTTGTCTTCTTCTTATTAGGTTTTACTGTAAAACCAATTCCCTGTCCGAAGGGAAAAGGGCAGACTACTCCCTTGGGCAGATTAGTTGGACAGGAATATGAATCAGGCCAGAGCAGGAACAGCGGCAATCGTCACTTCATAGC
>JAFWQQ010000079.1 GCA_017545165.1 Oscillospiraceae bacterium
TTATCTGAGCCAAACTCGTATTCTTTTCTTTCTGTCTCAGTGCGATAGACATCCCAAATCAGTTGCAGATCCTCCTTTGTTCCGCACTTTCCCAAAAGCCATGCAGCATAGACTTTTGCATCTGGGGATGCTTCACCAGTGATTATATTCTGGCACAGCGAGCGCAAATCCTTAACTTCGTTAGCGTAAAGGAACTCCAATTTCACATCGCACATGAGATCTGATGCATCTGCTTGCAGTTCATTCATTATTTCCCTGATCTGCTCGGGACTTCGGCGATACCATTCTATATAGAACGCTCCAAGTTCATCAACATCTCTGTAGGATATTCTTCCGACTGCTTTGCGGATAGAAAAACTACGGAATATTAGATCAATGTATCCGTCTGAGAGGCCGATTCGGAATTGATAGAGCTTTCTTTTTGTCCTTTGCTGCTGCTCATTCAGCCACGCTGTTTGCTTGAAGCGCCCGTTTATGTATTCAGACGTACGTGATTCCGTCAGCGAATGAAAGCCGTACACACCTGAAAACCGAAGAAAATATGTGTATTGTGCATCGTCGAGAGAACCCACATTGGCAGTTTCCCAATCGCGACAGCATTGCAGGCTGATTATAAGCTCGTGCTTTCGATGATCCATCTTTATGTCTATGATCCTACTGTCATGGAAATAATCGGACACGAGGAACTTCCGAATTGCTTTTTCAAAAGGAAATTCTGCCTCAAAGTCATAATAGTTATACATTACGCACCTCGTCAAAAACGTCGGTCATGTAAACACATCAAATTCGGAAAAAGGCTTGCTATCTTTGTTAAAATAGCAAGCCTTTTCTGGTGGAGGTGGGGGGAGTTGAACCCCCGTCCGAAAGCGTTTTAACAGGAACTTCTCCGGGCGCAGACGGTTATTTGCATTCCCTCGTCCCGGCGCGAGCCGTCACGCTTCGGGACTTGGTAGCTTCATGATGCATGGTACGCGCAAAGCTTAGCGTACGCACGTGCACCGCTGATCGACGCTCCGTTCCGGGCCGCGGTCCTCCCGGAGGGAACGCTCGCTAATTAAGCAGCGAGAAGAACAGGATTATCGTTGTTCTTTAATTTATAAAAGGTCGCCCATTTTATGGATGCTGGGCGCATCCGCCCGCTATTCCTGCCTCCACACCCCCGTCGAAACCGTTACACCCCCAAGTCGTCAGAGGAAGCTTTCTCCATTCCGCTTCCCCGGTTTCCGTAAGCGCCAGGGAAAGAAGAAAACGGATTGCCACACCAGTGCTGCGGCACTGGTTCGCAATGACAGGCCTTCGGCCTGTTTCGCCGGGCAATGCCCGGCGCTGCGGAAAGAACGGATCGCCTTCCCGTAGGGGCGACCTTTGGTCGCCCGCGGTCACTGGTTCGCAATGACAGGCCTTCGGCCTGTTTCGCCGGGCAATGTCCGGCGCTACGGGAAGGACGGATCGCCCTCCCGTAGGGGCGACCTTTGGTCGCCTGCTCTTGCCGGCGTGCACCCGTATCTTCGGGAGGGGCAAGCCCCTCCCCTACGGGCATGAGGGAACACATTCTCTTATCGGCTGGCGCGCCCTGAAGCGCCCCCGCGCTCAGCACTTCTCCGGCTCGGGGTAGTCCACGTCGAAGGTCTCCACGGTGACGCGCTTCATCACCTGGGGGATCCGGGGCTTGTCGTTCCAGTCGGTGCGCACGTCGCAGATATGGTCCACCGCCTCGATGCCCTCGATGACCTTGCCGAAGGCCGCGTAGCCGCCGTCCAGATGGGGCGCGTCGTCATGCATGATGAAGAACTGGCTGCCGGCGGAGTTGGGGTTGGCCGCGCGGGCCATGGAGAGGACGCCGCGGGTATGCAGCAGCTCGTTCTGGAATCCGTTCTGCCGGAATTCACCCTTGATGCCGTAGCCCGGGCCGCCGATGCCCCTTCCCTCCGGGTCGCCGCCCTGGATCATGAAGCCGGGGATGACCCGGTGGAAGATCAGGCCATCATAAAAGCCCTTTTTCACCAGGGAGATAAAGTTGTTGACGGTGTTGGGGGCGATCTCGGGATAGAGCTCCGCCTTCATCACGTCGCCGTTTTCCATTTCGATGGTCACGATGGGATTGCTCATTCGTATTTCCTCTCTTTCATGATACGGTCGATGTCGCGCTTGGACTCCCGGTCCGCGTCGCTCTGCCGCTTGTCATAGAGCTTTTTGCCCTTGCACAGGCCCAGCTCCAGCTTCACCCGGCTGTCCTTGAAATACAGGGACAGGGGGATCAGGGCCACGCCGTCCTGCATGACCCGGGCGTTGAGCTTCAGGATCTCCCGCTTATGCATCAGCAGCCTCCTGGGCCGCACCGGGTCCTTGTTGAAGATGTTGCCGTGCTCGTAGGGGCTCACGTGCATGCCCCGCACGAAGAGCTCCCCGTCCTTCACGGTGCAGAAGGAGTCCTTCAGGTTCACCTGCCCGGCCCGGATGGACTTGACCTCCGTCCCGGCCAGCTCGATGCCAGCCTCGAAGCGCTCCAGCACGAAGTAGTCGTGAAAGGCTTTGCGGTTGTCTGCGATTTTTTTGACGCCCTGCTGCTTCGGCACACGCTTCACTTCCCTTCCGCCGATCTGCCGAAAGAGTATACCACAGCCCTGTGGAAAAGAAAAGGACAATTTGTAAACCTTCGTCCCGAGCCTTGCTCTTCTTTAGTCCTCGATCTGGACGGCCACGGCCTGCCCTGTCTCTTCCTGTCCGCCATCCTGTGCGGGCAGTGGGATCTCCACCGTCTGCGTCTCATAATAGAGGTTCAGCTGGCTGGTCAACTGCTTCTGCCAGAGCCGGAACTGACACTGCAGGGACGTCGTTCCCGCCGGCAGCTGATTGCAGGGGATGCTCAGGGTGTAATAGTAGGAGCCGCCACGCTGCTGCCACAGGCCGACGGGCTCGGCCAGGAAGATGACCCGCACCATCTCCTCTCCCACCGGGATGCGAAGATTCGTGTCCGTCTGCAGGTCCAGCATATCGAAATAGCGGGACTGATTGTCCACCCGGAAGATCAGCACCAGGTCCTTGGGCTGTTCCGTGGCATCCAGCCGATACACGCCGGACAGAAGCGTCATCCGGATCCCGGAGGGATCGTCCAGCACCAGCTTCTCCTCCAGCTCGGCGGGAACATACCGGCGGCTGTCCGTGTAATAGAGCAGGGATTCCAGCGGCGGCAGCGCGGGGATGGGGTCGGTCCTGGCGGGCAGCGGGTAGAAGCGGTTCTGGAACATCTCGTCCTCCCGCTGCGGAGTCTGCTGTGCCCGCTTCACGGGGATCAGCTCCGAGCCGTACTCCTCGCCGCAGCAGTCCCGGGCCACGATCTGCAGATAGTACTCGCAGCCGTCCTCCGCCAGCGGGCGCAGCTCCGCCCGCCAGCCCCGGCCGGTGTCATAGGAGGCAAAGCTGTTGACGATCTGGGTCGTCCAGCGGCTCACGGGAAGCAGCCGTCCCGCCTCGTCCCGGAGCTCCCGGGTCTCATACTGCGGGAAGTAGAGGCAGGGATAGTCCAGCAGTCTGACGTCGTTCTTGCCATAGCCCGGCTTTGTGGGATCGCTCCGCTGCTCCACGGCGGCGCCCAGGGCGTCGCTGTCCCCCGGGTGGGGAAGCGAGACCAGGAACCACACGTTCTGCAGGCGGAAGGAGCCCTGGCCCATCTGATTGTTGTGCAGGGCGCCGGCGAGATGGAAGTCATGGCTGCCGGTCTCGGAATAATCCTCATACAGCGGGGTGAAGGTTTCGCCCGCGCTGTTGAAAACATAGACCGAGTAAGCGCTGAACAGGGCGTGCAGACGGTTTTCCTCATCCAGAGACAGATTTCTGCTGTACCCGCAGAGGCTGTATTTGCCCTCACCGGTCTTCCGCAGCAGATAACAGCAGCCGTCCAGATACTCCGCCGCCTGCTCCTCGCTGAGCTGGATGTAATACTCCTCCGTGTCCTCCTCCTGCTGCGGAAGGGGCAGGCCGGCAGCGCGCCAGGCGGGGCTTCCCCCTGCGCGCAGGACCTGGCCGTACTGCAGCAGAAAGGCCGTGTACTGCTTGGCAAAGCCCAGGCCGGAATAGCGATCGCACCAGGCTGTCAGATCCTCCGATCTGTTGTCAAAGGGGAAATAGAGCGCTATGCCGTGGGCCCGGTCCAGCGGCGACCAGTCATAGACCACCATGTTGTCCACCGCCTGCCGAAGAGCGGCGGCCTCCTCCGGGTACGCCTCCATGAGCTGATCCGCCAAGTCCCCCAGATCGATCAGATCATAGTCGGAATCCGCGGTATATTTCGCAAAGGGCAGGGTCGCTCCGCGGACATGGCCGATCTGGCTGCTATTCCCCTGGGCAAGCTCCAGGGACAGCAGGGTGGAAAGCTCGTTCAGCGCGTATTCCAGCTCTTCCGCCCGGCTCAGATCAAGGCAGGACAGGCTCAGCCTGTCCAGGAGGGTCTCGCCCGCCAGCTGTTTTTCATAACAGGCCGCGTAGCTGTCCACAACAATGCTTCCGACCTGCCAGCCGTCCATCGGTCCGCTTCCCAGCTTCGAAAGGAAGCCGTAATCCCATCCGTTCCGGGGGATCACCTCCTCGGAGGCGATCAGATACCGGGCATAATCCCGCAGGCACCAGGCTGTCTCCGCGGAGGCCATCAGGCCCGCGTCAAAGCCCACGAAGCTCAGCTTGTTCTCCTTGCCGAAGGGGCTGGCCTCCAGGGCCCGCCTCAGCTCCTGCAGGGACAGGCTGTCGTCGTAGACCTCATCCAGGCCGAAGCCGCCCATGGGACCTGCGCCATGATCCCAAAGGATCAGGCCGTAGCTCTGGGCGGGGTAGTTGGTATAACAGAACTCCAAAAAGCCGGTCAGGGTCTCCGCCGCGCCCATGCTGGCCGCCGGAGAGGCGGAAACGCGGGTCAGGCCGCGCCTGCCCAGCTGAAAGATCTCCAGCTCTTTCCCGGAAATCCCCGTGCTGCGGTTCCAGGACTTGGCCCCGCCTGTCATCACCAGGAGGTTCTTGTTGGCGAAATCAAAGCCGGAGTTCACCATCTCCAGGATATCCGCGGACGCGGCGCCGGACTTGGATTCCAGATCCGAGCCCACGACATAGACCATCACCGTTGCCTCGGCGTCGCCGCTCCCCTTCCCGCCGGAGGAGCCGTTTCTCCCGGAGCCGCCGCCCCCGGCAGGATCTCCGCCGCCGCAGGCCGACAAAACGGGCATGCAGAGCAGCAGCGCCAGCAGAACGCAAAGAACCCGTTTTCTCATGTTCAGCCTCCCTTCGCGTTTGTCAGGATCCTGAAGCAGGCCCTCCGCCACGGCGAAGGCAGCAGCATCGGCCGCCCTGCCCGGCCTCGATCCGTCTCAAAGATCCCGCTCTTCTTTTGATTAAAATATTATAGCACGCTCCAGCGGACTTTGACAAGTTTTTCCTCCTCACCCGCGGCAGAAAGGACTGCCTCCCCCGGCTCGATTTCGCGGCTCGCCCCTTCCGCTCAGAAGCGGCAAAAGGAAGCGGATTCTAACGATCCGCTTCCTTTTTGTCCTATTTCCCTTCTCCGTGAACGCCCTGTTCCGAAGGCACGTCCGGCAGGATCCAAGGCCCCCGGCGCCAGTCCTCCCCCGGCCCCCGCTGATCTCTGCCCGGCAGACCCAGGACATAGAAATCATGGGCCCTCGCACCGAGCGCAAAGATCTGCCCGCAGCGGGGAGACAGCTTCCTCACTTGGGCGGGCTTCGTCACCACGGGGACAGGGCACGTCTCCCCCAGCCCCCGCAGCAGCTCCCGACCCTGACCGTCAAAGGCCAGCACCCGGGCATAAGAGGGCAGCTCCCGCCGCTCTCCGCCCCGCAGACCCAGGGCCGCGCAGAGGACCATCCTCCGCAGCCGGGCCAGGGCATAACGCTTGCTCTTGGCAGCAGTCAGGATCTCCTCCAGGCCGTTTTCCTCCTGCACCGCCCGCCAGAGCCGGTCTCCCAGACCTTCCCCGGCGTCCGACAGGGCCCGGAACTCCTCCCGTTCCAGCATCCGCAGCCGGGACAGCAGCGCCGTCTCCAGCGCCTCGGTGTCCTTCAGCTCCCGGCCTGCCTCCCGCTCCCGCTTATAGACCTCAGCGGCCTTCTCCGGGATCTCGCCGGCGACGCTCTCTCCCGCCCGGATCCGGGCGCGGAGCTCCGAGGCGGAGCAGGGTCCCTCGCCCTCTCTCGCCCGGTCATGGCCCGCGCCGACGCGCAGCACCGGCAGGAGCTCCAGATCCGGGGCCAGCTCCTCCGCGGCTTTGAGATACTCCACCGCCAGAATGTCATTGGGCCTTCTCAAAAGCGTGGCCGCGTCCCCCAGCATGGCCTGCGCCGCCTTCTCTCTCGCCGCGGCGAAAGAAAGGCTGGGATCCTCCGCGAGCAGCGCCTTGATCTCCTCGGTCAGGCACGGATCCCGCAGGGCATGGGCCAACTCCCGCAGGGGCTCGATCTTCCCGCTCTCGCTGCCGAAGCCCAGCTGGGTCGCGCCCAGGGACGCCAAAAGGCTCACCGCCCCCCTTGCAAAGCCCTCCGCGGAGGACAGGCACCAGGGCAGGGGCAGCTCGATCACCAGGTCCGCCCCGCAGCGACAGGCGGCCTCGGCCCGGGCAAACTTGTCATACAGCGCAGCCTCGCCCCGCTGCACGAAGTCCCCGGACATCACGCAGAGCACCGTGCTCTTCTCTCCCAGGGCTTCCCGGCAGCGCTGCAGATGCAGCAAATGTCCCCGGTGGAAGGGATTGTATTCACATACCACGCCGATCACGGCCATAGCCATCGCTCTCCTGAAAAAAGGCTTGCGTTTTTGCGGATTTGTATTAGAATAAAGAAGTACGTGTGTATTCTATCGAATTCCCCCAAAGATTACAAGTGAAAGGAAAACGATTCATGAAAATTCTTGTCATCAACGCAGGCAGCTCCTCCCTGAAGTATCAGCTCATCGACATGGAGACCGAGGCCGTCCTGGCCAAGGGCCTCTGCGAGCGCATCGGCATCGACGGTCACCTGAAGCACACCCCCCTGGTAGAGGGCCGCGAGGTCTTCAATGAGGACGTGGCCATGCCCACCCATTCCGAGGCCATTGCCGCCGTCATCGACAAGCTGACCAGCCCCCAGTACGGCGTGGTCAACTCCATGAAGGAGATCGACGCGGTGGGTCACCGGGTGGTCCACGGCGGCGAAAAGTTTGCTTCCTCCGTGCTCATCACCGACGATGTGATGAAGGCCATCGAGGAGTGCATCCCCTTCGCCCCGCTGCACAATCCTGCCAACATCACCGGCATCAAGGCCTGCCAGGCCGTCATGGGCAAGGTCCCCATGGTCGCCGTGTTTGACACCGCCTTCCATCAGACCATGCCCGCCAAGGCCTACATGTACGCCCTGCCCTATCAGTACTATCTGTCCAACGGCGTGCGGCGCTACGGCTTCCACGGCACCAGCCACCGCTATGTGTCCTCCCGCTGCGCCGAGCTGATGGGCAAGCCCATCGAAGAGCTGAAGATCGTCTCCTGCCACATGGGCAACGGTTCCTCCCTGGCCGCCATCGATCACGGCAAGTGCGTGGACACCTCCATGGGCTTCACACCTCTGGTGGGTCTGCCCATGGGCACCCGCTGCGGGGACCTGGACGCCGGCGTCATCCAGTACCTCATGAACAAGTACGGCTACAGCATTGACGAGATGCTGAACATCCTGAACAAGAAGTCCGGCGTGCTGGGCGTCTCCGGCGTCTCCTCCGACTTCCGGGATCTGGACAAGGCCGCGGCCGAGGGCAACGAGCGCGCCCAGCTGGCTCTGGACATGTTCCACTACTGGGTCGCCAAGGTTGCCGGCTCCTATGTGGCCGCCATGAACGGCGTGGACGCCATCGTCTACACCGCCGGTGTGGGCGAGAACAGCGGCCCGACCCGCGCCGCCATCTCCAAGTACTTCGGCTACCTGGGCGTGAAGATCGACGAGGAAGCCAACAAGAAGCGGGGCGAGGATATCGAGATCAGCACCCCCGACTCCAAGGTCAAGGTCTTCGTGATCCCCACCAACGAGGAGCTGGTCATCGCCCGCGACACCCGGGATATCATCGCCTGAGTATCCGTGAGAATCTACGTGCAATAAGAGGTCAGAGAAGCTTTTCTCTGACCTCTTTTTGGTGCGCCCGGCGAGCGCACGTTCTAAAGGGTGAAAGTCCCGAGACCGCCCGGCAGCGGGAAGGTCATAGCCAAAGCCAAGGGTGTCCGTCGCGAGGCGGAATCTGAAGGAAGGCGGCGGCAAAACTCTGGCCCGACGAA
>JAFWQQ010000033.1 GCA_017545165.1 Oscillospiraceae bacterium
AAAGAAATATTCGGCGAATTCGTACAATCTGCGAATTCGCCGAACATTTTCTCAAGACAATACTCCGTGCTGCCGGGAGGGGGCGAGCCCCTCCCCTACGGTGGTGACTGGGCTATGCGCCTATTTTGCAACAGCCCCATACTGTTTTTTGCAAAGCAGGTGCGAGCGAAGCACTGCTGAAATGAACATCGCGCAAAGGATGGAACCCATCCTTTGCGCGATGCTCATTTCCATGCGCTGCGGCGGAACGCCTCAAAGAAAAACGTAAGCGATGACGATGGAGACGATCAGATACAGGACCCCGAGAAAGAACGGATAGTTGAAGGAGTCCGCTCTTTTTTCTTTCTTGTTCTCCTTGTAGACCTCATAAGTCTCCGTGGGAGTCTTCTCCGTGGCGCGCTTGATCAGATAGCCGGTAACATCAAAGTCTCCGTGCAGCAGCATCCCGTAGAAGACTCCGACGAGGAGCAGAAGGAGGGCGATGATGGTCATGGAGTCGGAGAAGATCTGCAGGCGGTTGTAGGAGGAAATGGCGGCTTTGGCCCCAGGATAGGCCAGAGAGATGATCACATGGGTCAGAAGCGGGCCGATTTTGATGTTTTTCAGTCGTTTCAGCATGGCAGTTCACCTTTTTCATATCAAAGGGTTTCCGGGGCAATCGGGCGTCTGCGAGCGCAATAATGAGCTCACGGAGGCGGTCAGTCACGATCCTGGGAGAAAAAGCTTCGCCAGGAAACCTGTTTTCCGAAAGGCAGGGCGGCGGAGGGATACCATCGCGCGAGGATCCCGGCTCGCTTTCCCGGCTGCAGCAGGCTCGCGCTCTCTTCGCCCGGCAGATCGTCCATCGTCATTGCCCGCTACAGTATACCACACTCCGCCGTGATTTCAAGCTATTCTGTCGGACATTCGTCCCGGTTCGCTGCTGCGCTCGAATGACAGAGCCAGGAAAATGGCGGATGCGTGGTGCTGGGATCGGATCGAGAGGAGAAGGGACGGCTTTCCCGGCGAAAAAAGGCTTTTTGGGGCGGAAGAAAAAGGGGGCTTGTATCCGGGACGTTTCGATGGTACAATAAGCTGTAATATTATCGACTCAGTCTGTTCTCCGATGGGAAGGCAAGGCCTTCTGCCGGAGAACGGAGACAAGGAGGAAACGCAGGCCATGATCAGTATTTGCAGCGGATGGGAGTTTACCGAGCAGTGGTCCGAGGCCTTTCTGCGGGGAGAAGGGACCGGGATGCCGGTGCGCCTGCCCCACAATGTGCGCCAGCTTCCGCTGCACTACTCCTCTCCTGCGGACTACGAAATGGTCTGCGGCTACCGCAGGATGCTGCGGATCCCGGAGGAGGCGGCGGGGAAGCGGGTCTTCCTGCAGTTCGACGGCGCCGCCCATATCGCCCGGGTCTACTGCCGGGGGCAGCTCTGCTGCGAGCACCGCTGCGGCTACACGGCGTTCCGCACGGAAATCACCGAGCTGGTGAGGCCCGGGGAGGAGGTCCCCATCGCCGTGGAGCTGGACTGCACGGAGAACGGGCAGATCCCACCCTTCGGCTTCGTGATCGATTATCTGACCTACGGCGGCCTCTACCGGGAGGCCTGGCTGGATCTGCGGGGACAGGAGTATATCGAGGACCTCTTCGTTTTCACCCCGGAGACCGATCTGCTGGAGGCAAGGCTCACGCTGAGCCGGCCCGGGATGCGCTGCCGGATCTCCGTCTGGGACGGGGAGCGCTGCCTGGCCAAGGGGGAGACGGAGGAGAAACTCCGCATCCACGTTCCGGGCGTCACGGCCTGGAGCCCGTCGAACCCCAAGCGTTACCGCTGCCGGGCGGAGCTGCTGGACGGGCAGGAGACGGTCCTGGATGTGCAGGAGACCCTCTTCGGCTTCCGCACCGTGGAATTTAAGCCCGAGGGCTTTTTCCTCAACGGGGAGCCCGCCTATTTGCGGGGCCTGAACCGGCACCAGTGCTTCCCCTTCATCGGCTACGCCGCCCCGGAGAGCCTGCAGCGGGAGGACGCCCGGATCCTGAAGGAGGAGCTGAGCTGCACCGCTGTGCGCACCTCCCACTATCCCCAGAGCCGGTATTTCATCGACGAGTGCGATCGGCTGGGCCTGCTGGTCTTCACCGAGATCCCCGGCTGGCAGCATATCGGCGGCGAGGCCTGGAAGGACCAGGCCGTGGAAAATGTCCGGGAGATGGTGTGCCAGTACCGGAACCACCCCAGCATCGTGCTGTGGGGCGTGCGCATCAACGAGAGTCAGGACGACGACGCCTTCTATCTGCGCACCAACGAGCTCTGCCATCGGCTGGACCCCAGCCGCCCCAGCTCCGGCGTGCGCTATCTGCGGAAGTCCAGCCTGCTGGAGGACGTGTACGCCTTCAACGACTTTTCCCATACCGGCCAGAACCCGGGTGTGCTGCCCAAGAGCAAGGTCAGCACCCATCCGGAGAAGGCCCTGCTGGTGTCCGAGCACAACGGACACATGTTCCCCACCAAGAGCTACGATCCCTGGGCCAAGCGCCAGGAGCAGGCTCTTCGCCACGCCCGGGTCCAGAACGACGCCCGGGCCGACGGACAGCACGCGGGCTGCTTCGGCTGGTGCATGTTCGACTACGCCACCCACAAGGACTTCGGCTCCGGGGACAAGATCTGTTACCACGGCGTGCTGGACGCCTTCCGCAATCCCAAGCTGGCGGCTGCCCTGTACGCCAGCCAGGGGGACGAGACCCCTGTGCTGGAGGTGGGCAGTCCCATGGAGATCGGCGACTATCCCGGCGGCAATTTGGGAGAGATGTACGTCTTTACCAATGCCGACGAGGTGGAGCTGTATAAGAACGACTGCTTTGTCAAAAGCTTTCGCACGCAGGGCTGGAAGGGCCTGCCCCACGGCCCGGTGAAGATCGACGACACCATCGGCTGCCTGCTGGAGACCCGGGAGGGCTTCCCCAAGGCCAAGGCCGCCCAGGTCAAGGATCTGCTCCTCACCCTGGGCAAGCATGGCTCCCCCAGCCTGCCGCCTCTGGAGATGCTGAAGGGCCTGGCGGTGCTGAAGCGCTGGGGCCTGAAGCCCGGCGACATCGCTTCCCTCTATGGCAAGTACGTGGGCAACTGGGGCGGCGAGGCCACCGTCTGGCGCTTCGACGGCAAGAAGGACGGCAAGGTGGTCGTGAGTCAAACCCGCTGCCCGGGGAATACGCTGCACCTGGAAGCAAAGGCCAGCAGCCTGATGCTGCGGGAGGGCGAGCGCTATGACATGGCCGCCGTCCGCATCCGGGTGCTGGACGAGAACGAAGGCCTGGCCTGCTATGCCCAGCTTCCGCTCCGGCTGCGGACCGAGGGCGCCATTGCCCTGGCGGGACCGGAGACGCTCTGCGCCGAGGGCGGCAGCACCGGCTGCTATGTGCGCACCACGGGCGAGAGCGGCGAGGGCCGGCTCTGGATCGAGAGCGATCAGACCGAGCCCGTGCTGCTGCGCTTCACGGTGGAGGGAGGCGGGGCCCTTGCCTGAGCTGAAGTACGAGATCCGCCTGGAGGGCCGGGAGCCTATCCGGGGTACTTGGGAGCTCCGGCCCGGAGAGAACCGCCTGGTACTGCCTCTGCCGGAGGGAAGGCTGGAGAGCGTCCGCGCCAGGGTCCGGGCAGCGCTGGGAGAGTCGGAAAAGATCTTCATGAACGGCTTCCAGACCTGGACCTACAGCCCGGAGTACGGGCGGCGAGGCTTCACCAGGGGGATCGGCCCCCTGCCGGAGGGAATGATCCGGGGCCTGGGCCTGCGCTCCTACGGCGACTATTTCTTTGTGGACTATCCCCAGCGCCCCGGGCTGACCCACGGGGAGAGCTGGTGCTATTTCCGGGAGGGAGAGCGCTTCCGCCTCTTCGCCTCCCTGGACGAGCGCCCGGGCTATACTCTGTTCCGCTACGACGTGGCCGAGGGCCGGCTGGAGATCGAGAGAGACTGCGCGCTCCTGCGCTGCGGCGGAGACTTCCACGCCCTGGATCTGTTTTACGCCGAGGGCGGGGAGGATCAGGTTTTCGACGCCTGGTTTGCGGCCCTGGGCGTCCGGCCCCGGACCCGGCAAAGGCTCGCGGGCTATACCAGCTGGTACAACCGCTACCAGAACATCTCGGAGGAGAGCATCGGACAGGACCTGCGGGGCTGCGCGGGTTGGCTGCGGCCCGGGGACCTGTTCCAGATCGACGACGGCTGGGAGCCCGCCGTGGGCGACTGGCTGGAGCCGGACGCGAAAAAGTTTCCCCACGGGATGAAGACCGCCGCCGAGGCCATCCACGAAAAGGGCTTTCTGGCGGGTCTGTGGCTGGCCCCCTTCGTGGCCCAGCGCAGCTCCCGGCTCTTCCGGGAGCACCGGGACTGGTTCCTGCAGCCCGCGGGCAGGCCCTGGCTGGCCGGCATCGGCTGGGGCGGCTTCTTTGCCCTGGATTTTGACAGGCCGGAGGTCCGGGACTACCTGGAGCGGGTCTTCCGTCAGGTACTGGACGACTGGGGCTACGACCTGGTGAAGCTGGATTTCCTCTATGCCGCGGCTCCCTTCGGAGACGAAGGGGAGAGCCGGGCGGGAAGGATGATCCGGGCCATGGAGTTCCTGCGGCAGCTCTGCGGGGACAAGCGCATCCTGGGCTGCGGCGTGCCGCTGATGCCCGCCTTCGGCCTGGCGGACTACTGCCGCGTCAGCTGCGACGTGGGCCTGGACTGGAACGGCAGCCGCCTGATGCAGCGGACCAACCGGGAGCGGGTCTCCACCAAACAGGCCATCGGCAGCACGATCTTTCGCCGACAGCTCAACGGCCGGGCCTGGCTCAGCGATCCGGACGTGTTCTTCCTGCGGGAGGAAAACCTGCGCCTGACGGAGGAGCAGAAGCGGACCCTGGCCACGGTGAACAGCCTCTTCGGCGGTGTGCTGCTCCATTCTGACGACATGTCCCGCTGGTCGAAGGAGGCGGGGGACTTCTATCAGGAGCTTTTGCGGTTGCGGGATGCGGAGGAGATCCGCGTCTGCGCCGATCATGGACTGCGCGTCAGCTATCGGCTGGACGGACAGCCCTGTACGCTGGAAATCGAATGAGGAATACGGCGCCCCTTCGAGGCGCGACGGAGAACGACTATGGTAACGAAAATCATTTTTTCTGTGTTGTTAGTACTGAATCTGGGCTTGACCGCTTTTCTGGGCTGGTCCATGCTCCAGACCCATCTGGTGCCCGGCGCGGTGACGATCATCGCCGTCGCGGCCCTGGCGCTGCTGGCTCTGGTGCTGTTTCTGGTCCAGCGGGAAAGAAAGGGAAAGAAAAAGACCGGCCTTCGGGTGGCGGGCATCGTGATCCTGCTCTTCCTGTGCCTGGTTGAGGGCGCGGTGGGCTACTATGTCCAGCACTACAAGAGCGGCATGGCCAAGGTCACGGACGTCCGCACCGAGGTGACCCAGATGGAGATCTACGTGAAGGACGACAACCCGGCCCAGACCATCGAGTACGCCGTGGAGAGCAAGTACCGCTTCGGTACCATCGCCGGCGTCGACGAGGAGGCCGTGGCCCAGACAAAGGAGGAGCTTGAGGACAAGTACGGCCGTCCCATCGCGATCCAGAGCTATGGAACGCTGATGGATCTGATCAAGGCGATCAGCGAGAATCAGGTGGACGCCCTGCTCATGTCCTCGGCTTACCTGGATCTGATCGAGGACCTGCCGGACTTCGAGAGCTTCGGAGAATCCCTCCGGGTGCTGCATACCAGCAGCGTCAAGACCGATATCCTTCAGGAGAGCTTCCTGGAGACCTTCCCGGAGGAGATAGAAGAAAAGCCCATGAAGGATCCGGATCTGTGGACTGACTGCTTCTGCGCCTATATCAGCGGCATCGACACCTACGGACCGGTCAGCGCCCGCAGCCGCAGCGACGTGAATATCCTGGCCATCGTCAACGTCAAAACAAAAACAGTGCTGCTGATCTCCACGCCCCGAGACTATTATGTGCCCTTCAATTTCGCACCGGTCAACGGCGCGCTGGATAAGCTGACCCACGCGGGCATTTACGGCATCGAAGGCTCCATGCGGGCCCTGAGCGACCTGTACGGTCTGCCCATCCACTACTACGTCCGGGTGAATTTCACGGGCTTTATCAAAGTGATCGACACGCTGGGCGGCGTGGATGTGGAATCTGACGCGGCCTTCTCCGTCGGAAGCACCTATTTCCAGAAGGGGATGAACCACCTCAACGGCCGGGCCGCCCTGCGCTTTGCCCGTGATCGCCATCACCAGATCGACGGTGACCGGGCCCGCAGCCGTCACCAGATGGCCGTGATCAAGGGCGTGATCAACGAGCTCAAATCCTCCAAGATCATCCTCAATTATGTGGACCTCATGCAGGAGATGCAGGACTGCTTCCAGACCAACGCCTCCCTGACCATGGTCGGGGACCTGGTCCAGCTGACCCTGGACCCGAGCCTGGACGACTGGAAGGTGCTGACCTACAATGTGGACGGCAACGGAAAGACGGACTATGCCTATTCTCAGGGCTCATACGCCTACTGCATGCACCCCAACATGAAAACGGTGGAATATGCCCAATCCCTGGTCGAAGTCGTGCTGGCCGGAGGATCCATGACCCAGGAGGAACTGCTGAAGAACGCTCCCAGCCCCAGAGGAGATAAGTGATAAAGATTCAATCGGAGGAGGGTCATACCATGGAAGAAACGAAACGAAGACTGTATGTGGAGCCAAGCGGCTTCTGGACAGAGGCCGCCGTCCTCTTCATGATCCTGGCGATGGTATTCCGCGCGATCGGCAGTATCGGACGCTGGGATGACATGAATTACCTCATTACCCTCGTGGCCCTGCCGGTGTTCTGCGGCCTGCTGTTCCTGCTGAGCCTGCTGTGCTTCGGCAAGCGCGCCTTCTGGACCAGCGTGATCCCCGTGGTGATCGGCGTCGTATTCTTCATCTTCCAAATCATGGCGGTAGAGGATAACCTGGTGAAGGTCGGCTTGATCTCCCTCTGCGTGGTGATCGCCGTGCTCTATGCCATGACCTTTTCCCACCCCGCCCTGAAATGGCTGCTGGCCCTGGTGCTGCTGGGGGTCTTCGGATACCTGTTGGGCATGAAGGACCTGCCGAAGCTGCTGGATCCGAACGTCCCGGTGGACTTTTTGGAGGGCATGCAGGAGATGAGCGTGCTGGGGATCCTGCTCTCGCTGCTGTGCACGAGCCTGGCCATGAAGATGTCCCGCAAGACCCAGGAGGAGCCTGCCAAAGAGGAGGAGAAGACGCCGGAGACGCCGCCCGCCGTTCCGGAAAAGACCTCGAGCGAGCCGATCGTACCCCCTGCTCCGACAAGCAGCCCTGTCGTGCCGACCGCGCCTGCGCCCACGGAGACTGCTGCGCCGAAAGAGCCCTCCGAGCCGCCCGCAGGGCCCTCCGAGCCGACGGAGCCCGCTGCCCCGTCGGGAAAAAAGCCCTCCTGGAGGGAGAGACGCAGACAAAACCGGGAGAAAAAGGAGCCGCAGCCGCCGGCCAAAAAAGAAGAGGAGCTCTTCCCCTTCCCGATCCCTGAGCCCACGCCAGATCCCGTGCTTCCGACCGAAGAGGAGGAGCCCTTCCCCCCGACCGGAGGCAGTACCTGGCAGGTGAGCTACGAAGAGCCCGCCGCCGAGCCGCCCGCTTCCGAGCTCTACCCGGAGCCTGACGAGTATCCGAATCCGGGCTTCTTCCCGGAGCCCGATGATTACCCGGATCTGAACGCCTTTCCGGAGCCCGATGATTACCCGGATCCGAGCGCCTTCCCGGAGCCTGACGAGTATCCGGACCCGGACTTCTTCCCGGAGCCTGACAGCGAGCATGCCCCGGAGCCGGCGGAGGATGACGACAGCTTCTGCCCGCCGCCTCCGGACTTCGGCGAGGATGCGGAGGACGAGTTCCCCCTGTCGGTGGATTTCACACCGGTGGAAGAGGTGCCGATCACAAAGAAAACGCCCTTCGCCGAGCCGGCGGAGATCTACCCGCTGGAGGAGCCCGCTGCGGATGAACCCGGGCCGACGGATCTATGAGCGCCGCAAAGAAGACCAAGCGCAGAAGTTCGGGAAGAGCCAGAAAAACCGGAATCAGTTGGGTCCGCTTTGCGGTCACCGGCGCGGCGATCCTGGTGATGGTGCTGGCCCTGCTGCTCCACAGCGGCAGCCAGCCCCAGCGCTATGAACGCTATCGCAGGCTTGCGGCGGAGTGCTACCAGAAGGGTGAATACGACCGGGCGCTCAGCAATCTGCGCAAGGCGGAGGAGATCTCCAGCGGCCCTGAGCTGCTGATGCTGATGGCAGACTGCTATGAGGCCCAGGGCAACTGGGACAGGGCCCTTGAGATCATGCGGAAAATGGATCTCAACGAACAGGCCGTCAGCGAGCGCATCGCCGCCCTGGAGCAGCGAAAGCAGCAGAATCAAAATGAGGGCATGCTCACCGTGGCCGGAGAACGCTATGACCCGGCCACCACGGAGCTGGATCTCCGGGGCAGAGGCCTGGGCAACGGCGTGCTGCAGGAGCTGCTGCAGCTGTACGCTCTCAACAGGCTGTCCCTGGCGGACAACGCCATCTCCGACGCAGGACCCCTGGCAGCCCTGGAAGGTCTGCGGAACCTGGATCTCAGCGGGAACCGGATTTCAGACGTCCGCGCCCTGGGGAAGCTCAAAAACCTGCATAATCTGAGTCTGGACGGCAATCCCCTGACCGATGTGCGGCCGCTCTGCGAGCTGCAGGAGCTGCGCAGTCTGAGCCTGCGGGGGGTAACGCTGCCGGAGGGGGAGCTGGAGGCTTTGAGCCGGGCCCTGCCCCAATGCGCCATCCTGGCTGACGGGGACAAGGAGGGGAAGCAGGACCTCCTCCTGAGCGGCAGGCGCTTTCCCACGGATGTGACGGAGCTGGATCTCAGCGGCCTGGAGCTGCGGGATATCAGCTGCCTGAGCCTCTGCGGGGAACTGAAAAAGCTGGTCCTCACGGACAACGAGATCAGCGATCTGAGCCCCTTGATGAACCTGCAGAACCTGGAGATCCTGAGAGCCGCGGGCAATCAGATCTCCGATCTGCGGCCACTGATGGGCATGACCGGCCTCCGGCAGCTGGATGTGTCCCGCAATGCGGTCAGAGAGACCAGTGCCCTGGGGAATCTGGAGAGGCTGCAGACGCTGGACCTGTCGGACAACCCCATCGGGGATTTCTCCGGACTGAAAAATCTGTTCAATCTGGAAACCCTGCGCCTGGAAAACACAGGCGTGACCGATGAGGCGCTGCCGGTGTTCTATGACTTGAAGAAGCTGGGGATCCTGGCCTTGGAACGGAACCAGGGCATCACGGCCGACGCCATGAAGGAGCTGAGGAATCAGCTTCCCTCCTCTTGCAGCGTCGTCCATGGGACTTTGGTGCTGGTCATCAATCTGGGCGGAAGAGACTTTCGTACCGATGAGACCAGCCTGAGCATCGAGGGGGCGGAGCTGACAAGCCTTTACGGCCTGGAAAAGTTCGAATGCCTGGAGAGCGTGCAGCTGGGACGAAACAGGATCGAGGACCTGTCCGCATTTCAGAATACCCACAGCCAGGGCTCGATCAAGACGCTGGACCTGAGCAACAACCTGATCCAGGACCTGTCTCCGCTGGCTGCGCTGAAGGCCCTGG
Organism: Oscillospiraceae bacterium; assembly: GCA_017545165.1. GTDB lineage: Bacteria > Bacillota > Clostridia > Oscillospirales > Oscillospiraceae > Limivicinus. Next base: position 9,665 of record JAFWQQ010000033.1, read on the forward strand.
AGACCCTGGATCTGCACGGCAATCAGATCAGCTCTCTGGAACCGCTGACGCGCATGAGCCAGCTGAAAAAAGTGGATCTGAGCGGCAACCCCCTGGAAGCGGAGCAGATCGAGGAGCTGCGCCGCGCCCTGCCGGGCTGCGAGATCGTTTTTTGAGAGAGAAAAGGATACATAGCATTGAGGCGAAGCCGCAGATTTTGACGCGGCTTCGCCTCAATTTGCAGACGGAGTAATAGACACATGAGCTTTAGCGTTGTCGTGACGAAAAGAAAGACGGCCTGAGCTGGTGATGACAAGATCCTTCGACTCGCTTCGCTCGCTCAGGATGACAGCCGGGGCGGACTGCCGAGTAAGCAGAGCTGGGAGCGTCGCAGACAAGCTTGGTTCGTCGCGCGTTTCTCGCGCGTCGCTATGCTTCCCGCGCGTCGGGATGCTCGGCGCTGCGGGATGGTGGCGGCAGACGCACGTGCGCCGGGGGCGAGATCCTTCGCTGACGCTCAGGATGACGGGGGGAGAGACGGCGGGGGACGGACGTTGACGCGGGACGACGGGCCGGGCAAGCCACGGCCCCTACGGTGGGGGACGGACGCGGGCGCGGGACGAGATCCTTCGCTGACGCTCAGGATAACAGCGTGGGGCAGGCTTGCGCAGGATGACAACAGGGGACGGCGGGCGACCGAAGGTCGCCCCCGCGAGAGCGGCGCTGGCGGGAGAGGACGGTAAAAGAAAACGGATTGCCACACCAGGCTGCGGCCTGGTTCGCAATGACAGACCTGGGGGCGGCGGGCGATTCGTGAATCGCCCCTACGGCGGGGGACGGAGCGGCGGCGCGGGGCGGTGGGCGCGAGGAGAGAACGGATTGCCACACCAGGCTGCGGCCTGGTTCGCAATGACAGACCTGGGGGCGGCGGGCGATTCGTGAATCGCCCCTACGGCGGGGGACGGAGCGGCGGCGCAGGGCAGTGGGCGCGAGGAGAGAACGGATTGCCACACCAGGCTGCGGCCTGGTTCGCAATGACAGGGGAGGGTCGCCGAGCGATGCTCGGCGCTGCGGGGAGGAGCCGGGAGGTCGAAAAGGCAGAATTCACAAAAAGCTCTTTTCATCCGGGGGGCTTTGTGTTATACTGTGTACAAGGGAGGGTATACCCCTTTCGACCACAGCTATCAATGAAAGGAGTTGGCACCATGAAGTTCACTTTCACCGAGAAACGGATGGCGTCCTCTGAGGATCTGCGGGCCTATTCTGTCCGCAAGATCAGCAAGCTGGACAAGTTTTTCAAAACGGAGGCCGAGGCGTTCGTGACCTACAGCATCGAACGCGGGCGCTTCCTGGCAGAGATCACCATCCACAACAACGGCCTGTATTACCGGGCAAGCGAACTTACCAATGACATGTACGCTTCCGTCGACTCCGGCGTGGCCGCCATCGAGCGGCAGATCCGCCGGAACAAGACCCGTCTGGAGAAGCGGCTCCGGGAGGGCTCCCTGCAGGAGCGTGACGCCGTGCCTGCCTTTGCGCCTCAGGAGGAAGAGGCGGATGAAGAATTCAAGATCGTGCGCTCGAAGCGCTTCTCCATCAAGCCCATGTCCCCCGAAGAGGCCATCCTGCAGATGAACCTGCTGGACCACGAGTTCTTCGTGTTCCGCAATATGGACGCGGAGGACGCCATCGCGGTGGTCTACAAGCGCAAACAGGGCGGCTACGGCCTCATCTGCGACGACGGCGAGTAATACCGACTTCGGTCGGTATCATACGGCGAAACGGAATAGGACAGCGAACAAATGCCGGCTTTCGCCGGCATTTGTTCAGAAGCCTCCCGGAATGCCGGAACGCGCTGCGGCCGGCTGCAGGCGGTCGACAGGAAGCCTCTTCTGCCCGCCGCGGCAAAAGAGGCTTTTGCTTTTCCGGCCGGTCTGTGTTATGATAGCCGCAGCATCGTGATTCTTTCCGCAGAGGTGGCGTATGGAAAAAAGAAATAGCCGCGGGCAGACAGAGGAGGAGTTCCTCCGGGCCTATGATCCGACCAAATATGAAAAACCAAGCGTCTCCGTGGATCTGCTCGTCATGGGCATTGACAAAAGCTATGACAGTCTCAAGATCCTGCTGATCAAGCGGCGCGAGCACCCCTTTATCGACTGCTGGGCGCTTCCCGGCGGTTTTATCGGGATCGACGAGTCCGGCTATCGGGCGGCGGGACGGGAGCTGGAGGAGGAGACCGGCCTCAAGGGGATCTATCTGGAGCAGATCTATACCTTCACCCAGCCGAAGCGCGACCCGAGAATGCGGGTGATCGACATCGCCTATCTTGCGCTCATCCCCGTGGTTCCGGCGAGGGCCGGAGACGACGCCAAGGACGCCCGCTGGTTCAACGTCAGCTTCGGCAGCGATGCGCTCCGCGTCTACAACGGCGAAATCGGCGTGAGCATGGAATACGCACTCTCCCGGAAAATCTTTCACAACGGCGTGGTGAAGTATACGAACTACGTCCCCGCCTGCCGGACGGAGGAACGCCTGGCCTTCGACCATGTGGAGGTGCTGCTGGAGGGCTTGATGAATCTGAGGCGCAAGGTGGAATACACAGACATGGCCTTCAACCTCGTTCCCGAGACCTTCACCCTCCCCGACCTCCAGCGGGTCTACGAGCTGATCCTCGGCAAGGAGGTCTACAAGGCCAATTTTCGGGACAAAATCTACGAGAAGGTCGAAGAGACCGGGGAAAAGGGGAAATCGATCACCGGCAAAAAAATGTCCCAGCTTTACCGCTATAAATTTCCGGAACCCTGAGAGGTCCGGTCCGGAGCTCCGGCGCCGCTGCGCAATGCGTCTGCGGCGCCGGAGCTTTTTTGCCGCTCTCATCCGATCCTCCAATAGAAGCGCTTGCCGTATTCTTGTACTAAAACCTAATAGAAATCAGACAATCTTTGCGGCTGGATTCGCGCCATGCTTTGTTGCTTTCCTTGCAAATATATCTCCATTATTCGCTGCGAAAAGCGCCTCGCCTGACACAAATCCATCTCGCAAATCTTTGTCTTCTTCTTATTAGGTTTTAGTATTGGAAATCGTATCAAAAAAATTTGAGGAAAGGACTTGACAGGCATTCAAAAAAGTAGTATATTGCTACCAGATGAAGAAAGTAGCAAAAAGATACTAATCCAAAAGAAAGGAACATGCAGCTCCTCGCTGCACAGGTGAGAATCATGAAAGGCTTTGGTGACATGTTCGGCGGCATGTTCGGCCCCGTCCCGAAGGGAGACTGCAGGCTCGGGCTGAACGGGCTGATAGCGGTGAACGTCAACACCGGCGGCGTTCCCAAGTACAAGACCTACGATATTGCGAGCGGGCAGCTGACCAACTGCTCGGATTTCGCTCTGGAGCTCGACGGGAGCTTTTTCCTGATCCCGACGACCAAAGCGGCGCCCGGCGACATCATCCTCAGCGACGGCGGCCCCTGCTGCGTGATCGAAAGCGGCAAAAACTCGCTCCGCGTTTTCTCCTACCAGCGCGGAACCATCGAGCAGATGGTGCCGGAGCGCCACATCTTCATGGGCAAAACCTACTGCTACGCCAAGATTTTCTCCCCTCTCGCCAACATGATGAAGGGGAAGGGCGGCATCGGCAACGCGGTGAAGATGATGATCCTCAGCAGGATGTTCTCTGACAAAGGCTCCGGCTGCGGCATGGAGGCCAATCCCATGATGCTGATGCTGATGGCCGGCGGAGGCGGGGGGCTGTTCAAGGGCATGTTTGACGGGGCCTTTGACTTGAACGAGGAAGACGACGAAGACGAAAAGGAGGACTGAACATGGGCAGCGGCAGATGGACAGCGGCGCGGTTTGACGAGTATGCGTCGGCACGCTACGGCGTCAGGGCCGACGAGCTCGAGCATAAGGAGCTCCGGACACAGGAGGTTTTCCGAAAGAGCAGCGCCAGTGAAACGCTCAATCCCTACGGCGTGATGCGCAGGTGCCATGATTCCGAGGAGCACCCGAACACCCTTCCGGTCATTCTGGCGCTGGACGTGACGGGGAGCATGGGGCAGGCGGCCGTCAAGACCGCCACCCGCCTCAACAGCATCATGACCGGGATCTTCTGCTCCGGCGATATCCGGGACATAGAGTTCTGCGTGATGGCGATCGGGGATATCCACTACGACCGTGCGCCGATCCAGATTTCCCAGTTCGAATCGGATATCCGGATCGCGGAACAGCTCGACGAGGTCTACTTTGAAGGCGGAGGCGGCAGCAACATCTACGAATCGTACTCGGCGGCCTGGTATATGGGCCTGGAGCACTGCGAGCTGCACTGCTGGAACCGCGGGAAAAAGGGCCTGCTCATCACGATGGGCGACGAACTGCCCAACCCCTGCCTGAACGCCGGGGAGCTCAGCCGCGTGACGGGAGACAGCCTGCAGGCGGACATCGACACGGCCGAGCTTCTGAAGCGGGTGCGGGAGAAATATGAGGTCTACCACCTGTCCGTGGACGATCCCCACAGCTGCTATCAGAGGAACCAGCAGCGCTACAACCTGGACAGAGCCTGGACAAAGCTGTTGGGACGGGGACATTACCAGGTCGTCCGCATCGACGGTCTGCACGAGGCCATCAGCAGAATCGTGGCTGCATATGCCGCGGAACAGAACGGCGCCGCACAGCAGGCGGGCAAGGCGAAAATCGGGCACTTCTGGTAAGGGCGGAGGCCCTGCGGAGGAGGAATGGGACATGGAACACAGCGCGAAAATCATCATCGGCGCCAATTACGGCGACGAGGGCAAGGGCCTTGTCACGCGGCACTTTGCCGTGCAGGCGAAAAGAGAGGGCAAAAGCCCGATCACCGTCCTGCACAACGGAACGGCCCAGCGAGGGCACACGGTGGACTACAACCCGGAATTCCGCCATGTGTTCCATCACTTCGGCAGCGGTACGCTCGACCAGGTCCCCTCTTTCTTCGCGGACAGCTTTCTCGTCCATCCGATGAGCTTCATCGACGAGTACCTGGAGCTCAGCCGCTGCGGGCGCATGCCACGGATCTACTGTGATCCCGGCTGCGTGGTGATCACGCCCTTCGACATGCTGATCGACCACGCGATCGAAGCGGACATTGCCGTGAAGAACGGGGAGCGGGAGTACGGCTCCTGCGGCTACGGCTCCTGGAGCGCCACCGACCGGATCGACATGTTTCCGGAATACGCCTACACCGTGCGGGATTTTCTGAATCCCGAGCGCTTCCCGGAGCTGATGGACGACATCTGGAAGTGGGTCGTCTTTCGGGCGGAACTGTTCCGGCTGAATCTGGACGCGATCCCGTTCTACGGCAGGTATTTCGCGAAGGACTCCGCCTGCCGTGCCGCCATGCTGCGGCATTTTGCCGCAGATCTGCGCTTTTTCCTGACCCATGTCACCCTCACCGGCTTCGACGGGATCTGGAACCGCTTCGACTGCCCGATTTTTGAGAACGGGCAGGGGCTGGGACTCGACAAGGACGTGCCCTATGAGTGGCACACCACCTCCAAAACCGGTCTGGCCAACCCCGTCCGCCTGCTGCAGGGGCGCCGCGACTTCTCCGCCGAGGTGATCTATGTGACACGGTCGTACCTCACCCGCCACGGCGTCGGCAGGCTGGAGGAAGAAGTCCGGAAAAAGGACATCAACGCCGACATGCACGACGCGACCAATGTGCCGAACGAATTCCAGGGCAGTCTGCGCTACGGGTATCTGGAGGACAGGGAACAGCGACAGCGTATCGCGGAGGACTGGAAGCTCGCGGAAGGGCTCGGGAAGGTTGAAAAGAGTATCGCGACCACCCACTGCAACGAATTTTGCGAGGTGAGAAACGACAGCCGCTACTTCAGCGACAGCCCCTATTCGCTGCGGGAGCGCATATCATGATAAGCAGAAAAGGAAGGGCGCGTTGCAAAATGCGAAACAAGTGCGAAAACCCTGGTTGTATCGTAGGGGAGGGCCTTGTGCCCTCCCGGCGGACCAGAGCTCGTATAGCAAAGAAATATTCGGCGAATTCGTACAATCTGCGAATTCGCCGAA
>JAFWQQ010000034.1 GCA_017545165.1 Oscillospiraceae bacterium
CTTTTCCCGCAACATTTCACTATATGATTTCTTTTCACCTTCTTGCCAAATACGGTTGATATCTTGATCCTGCTCATACATTTCAACCCACGAGAAAGCAACCAGTTCCTTTTTGTTGTAGTTTATGGTTGCTCTGCCATATGCATTATGCACCTCATGATAGTTCGTATAAAAATATGAGATGCTCTTCTTGAAAGAATCACAAAGCAGATCATTCATCTGCTTTTTCAGATTGCTCCACGATTTATATTTGCTCTTTTCATCAATAATCATTGCTTGTCCTTTCTTACATAAAAGAACAACCGTTTCAATAAGCGTTGACTTTTCCAAGGGCAATTCCTTGACCTCATGCCCCTGAATCGGAACCGGGAAGGTAAACACGATATTACGGATCCAACAGCCATCTTCGCGCTTTTCAGGAAACAGATCGATCCGCTCGATGATTGCCCGCAGAAGTTCCTTCTTGCCAGGCTCGTCCATCTCGCCGTACAGTTCATCGAATGCCAGTAGAAGCTGATACACGTTCTCGCCGGATATCTGCTCGCTCTGGATCGTCTGGATCCGTTTCCGAATGTCTTCTATCTGCAGCTCCGCCTCGGCTATCTTATCATACTGATCATCGTACCGTCGCTGAAGATCGAGGATCTTCCTCTCGTAATGCGAGTCAGATACATCCAAAGTATCCATCTGGTTTTCCAGCCGGCTTTTTGTCGAAAGCAGCTGCCGCAACTGGCCCTTGACGGTATCAAGCTCTTTCTCAAGATTATCCGTGCTGACTGCTGTACCGATCTTCTTTTGAATGGCAGCTTCAAACTGCCTGTCGTGAATCATGGCAGAGATGATTGCAGCCACATACCGATCGAGTTCCGTCTGTTCCAGATTTGTCCGGAAAGAGCATCTGTGGCCGGTCTCGCCGCGCGTGTTCTTGCAGTAGTAGTAATACCTGGTCTTGTTGTCCTTGCTGTGAGCCTTGGCGATATTGCCATATAAGGGCTTTCCGCAATCAGGGCATCTCAGCAGACCTGAAAGAAGATGGACATGATTGACGTCATGGACCTTCTCCCGGCGATAAGCATTCTTTTTCCGTTTTTCCTGTGCCAGGTTCCAGTCGGATTCAGATATGATGGCTTTGGTACTTGGCAAGCAGGGCCTGCACATACAGGTTTTACAAATTGGCGAGCATGTCCGGATGGCTATTCAGTACTTTGCAAGCAGTGTACTGATCCGGACCTGCGCCAATTTCTGCACCGGCTCGTTGGGAACACATCCCAAACCCAGAATTCACACTTTGTGTGAGCTGCGCGTTTTCACGCTTCTATGATTGGGAAGGTTTTTGTTTTTCTGCAGCCGATATGCTTCTGCGGAAATGAGAATCGGCCAGAGCACGAATGTCATCATTACTGTCAAATAGGAGTTCTTTCCACATAGAGTCAGATATCATTCGATACTTGTTCATTAGGCGTACAACCGTTCCTCTACAGAAAGAACAAAGCGTTGATTCATACAGTATTGGAAGAAGCGATTTGGGTGGCTTTGTTATCCCGGCATCTGCATCAAAGAGATCCAGGATTTCGAAATGTATTCCATGCCAACCAGTCTTACAGGAATAATCAACTTGCAATTCGGATATATACTTTCGCAGAAAAGCTTCATCTTCAGGCATGTAGTTTTTAATAACAATGGGAAGCATGCCATCAATGTCATCGTTTATGTGTCCCAAAGCATACTCTCTAACCTTTTGATTTCTAATCTCTCCAAGAGCCTCAATTGCAGCAGAACGCAGCAAGTGGCAATCGGATTCTGCATCTTTCATAATTGGCGTCGGATCCAGGGGATACGGACAGACAAAAAAGGCTTCCAGAGCTTTAGCCCGCTCCTCTGGATTCTTTTGGGAAAGATAAACCTCCGCATAGGATGTTGCTAACTCCGGAGCCTTTCGTTTTAGATAGACAGATAATGCTCTGCCTCCTTCGGGAATCTGTCTTTTCGTCTGATTCGCAGACCAGTTTTTCATCTCTTTCTTACGATCATCGAAAGCAGCGAAAAAGGCAGATAATTCTCGTGAAGATTTTGATTTGCGTCTGAGTTCAGAGTTGAACTCTCGCGGTCTGCTTTCACACAGCCATGCAAAATCCCAAGCATCATATTGTTTGCTTTTTAGAAATAAGCCACCAATATCTTCAGCAATTCTGAAATAGTTATCTTTTTCCCAGCTTAACGCAACACTGAGGGTCTCAAAGCATTCAACAGTTTGTCTTTTTGTCCTGCTTGCTCGTTGAAAGCTCATTAATCTGAATAACAGGTCTTCATACCTATCCCATAATGCAGCTTCTGCAGTATCATTGCCATCCATAGCAAAGTACATGAGAAGTTCAGAAAAATGAAGATAGTCCCAACTCGAGTCAGGTTTCTTGCCCAGAAACTTTTGCTCAATAAGCTCCAGGAACTCTTTGTTATCTGGAAAACATGAAATCAATTGGTAATCATACCATGCCCTTGTTCCCTCACACTGTGTATCAAAAGAAAGATTCCTCCCACAAGCCCAAAGGACAAGCTCCCGATAACGCTCTGGGTTCTCCTGGACAGCAAGAATCCCTCGACCAAGACCTCGTTGAAATGCTTGCTTTACCTGATCTTTTGTCATAACTGACCTCCGAATGTGAGCAGTTTCAAATCATCTGAAAATGCTTTAGCGCATTCTCTATGGCCTTTACCTTTTCTTCCGGACAGCCCGGCTGGCGGGAATCCGGTGACTTCGGCTTGTTGTAATTCTCCCTCTCGATGATTCCGTGCTTCTGCTTGACCTGCGCAATATTCAGATGCGTGACATGAAATCCGTATTTTTCCTGCACCCACTCCTGGATCTCTTCGTATGTAGCTCCTTGCCGGAACCCGGACATGTCCATATCTTCAAGATTGAATTCCACGCGGATCTTCTCGCTCGATATGTTTCCCTTGGAAAGTTGTACAACCGTCTCCACATGCTCCGTCCAGGGGAACATGTCCACCGGCTGGAGCTTCTCCACCCGGTAGCCGCCCTGGGTGAGCGTTTCCAGATCCCGGGCCAGGGTGCGCGGGTCGCAGGAGACGTAGACCACCCGGGCGGGGGCGCATTTCAGCAGGGAGCGGAGAAAGCGCTCGTCGCTGCCGGCGCGGGGCGGGTCCAGGAAGACCACGTCGGGCCGCAGGCCGCTGTGGGCGGTCTGCTCCATGTACTCCCCGGCGTCCCCGGCGGTGAACCAGCAGTTTTTGAGGCCGTTGAGCTTGGCGTTGACAATGGCGTCCCGCACCGCGTCCCGGTTCAGCTCCACGCCGATGACCTGTCTGGCCTTCTCGGAGGCGGTGATGCCGATGGTGCCGATGCCGCAGTAGGTGTCCAGCACCGTCTCCTTCCCGGTCAGGCCGGCGAAGTCCACCGCGCAGCGGTAGAGCTTTTCCGTCTGCACCGGGTTCACCTGATAGAAGGAGCGGGGGGAAATGCGGAAGCGATGGCCGCAGAGCACATCCTCAATCGTCCCCGGGCCGTAGAGCAGCTTCTCCCGGGTCCCCAGCACCACGGGGCCGAAGCGATCGTTGAGGTTCAGCACCACGCTTTTGATCTCCGGGTGCTTTTCCGTCAGCTCCTTCACAAAGGGCTTCTGGGTGGGGAAGATGGGGGAGACCGCCACCAGCACCACCAGCAGCTCCCCGGTGGCGAAGCCCCGGCGCACCAGCACATGCCGCAGCCAGCCGGTTCCGCTGCGCTCGTCGAAGACTTTGATCTTGTAGGCCGGGAGCATGGAGCGGATGGTCCGGATCACCGCGTCCGCCGCCGCGTCCTCGATCATGCAGTCCTCCGCCGGGACGATGGCGTGGCTGCCGGGCTGATAGATGCCGCAGACCACTTTCCGGCGATTGTCCAGGGCGAAGGCGGCGTGGACCTTGTTTCGGTAGCGCGTGGGCTCGTCCATGCCCCAGATGGGCTCCACGTGGCCGAATTTCCCCAGCAGAGAGATGCAGAGGCCCGTCTTTTTCCGCAGCTGCTCGGCATAGGGCAGGGTCTGCAGCTGGCAGCCGCCGCACTTTTTGCAGTAAGGGCAGGGGGGAGTGAAAGCGTTCTCCATACGGCGCGACCTCCGAAAACATACATTTTTTTCATTTTATCACGAAATCCGCCGTTTGCATAGAGCCAAGACTGTGCTACTATATAAAATATGGAAAGCAAGGGGAGGAGCGGAAGCATGGAGATCCTGTACGAGGACAAGGCGATCCTGGTCTGCGTGAAGCCCGCGGGAGTCCTGTCCACAGACGAGCCCGGCGGCCTGCCGGAGCTGCTGCGGGAGCAGATGGGCGATCCCGGGGCGGAGCTGCGCACCGTGCACCGGCTGGACCGGGTGGTGGGCGGCCTGATGGTGCTGGCCCGTTCCGCGACTGCGGCTTCGGAGCTCTCCCGGCAGATCCGGGAGGGGAGCTTTGAAAAGGAATATCTGGCGGCGGTCCACGGGCTGACGCGGTCGGAGGGGAGCCTGCGGGACCTGCTCTGGCGGGACAAGGCCCGGAAAATGACTTTTGTGGTACCGGAGCCGGGAAAGGACGTGCAGGAGGCCCTGCTGGACTACCGGCGGCTGGACGCGGCGGAGGGGCTGAGCCTGCTGCGGATCCGGCTGCACACCGGGCGGACCCACCAGATCCGCTGCCAGTTCGCCGCCCACGGCTGGCCCCTGGCGGGGGAGCGGAAGTACGACACCCGGGAGGACCCCTGGCCCCTGGCCCTCTGGTCCTGCAGCCTTGGCTTCAGCCACCCGGAGAGCGGGGAGAGGCTGCGCTTTTTCCTGCCGCCGCCGGGGACGGAGCCCTGGACCCGCTTCGGCCTTTTGAATAATCTGAAAACTGACAATGCCATCCCTTGAAAAGCGGAGACGGGGAGACTATAATATCCCCAAACAATCCTGTTCCCGAAGGGCGGGAGCCTTTCGGCGGAGGTGACAATGGACATTTGGAAATATCTGCTCATCGCGGTGGCCGGCTATCTGCTGGGCTCCATGAGCGCTTCGATCCTGCTCTCCCGCCTGGCCCTGGGCGGGGACGTGCGGGGCAAGGGCAGCGGCAACGCCGGGGCCACCAATATGGCCCGGGTCTACGGCTGGGGCATGGGCTTCGTGACCCTGGGCTGCGATATGCTCAAGGCCGTGCTGGCCACCTGGATCGGGAGCCTTCTGCTGGGAGATGTGGGCCTGGCCCTGGGCGGGGTCTGCTGCATGGTGGGCCACTGCTTCCCGGTGTTCCACAAGTTCAAGGGCGGCAAGGGCATCTCCGTGGGCGCGGCTCTGGGCCTGATGATCGACTGGAAGGTCTTCGTGGGCATCATCGCCGTGTTCCTGATCGTTGCCGTCCTCAGCAAGAAGGTGTCTCTGGGATCTATCACGGCCTGCGTGGCCATTACCGCCTTTTCGGTGATCTTCGGCGTGGGGACGCCCAAGATCGTGCTGGCCGCCTTTGCCATGTGCCTGGCAATCTTCCAGCACCGGGGCAATATCCGCCGGCTGCTGGACGGCACCGAGCCGGATTTCAAGGCTGCCAAAAAGGACAAAGCCGGGGGGCCTGCCTCCGGCGAGAGCAAGGAAGAACCCAACAATACTGATAATTGAAGGAGCAAGCGTATGAACGAAGAGCTGCGTCGCGATCTGGACCTGTTCGTGCAGGAAAACGAGAGCGCCATCTTCCGGGACATCGCCCGGCTGGTGGCTGTGGACAGCGTGGAAGGGGAGGCCGCCCCCGGCGCACCCTTCGGCCCGGGACCCAAGGCGGCCCTGGAGCTGGGGCTGGAGATCTCCCGGGAGCTGGGACTGGAGGCCGTGAACTGCGCCGACAAGATCGGCTATGCCCAGCTGGGCCAGGGAGCGGAGGACCGGTATCTGGCCACCATCACCCACCTGGACGTGGTGCCCACCGGCGACGGCTGGGAGCACGACCCCTTCACCATGCGGGAGCGGGAGGGCTGGATCATCGGCCGGGGCGTGATGGACGACAAGGGCCCCAGCGTCCTCTGCCTCTACGCCCTCAAATACCTGAAGGAGCGGAACATCCCCCTCAAATACCCGGTCCGGGCGCTGCTGGGCGCCAATGAGGAGACCGGCATGGGCGACGTGGAGTACTATCTGGCCAACTACCCCGCGCCCCTCTTCTGCTTCAGCCCCGACGCCAACTTCCCCCTCTGCAACGGGGAGAAGGGCATCTATCACGGCCGCATCCTCTTCAAGCTTCCGCTTCACCAGATCCGGGACATCAAGGGCGGCATCGTGGCCAACGCCATCCCCGACAAGGCCGAGGCCACCGTGGAGGCGGCGCATCTGGAGAACGCCGAGCGGGTGACCGTGGAGCAGCTGGAGCCCGGCCTCTGGCGGGTCTGCACCACGGGCCTGGGCGGCCATGCCTCCCTGCCCAAGGGCACCGTGAACGCCATCGGCGTGCTGGTGGATTACCTGCTGGCAAACGGCGTGGGGGACGAGAACGAGCGGAGGATGCTGGAGCTGCTGCAGCGGCTCCACAGCGCCTGGGACGGCAGCGGCCTGGGCGTCCAGGCGGACGACGGGCTCTTTGAGCCGCTGACCATCATCGGCGGCGTCATCGGCGTGGAGGACGGGCGCGTGTTCCAGACCCTGGACAGCCGCTATCCCACCAACACCAGCGGGGCGAAGATCGCCGCCGCGGTCCAGGCCCTGGCCGGGGATCTGGCGGAGGTCACCGTGGATCGGGACGCCGAGCCCTTCTACATGAGCCTGGACAATCCCGCCGTGCAGGTCTGCATTGACGCCTACAACGCCGTCACCGGAGAGAACGCCAAGCCCTACACCATCGGCGGCGGCACCTATGCCCGGGATTTCCCCAACGCCGTCTCCTTCGGCCCCGAGCATCCCGAGCGTCCGGCGCCGGACTTCGCCGGCCCCATCCACGGCGTGGACGAGGCCGCCAGCAAGGACTGGCTGCTGGAGGCGCTGAAGGTCTACATCCTGGCGCTGATCGAGCTGGAGAAGCTGGACTTCTAAAGCAAAGCGTTTTTTTGGAAATCACTGCCGGGATACGAATCCCCTCAAAACATACAGGATCTGGGAATTCCGGCGGGTCTTTTCGTCACTTTTTACCAGAGGTTCCGGGGCGGACATGCCCCGGAACCTCTTTTTTGCCGGATGGATTTGCGTTGACAAACGCAATAAAAGCCAGTATACTGACTATACATATATTTTTGTATTGTGGGGCGAATGTAACCATCGATACGGAGAGGGGAGGGACATACCGGGATGAAGTGCAGAGCGCTGCGGCGCGCCGCATGTCTGTTGCTGGCGGTGGTCCTCCTATGCTGCCTTTGCCCCCAATCTGCCAGCGCCCTTTCCATCCCGGAGTTCTTTGAGCGGCCGGAGCACCCGCCGCTGAGCCCGGAGGAGCAGCAGGCCAATATCGCCCAGATCACCGACTTTCTGCGCAGGGAGATGGATCTGCCGGATTCGGCTGTGGCGGCGATCCTGGCCAACATGCACCGGGAAAGCAGCTTTGATCCCCGGGCCGTCGACGAGACCGGCAACTTCTTCGGCCTGTGCCAATGGAGCCGGACGCGCTGGCTGAACTGCTTCAACTTCTGCCGGGAGAACGGGCTGGACCGCTTTTCCGTGGAGGGGCAGCTGGCCTTCCTGCAGTATGAGCTGAACGGAGAATATGAGTGGATCTACCTCTATTATCTCCTGAACGCGGAGGACAGCGAGGACGGCGCCCAGGAGGCGCAGTTTGAGTTCTGCGCGTCTTTCGAGGCGCCTCTGGACGTGGACTGGGAGCAGGTATACCGTTCCAAGCTGGTGGCCGAGGTGTACTGGCCCATGGTGAGCGTGGGAAGCCTGGCCTGGACCGGGGAGGACGAGACGGAGCCTGCCCCGGCGGAGGAGTCCCAGCCTTGAGCGCGACGCGGGGAGAGCGGATCCGGGTCCGGCTGCGGCTGAGCCCCGGCGCGGACGCGGACGCGGTGCTGGCCGCCGCAGGGGAGGCTCTGGGGAGACCCGTGGAGGCCCTCTCCCGGCTGCGGACGGCGTCGGTGCTGTCTCTCATGGCTGACCGGGCGGAACTGGAGGCGCTGCTGCGACTGCCGGGCGTGGCGCAGGCGGAGCCGGAGGGATGCTGCGAGCTGCCGCCCCGGCCGACGCCGAGACGGGAGCGGGAATGAGCCCCGCTTTCGTTCGATAGATTTCTGAAGTATATTTCGTTCGATAGATTTCTGAAGTATATAAAGTGGAGACACCTTATATAAAGTTCAAATTTGAAGGAGGAAAGAAGCATGAGAAGGACTTGGAAAAGCGTCCTGTCCTTGCTGCTGGCCCTCGCGATGATCCTTTCCCTGGGCGTCACCGGCTTCGCCGCGGATAACGACGAGCCCAAAGTCACCCCGCCCGAGGAAGAGACCGCCGAAGAAGTCAGCGGCTCCGGTGTCGAGCTCTCGTTTGAGAAGGTCGACAACGACATCATTTCCGAGCGGCTCCCCTTTGCCAACGACCCTTTGGCGGAGGAAGAGCCCACCTACGCGGACTATGAGTATGTCCGTGTATCCATCGTGCTGCAGGAGGCATCCGCCATTGACGCGGGCTATGCTCCTGCCAGCGCCGGCGCGTATCGTGCGGGCCTGAGAGCCCAGCAGGATGCGATGGCCGATCGGATCTCCGCAGAGGTCCTCGGCGGCGAACAGCTGGACGTCGTCTGGAACATCACCCTTGCGGGGAACATGATCTCCGCCTATGTCCCCTACGGCAGCATTGAGAGCATCCGCAACACGATCGGTGTGAAGGATGTTGTTCTTGAGCTGGAGTACTTCCCCACGGAGGACGAGGTAGAGAACGCCACCGCCACCGAGATGACCGGCGCTACCGCTGCCTGGAACCTGGGCTACACCGGCGCCGGCAGCAGGATCGCGATCGTCGATACCGGCCTGGACACGGATCACCAGTCCTTCGACGCAGCGGCCTTTGAGTACGCCATCGACGAGCTGAACGAGACCCGCGACGTCCCCGTGGCGCTGATGACCGAGGCCGATGTGGCCACGGTCTGGGATCAGCTGAACGCTGCTCAGTGGATCGACCTGGACGGCGTGTACCGCGACGCCAAGGTCCCCTACGGCGTGAACTACGTGGACCATGACTACGACATCACCCACGACAACGACAGCCAGGGCGAGCACGGCTCTCACGTGGCCGGCATTGCCGCCGCCAACAAGTACATCCCCAGCGGCGGCAGCTATGTCAAGGCGCTGGAGACCGTGATGACCCAGGGCGAAGCGCCCGACGCGCAGCTGCTGATCATGAAGGTCTTCGGCAAGGGCGGCGGCGCCTACGACTCCGACTACATGGTCGCCATCGAGGACGCCATGACCCTGGGCTGCGATTCTGTGAACCTGTCCCTGGGTTCCTCCTCCGCAGGCATGACCACCAACACCACCTATGCGGAGATCCTGGACAAGCTGACCCGCTTCGGCGTGGTGTGGTGCAATTCCGCCGGCAACAACTACAGCTGGACGTACGATTCCACCGGCGCCAACAATTTGTACGCCGATGACGTGAACTACCAGACCGGCGGCTCCCCCGCCACCTACCACAACTCCCTGTCCGTGGCTTCCGTGGACAACAAGGGACAGGTGGGGCACTATGTGACCGGCCCCGACGGCAGCCAGATCTTCTACAGCGAGACCAGCGGCTACGGCAATGCTCCTATGAGCAGCATTCCCGGCGAGTACGGCTACATCCTGATCCCGGGTCCCGGCGTTGCCGACAACGACTACAGCGGCAACTCCTTCGCCGCCCTCGGCTCCGAGATCCTGGAAGGCAAGATCGGCATCTGCCAGCGCGGCAGCAGCTCCTTCTTCGCCAAGGCCAACGCCAGCGCGGAGCAGGGAACGGTCGCTACCATCATTTTCAATAACGATGCCGGTTCCATCAATATGAACCTGACCGGCTATCTGTACAGCAATCCCTGCGTGTCCATCACCCAGAACGAGGGCATCATGCTGGCTATGCTGGGCCAGAAGAAGGAAGCCAACGGCGTGACCTACTACGAGGGCACCCTGACCGTCAGCGCTGATCTGGGCGTTTCCAACCTGGGCACCCCCACCAGCGAGTACCAGACCATGAGCTCCTTCAGCTCCTGGGGCGGCAACGGCGCTCTCACCATGAAGCCCGAGATCACGGCCCCCGGCGGCAACATCTGGTCCGTCAACGGCCTGGCCTCTCCCGACGGCTATGAGATCATGTCCGGTACCTCCATGGCCTCTCCTCAGGTGGCCGGCCTGGTGGCTGTGCTGAAGCAGTACATCCGCGAGACGGGTCTTGCGGAGCAGCTGGGCATGAGCGATCGCGCCGTGGCCCAGTCCCTGCTGATGTCCACCTCCATGCCTCTGCGCGAGGCCGCCACGGGCAACTACTGGTCCATCATGAAGCAGGGCTCCGGCCTGGCGGATGTGAACGCCGCCATCACCGCCCGCTCCCTGATCCAGATCGTGGGCCTGCCCGCTTCTGCTCCCGCGTCCGCCTGGACCGCCATTGCCGACGGCAAGGTGAAGGCGGAGATCGGCGAGGTGTACAACTACTTCTTCACCACCTTTAACGTGACCAACTTCTCCGATGAG
Organism: Oscillospiraceae bacterium; assembly: GCA_017545165.1. Lineage (GTDB taxonomy): Bacteria > Bacillota > Clostridia > Oscillospirales > Oscillospiraceae > Limivicinus. Next base: position 10,634 of record JAFWQQ010000034.1, read on the forward strand.
GACATGTCCCTGTACCTCAACGGCGAGTTCTTCACCCAGTGGGTGGCCCAGCAGGCCTTCCGCACCGAGTATACCATCTCTCTGCCCGCCAGCATCATCTGGACGGTCAACGGCGAGAAGTATACCCCGGGCGACCTGAAGCTGGACTTCAACAACGACGGCGTCTCCAACGGCCAGGACGCGCAGCGCCTGCTGGATTGGTGCGCTGACGATACGGTCGAGATCTACAACCTGGAGTACGCTGATCTGGATAACGACGGCAATGTGGACACCAACGACGCCCGCATCGCCTTCGAGACCCTGAACGGCGCCGCGGTGAACCTGGCTGCCGGTCAGACCGCCGTGATCACCGCCTCCGTCAGCTATGATCTGGGCTCCTATGACCAGTTCAACGGCAACTATGTCGAAGGCTTCCTCTTCGTCCAGGAGGGCGATACCGGCGACGGCGCCCTGGGCGTGAAGCACTCCATCCCCGTCTTCGGCTTCAACGGCAAGTTCTCTGACGCCACCATGTTCGACCGCGGCTCCCGTCTGGAGTACAAGTACGAATTCGGCGACGGCGAGATGTGGTATCCGTACCAGTATTATGCCAACACCAGCCAGAACGGCCTGGGCGAGGCCTCCCTTGATATTGAGACCTTCCTGGTCAAGTACAAGGGCGAGACCGGCACCTATTACTTCGGCGGCAACCCGCTGCTGGACGACGAGACCTATCATCCCGAGCGCAACGCGCTGAACGCTGACGACAGTCTGGCTGGCGTACGCTATACCCAGATCCGCAACGCCGGCGCTTCCCGCTTCTACGTAACGGACAAGTACGATCGTACGGTTCCCGGAACGGAGATGCAGGGCGGTTCCTCCTACGCTGTTTACTACTATCGGAACCAGAGCACCTGGCAGCAGACCAATACCACTGCCAACTTTAACTTTGTTCCCAGAAACGTCAGCGAAGGCGACGAGCTCACCGCTCACTACCAGTTGGCTCTGGAGTACTACGTGAACGACGACGGCTCTGTCCGCTGGGACGATCTGGGCGAGGGCTCTGAGCTCACGATCCCCTTCGTGATCGACAACACCGCGCCTGACATCGTCAAGGTCTACCGCGACACCACCGAAGAGCCCGGCGGCGACGACTATGAGCTGCCTGTGACCGACGTTGTCGCCGAGATCAACGAGGGCGACGACGAAACCCCGATCGTGGACGACGATCCCACTCCTGAGGAGCCGGGCGAAGAAGAAGAACCCGCCACCGATACGCTGGAGATCATCACCCACGACAACCAGTTCATCGCGGCTGTGGCCCTCTTTACCGACGAGGGCGAGTTCCTCGACGCCCAGGGCGCCGTGGAAGACACCATCCGCGGTAAGGAAGTGTACTACAGCTTCGACCTGAAGGAGCTCTTCGGCGAAGAGGAAGTGTACCCCTACCTGCTGGTCCAGGTGTATGACTACGCCTGCAACCTCTCTACCTACAAGGTCAACTTCGTGGACGACCTGGAGAACGCCACGGTCGAGTCCGTCACCGTGAGCCCCGAAGAGGCCGTTATCATCGGCACCGGCACCATCCGCCTGACCGCCGACGTCCGGCCTTGGGGCATCGACGACGCGGTGGAATGGACCTCCTCTGACGAGTCTATCGCCACCGTTGATCAGGACGGCTATGTCACCGGCGTGGCAGAGGGCACCGTCACCATCACGGCCACCTCTCTGCTGGACAGCACCAAGTTCGGCACCTGCGAAGTCCTGGTCAAGTTTGTGGATAAGGATCTGAACGGCATCGTCTGGGACGAGAACGGCCAGGTCTGGTTCTCCGCCTTCAACCTGAAGACCATCCCCACCTATGAGATGCTCACCGAGGATTCCCTGCGCCTGCAGATGGCCTCTCTCACCTATGCGGAGGACGACGTGCTCTACGGCGCCACCTTCGATTCCGGCGAGTGGACCTCCGTCCTGTACACCGTGGATCCCAGCGACTGGTCTGTCAGCGAGATCGGCGCCTCCTCGATCGGCTACATGGATCTCTGCGAGGCCCCTGCTCTGAGCATCATGAGCGGCCAGAACCTGCTGTATGCCGTCTACGGTACTTACGTCGCCATTGTCGACCGGACCACCGGCGATTATCTCGGCGCGTTCAACTTCTCCAGCAACACCGGCGGCAACTATCTGGTAGGCATAGCCTATGAGGAGCTGTACGACTACTCCTCCTATGGCTACACCGACTGGGTGTTCCTGGTGGACGAGGCCGGTAACCTGTACGAGGCCGGCTTCCTGGTGTACAACGGCAACTTCACCAGATTCAATCCCAGCAAGCTCGGCAACCTGGGCGTCACCTGCGACACCCCGTACTTCCAGTCCCTGTACTTTGACGGCGGCAACCTGTACTGGAGCTGCTTCAACCAGGGCACCAACAAGGTCGACATGGTCATGGTCGACCTGATGGATACCGGCGGCGTTTACACGGTCGGCAGCTTCGCCGACGGCGTGTGGCCCGTGGGCGGCCTGTTTGAGCTGGGCGTCAATCCGGCCTTCGGCTTTGAGAGCGCGCCTGCCGCCGACCACAGTGAGGCTGTGATCGACGAGAACTGCCCGCTGCTGGCAGAAGTCCCGAACCTCAGTCCCTTTGCTCCCGATCCCGACGCCTATCTCGACGACGAGGAGCCCATCGACGACGAGGAGCCCATCGACGACGAGGAGCCCATCGACGACGAGGAGCCCGTCGATGACGAGGAGCCCATCGACGACGAGGAGCCCATCGACGACGAGGAGCCCGTCGATGACGAGGAGCCCGTCGATGACGAGGAGCCCGTTGAGGAAGAAGAGCCCGTTGAGGAAGAAGAGCCCGTTGAGGAGCCCGCGCCTGTCGAGGAGCCTGCGGACGGCAATGTCGTCGGCGGCGGCCTGAACTATGTGCGTGTGGAGGAGCCCACCGGCGATGCGGAGACCGAGAAGGTAAGCACTGAGGTCGTGGTCTACATCACCGCCGACGAGGTGATGTTCAACGGCAAGATCGAGATCAACTATGATCCCAGCACCGTGACGCTGCTGGAGGCCATCCCGGCCACCCAGTACACCGGTATCCTGGATCAGACCAAGGAGCTGGGCCACTTTGTGCTGGCCTGGGTCGACCTGAACGGCATCCCCACCGACGGCATCATCCTGACGCTGAAGTTCGACGTGGAGAGCGTCGGCACCGTGTCCATCGTTACCCACGAGGAGAACTTCAAGGACAGCGACGTCGCTGAGGCCGCTCTGCCTCGCGAGGAGCTGGTAATCCTGGGCTCCAGCACGGTTCCCGAGGATCACGAGCATGCCTTTGCGCTGGATCACTGGATCTGGGCGGAGGATTACAGCTCTGCCAAGGCCGTGTTCATCTGCCCGGAGGACGGCGTGAGCAAGACCGTCGAGGCTGTCATCACCAGCGAAGTGACCACGGATCCCACCTGCACCGAGCCCGGTGTCCTCACCTTCACCGCTACGGTGGAGTTCGAGGGCGAGACCTACACCGATCTCCAGGATGAGGAGATCCCTGCTGAGGGCCACAGCTTCGGCGAGCCCGAATGGGTCTGGGCGGAGGACTTCAGCTCTGCCAAGGCCGTGTTCACCTGCACCGCCTGCGGCGAAACCGAGGAAGTTGAGGCCGTGATCGAGCAGACTTACGGCGAGCCTGGCTGCACCGTTCCCGGCGCGCACACGTTCATCGCCACCGTTGAGTTCGAGGGCGAGACCTATACCGACGAGCAGAGCATCGAGATCCCCGCTACCGGCCATGGCTACCTTGAGCCCGAGTGGACCTGGACGGAGAACTTCACCGCCACTGCCAAGTTCGTCTGCGGCTTCTGCGGAGACGAGCAGGTGGTCGAGGCCGCTGTGACCAGCGAAGTCACCGTTGAGCCCAGCTGTGAGACCGCCGGTGAGAAGACCTACACCGCCACCGTGGAGTTCGAGGGCAAGACCTACACCGATACCATGACGGAAGAGCTGCCTGCCGCCGGTCACCTCTGGGGCGAGCCCAGCTGGCTCTGGAATGCGGACTTTACCGAAGCGCAGGCTACCTTCCGCTGCACCGTCTGCGATGAGGTCCTGCAGCTGCCGGCTGAGATCACCAGCGAGGCCAATGAGGACGGCAGCATCAGCTTCACCGCGACCGTGACCCTGAACGAGGTTGAGTACACCGACACCATGACCGCTGAGGTCGGCGCCACCGTCTACGGCACTTCTCTGGTCATCGGCGAGAAGTTCGCCGCCAAGTGCTATCTGAGCCTCTCCAGCGACGTTCTGAGCGATAAGGGCTCCTACGCCATCGTCAACGGCGCCAAGATCCTGGTGAAGAACGCCGGCAAGGTGAAGGTCGGAACCGGCAAGTACGTCTATGGCTTTGACTTCAACCTTGGTCCCAAGATGTTCAACGATGAGATCAATGTGAAGCTCTTCAGCGGCGACGATCAGCCGATCATCATGCTCGACAAGGATCAGAGCTACCTGCCTGACGGCTACACCTACAAGGCGCAGGATTACATCGACAAAAACATTGCCGTCAGCTCCAACGAGAAGCTGGTTGAAACCCTGAAGGCGCTGAGCGACTTCGGTCACTATGCCCAGGTGTACAACAACTACAACACGGAGAACCTGGCGGAGCTCTATGGCGAGCTGCCCGACATCAGCGCTGAGGATCTGGCGGATTACGCCGGTCAGGTCATCACCAAGAACGAGGAGGTCCTCGGCTATGTGGGCACCTCTATGCTGCTCCAGGCCGAGATCAAGATGCGTCAGTACTACACGGTGCCCTCCGGCGTGGATCTGAGCAGCCTGACCTTCAAGATCAACGGTGAGGAAGTTACTCCCGTCAAGTCCGGCAAGCGCTACTATGTCGAGTCCAAGAACGTGCCGGCCAAGAGCTTTGACGTACCGTACAGATTCGTGGTCACCGACGCCGACGGCAACGTGGTCTTCGAGTGCCACTACAGCGTGTACAGCTACGTGTACAGCAACATGATGAACAACGCGAACGACACCAATCTGATGAATTTGGTCAAGTCCATGGTTGCGTACCATGTTGCTGCCAAGGACTATCTGTCCAAGTAAACCCGGAGCATGGTGCGCAAGATCCTCTGGCTGCAGCTGATCATCCTGGCGGCGGCGGCGACCCTTGTGGTTGCCGCACGCTTCCAGGCTGTCAGCGAGCGAGTAGAGACGGGACCGCAGATCCCGACAGCTTGTCCTCCTGAGGAGACAGACGAGCCTGCTGCCGCTCCAGCCCCGTCCGCGACGACGGCCCCGGAGCCCCGAGCTTCGGAGGAGCCGGCGAAGACGGCAGCGGCAGAGAGCCCGTCTCCGAAGGGAACTCCCGCTCCCATCCCCCAGAAGGAGAAAGCCAGCCCTCCCCCTGCGCAGGAAGAAGAGCGCACCGACGCCGGCAGCGATGAGACGCCGGCGGGGGAGGAAGGCTCGGATGCCGGCAGCGCTCAGACGCCGGCAGGGGAGGACGGCTCGGACTCCGGCAGCGAACAGGCCCCCGCCGGGGAGGAAAAGCCCGGCGAAGACCAGGAAAAACCGCCGCTGCCCGGTCCGGACGTGGATGAGCTGCCAATCGTGCCCTGATCCAGAAACGGAACACTTTGCACTACTCCAGCCGCCCGGCCATTTTGGCCGGGCGGTTTTCCGTGAAAGGATCATTCTGATCTGCCGGCGCGGCGGCGAAGAGCGTCCGCCAGGCAGCGCTTCGGCTCAGCTTATACGATCAACCAATAGAACAGCTTGAAATCTTTCGGCCGGATTTGTGCCATGCTTCGTTATCGGCCTTGATACTATCCACCGATAAAACCCTTCATTTTTTACCGGCCAGAATCGCGCCATGCTTCGTTGGCGGCCTTTGCCATATATGTCCATTATGCCCTGCGGCCGCCGCCTCGCCTGACGCGATTCTGACTCGGTAAAATTCTAAAGCTTTTTATCGGTGAATAGTATGACAATACACCAAGTATTCTCTGCGGCCGCTGCCTCGCCTGGCGCAAATCCTCCTCGAAATCTTTCTAAGGCGTCGTATACTAAAACCTAATAGAAATCAGACAATCTTTGCGGCTGGATTCGCGCCATGCTTCGTTGCTTTCCTTGCAAATATATCTCCATTATTCGCTGCGAAAAGCGCCTCGCCTGACACAAATCC